>CP020815.1:1042500-1396424 GCA_002243705.1 Anoxybacillus flavithermus
GTCCCTATCCGTCGCGGGCGTAGGAAATTTGAGAGGAGCTGTCCTTAGTACGAGAGGACCGGGATGGACGCACCGCTGGTGTACCAGTTGTCCCGCCAGGGGCACAGCTGGGTAGCTATGTGCGGAAGGGATAAGCGCTGAAAGCATCTAAGCGTGAAGCCCCCCTCAAGATGAGATTTCCCATCGCGTCAAGCGAGTAAGATCCCTTGAAGATGACAAGGTAGATAGGTCCGAGGTGGAAGCGTGGCGACACGTGCAGCTGACGGATACTAATCGATCGAGGACTTAACTAAACACACAAGAAAAGCGCAGGCGACTGTTCTGTTATCTAGTTTTGAAGGAACAAAAAAATGCTTGACAACAAAAAATATTCCGTTATAATAACATTTGTCTAAAGCATTATTGCTCGGTGACGATGGCGGAGAGGTCACACCCGTTCCCATCCCGAACACGGAAGTTAAGCTCTCCAGCGCCGATGGTAGTTGGCGGGACACCGCCTGCGAGAGTAGGACGTTGCCGGGCAAGAAAAAGATGGAGGATTAGCTCAGCTGGGAGAGCACTTGCCTTACAAGCAAGGGGTCGGCGGTTCGATCCCGTCATCCTCCACCATATATGAACATTGATTTGCTTTCATCATCGCGGGGTGGAGCAGCCAGGTAGCTCGTCGGGCTCATAACCCGAAGGTCGCAGGTTCAAATCCTGCCCCCGCAACCAAATTGGTCCCGTAGTGTAGTGGTTAACATGCCTGCCTGTCACGCAGGAGATCGCGGGTTCGAGTCCCGTCGGGACCGCCATGTATGGCTCGGTAGCTCAGTCGGTAGAGCACGACCGAGTAAGCTTCTTTGGGAAACTGCAGCGTCCGCTCGAGCCTCTGCTTGATTAATCATACTGAGAGCGGGACGAAGGACGTGTTGTTTCAAACTCATTAATAAAGGTAAGGGAATTACTTAAACGGCTCGGTAGCTCAGTCGGTAGAGCAAAGGACTGAAAATCCTTGTGTCGGCGGTTCGATTCCGTCCCGAGCCACCATGTTAAATGATGCCGGCTTAGCTCAATTGGTAGAGCAACTGACTTGTAATCAGTAGGTTGCGGGTTCAAGTCCTGCAGCCGGCACCAGATTGTTTTTGAGCCATTAGCTCAGTAGGTAGAGCATCTGACTTTTAATCAGAGGGTCGGAGGTTCGAGTCCTCCATGGCTCACCATGATGCGGGTGTGGCGGAATTGGCAGACGCACCAGACTTAGGATCTGGCGCCTCTGGCGTGGGGGTTCAAGTCCCTCCACCCGCATAATGCGGAAGTAGTTCAGTGGTAGAACACCACCTTGCCAAGGTGGGGGTCGCGGGTTCGAGTCCCGTCTTCCGCTCCAATATGCCATGCCGGGGTGGCGGAATTGGCAGACGCACAGGACTTAAAATCCTGCGGTAGGTGACTACCGTGCCGGTTCGAGTCCGGCCCTCGGCACTTCATATGCGCCCGTAGCTCAATTGGATAGAGCATCTGACTACGGATCAGAAGGTTAGGGGTTCGAATCCTCTCGGGCGCGCCATGTTTATGTCATTATGAGGACGGGAAGTAGCTCAGCTTGGTAGAGCACATGGTTTGGGACCATGGGGTCGCAGGTTCGAATCCTGTCTTCCCGACCATCTAAGGGGCCTTAGCTCAGCTGGGAGAGCGCCTGCTTTGCACGCAGGAGGTCATCGGTTCGATCCCGATAGGCTCCACCATATATTTATAATGGCGGCGTAGCTCAGCTGGCTAGAGCGTACGGTTCATACCCGTAAGGTCGGGGGTTCGATTCCCTCCGCCGCTACTAGCTTAGGACCTTTAGCTCAGCTGGTTAGAGCAGACGGCTCATAACCGTCCGGTCGTAGGTTCGAGTCCTACAAGGTCCACCATGTTCATATTATACGGAGGAGTACCCAAGTCTGGCTGAAGGGGTCGGTCTTGAAAACCGAGAGGCGTCGAAAGGCGCGCGGGGGTTCGAATCCCTCCTCCTCCGCCATATACAGTTTCATATCGCTTTATATTATGCCGGCTTAGCTCAATTGGTAGAGACGAGCAAAGCTTCAATGAATAAGCTACGAGTTGCCTCGACGCATCCATCATCATTGAATGTGCGAGTAGAGGAAGAGGCACAACTGACGAACGTGTTAGAAGTTCGATGCACCTTATATCATGCCGGCTTAGCTCAATTGGTAGAGCAACTGACTTGTAATCAGTAGGTTGCGGGTTCAAGTCCTGCAGCCGGCATCATTGTGGCGGCTATGGCGAAGTGGTTAACGCACCAGATTGTGGCTCTGGCATTCGTGGGTTCGATTCCCACTAGTCGCCCCATAACATTTGCAAGTTCAAATATGCGGGTGTAGTTTAGTGGTAAAACCTCAGCCACGAGCAAAGCTTCAATGAATAAGCTACGAGTTGCCTCGACGCATCCATCATCATTGAATGTGCGAGTAGAGGAAGAGGCATGATTAGGCATAGTAAGTAATGAATGTTGATATAACTTACTGATTGTGCGGGTGTAGTTTAGTGGTAAAACCTCAGCCTTCCAAGCTGATGTCGTGGGTTCGATTCCCATCACCCGCTTACGTGGGCCTATAGCTCAGCTGGTTAGAGCGCACGCCTGATAAGCGTGAGGTCGGTGGTTCAAGTCCACTTAGGCCCATTTGAATTTCTTTCAAATACTTGCTTTTTTATTCCGCAGTAGCTCAGTGGTAGAGCACTCGGCTGTTAACCGAGCGGTCGTAGGTTCGAATCCTACCTGCGGAGCCATTTGGAGAAGTACCCAAGTGGCTGAAGGGGACGGTTTGCTAAACCGTTAGGTCGCGTTTTGCGGCGCGCGGGTTCAAATCCCGCCTTCTCCGCCATTGCCACATACGGCCCGTTGGTCAAGTGGTTAAGACACCGCCCTTTCACGGCGGTAACACGGGTTCGAATCCCGTACGGGTCACTAATTGAAAGGACATCCCATATTATTTGTGGGATGTCCTTTCTTATTTGTGCAAAATTAAGATAGAGGAATAGTCATTTTTTTGTTTCAGTTTAAGCACAAATACGATCAGTAAAATGCCTAACGCTACTAAATAAGAGGAACATTTTTACATCCTTCTTCTCCACTTATATCCATTTTATTTTTCCTCTCTAAAAATTTCTTGCCATACTCGCCATGTTGATGAATCGATGGGTGCTCAACTTGAACGGTGACGTGGGAGAGATTGTATCGTTCCTTTAACATTTCATTGATCGCCAAAATGACGCAAAATGGCTGAATGTTTTCATGAATGAGAACGTGTGCAGTTAAAGAATAATGATCGGTGGAAATAGACCAAATATGCAATTCATGTACATCTTCGACTCCTTCAACAGATAAAATATCCGCGCGAATGCGCTCGATATCAAATTCGTTCGGAACTGCGTCCATTAAAATAAAATACGACTCTCGAACAATTTTTGCCCCACCTACGAAGATAATGGTACCGATAACTACGCTGATGAGGGGATCAAATACATATAGACCTGTAAAGTAAATTAAAATAGCTGAAATGATAACACCGATGGAACTTAGTAAATCACCAATAAAGTGCCATAAAGCGCTTTTTACATTTAAATTTTCTTCTTCTTTCATGCTCCGGCTTAAAACGATTGTTAACACAAGATTAACGATAAATCCGATTGTTGCGATCGTTAACATGAAGGAAAATTGAATGGATTCGGGATGAATGAAACGACGGACTCCTTCGACGAAAATCCCCACCGCAATAACGACAAGTGCAAGCCCATTCAAAAATGAGGCGATAATTTCAAACCGTAAATAACCAAATGTAAATTTTTTATTTGGCGGACGAGAAGCTAAATAAAGGGCAATCATACTTAACCCTAACGCAATCACATCGGACGCCATGTGTGCTGAGTCTGACAATAAAGCAAGGGAATTTGATAAAATGCCCCCTATGACTTCCACAATCGTGAAAAAAGCGGTTAATAACAATGTCGTCCAAAGTGCTTTTTTTGATGTTGTTTGCACTTTTACATGCGGTAAATGATGAAAATCGTACATATAAACGCCCCTTTATCATTTATAATAAATATAAAAAAATATAAAAAATAATTACTATAAAATATTCTATATAATTATCATTTGATAATCAAACGACAATTTTATGGACGTTCGTATTGATTTTCATTTCGCCACATTTAGCATGTGATTTGTTGAACATTGTCGAAAAATATCTTAATTTTCTTGCAGGAATTTTGCGTGTTGTAGTGTAATATACCAGCAAGGAGTAATTTTGTACCTCTTTAAGAAAGGAAGGATGAACATTTGCTAACGATGAGCCCAACCGATTTGCAGTTGCATTTATTTCACGAAGGAACGTTTTATGAAAGCTATCATTTATTCGGTGCACATCTTGTGAAACGAGATGGGAGAACGGAAACGCGTTTTTGTGTATGGGCCCCACATGCCAAAAAAGTTCGGCTTGTTGGAACATTTAACGATTGGAACGGAGAAGAATATGAATTAACAAAAATAAACGATCAAGGGGTATGGATGATTGTTGTTCCAGAAAATTTAGAAGGACATTTATATAAATACGAAATTATAACAAAAGATGGACGCACTCTTCTTAAAGCAGATCCATATGCTTTTTATGCTGAAGAACGCCCCCATACAGCCTCTATTGTATACCAGTTGGATGGATACAAATGGAACGATCAAGCGTGGCAAAGAAAAAAGAAACGCAAGCCCATTTACGAGCAACCGATGTTTATTTATGAAGTTCATTTCGGAACGTGGAAAAAGAGAGACGATGGGCAATGTTACACATATGCGGAGATGGCAGATGAGTTAATTCCTTATGTTGTTGAGCATGGATTTACTCATATTGAACTGTTGCCGCTTGTTGAGCATCCGCTCGATCGTTCATGGGGATATCAAGGAACAGGTTATTATGCTGCGACGAGCCGCTATGGAACCCCACACGATCTCATGTATTTCATTGATCGCTGTCATCAAGAAGGAATTGGTGTCATTTTAGATTGGGTTCCGGGACATTTTTGTAAAGATGCACACGGGCTATATATGTTTGATGGCGAACCGACGTATGAGTACATGAATATGCAAGATCGAGAAAATATTGTTTGGGGAACAGCTAATTTCGATTTAGGGAAGCCGGAAGTGCACAGCTTTTTAATTTCGAATGCTTTGTTTTGGTTGCAATATTACCATATTGACGGTTTTCGTGTAGATGCGGTGGCGAATATGCTTTATTGGCCAAATAGTGACGTGTTACATCCAAATCCATATGCCATTTCATTTTTAAAAAAGTTAAACGAAGTTGTCTTTGCTTTTGATCCAAACGTATTAATGATTGCCGAAGATTCAACGGATTGGCCGAAAGTGACGGCACCGACGTACGACGGTGGATTAGGATTTAACTACAAATGGAATATGGGCTGGATGAATGATGTATTAACTTATATGGAAACGAGCATGTATGAAAGGAAACATATGCATCATAAAATGACGTTTTCACTGTTGTATGCCTACACAGAGAACTTTATTTTACCTTTATCTCACGATGAAGTGGTACATGGAAAAAAGTCACTATTAAATAAAATGCCTGGGGATTATTGGGATAAATTTGCTCAGCTCCGCTTGCTTTACGGTTATTTCATGACGCACCCAGGAAAAAAACTGTTGTTTATGGGTGGGGAGTTCGGACAGTTTGATGAATGGAAAGACCTAGAACAACTTGATTGGATGTTATTTGATTTTGATATGCACCGAAAAATGGATAACTACGTGAAATCTCTCACGCATTTCTATAAAAAACAAAAAGCATTATATGAATGTGATCATGACCCAAGCGGCTTTGAATGGATTGATGTGAACAACGCCGAACAAAGTATTTTTTCTTTCATTCGGCGAGGAAAAAAAGAAGAAGATACGTTAATTGTTGTTTGTAATTTTACAAACGTCACATATCATGATTACAAAGTTGGTGTACCGCTTCTTACATCGTATCGGGAAGTATTCAATAGTGACGATGTTACGTACGGAGGGACGGGGCACATAAACAAAAAATTGCTTGTGGCACGTGAACAACCATACCACGGGAAGCCGTATCACATTGAAATGACCATTCCGCCGTATGCTATAACAATTTTACGACCTACAAGAAAAAGAGAAGGGAAGGGAAACCATGGTACGAAAAAAGTGCGTCGCTATGCTACTCGCGGGGGGACAAGGGAGTAGATTAAGCTCATTAACAAAAAATTTAGCCAAACCAGCTGTTCCGTTTGGAGGAAAGTATCGCATTATTGATTTTACACTAAGCAATTGTGCCAATTCTGGTATTGATACAGTTGGGGTGCTCACCCAATATCAGCCGTTAGAGTTAAACACGTATATTGGCATTGGGAGCGCGTGGGATTTAGACCGTAAAAATGGTGGAGTAACCGTTCTTCCGCCGTATGCTGAATCGTCGGAAATGAGATGGTATAAAGGGACAGCAAATGCGATTTATCAAAACTTAAACTATTTAAAGCAGTATGATCCGGAGTATGTGCTCATTCTTTCGGGTGACCATATTTATAAAATGAATTATGCAGATATGTTGCAATATCATATTGAAAAGAAGGCGGATGTGACGATTTCTGTTATTGAAGTACCGTGGGAAGAAGCGAGTCGTTTTGGAATTATGAATACAAATGAAGAGATGGAAATTGTCGAATTTGAAGAAAAGCCAGCACATCCGAAAAATAATTTAGCTTCGATGGGCATTTACATTTTTAAATGGTCGATTTTGAAAGAATATTTGGAAATGGATAATCGAAATGATCGCTCAAGTCATGATTTTGGCAAAGATATTATTCCTTTGCTAATTGATGAAAAAAAGCGACTCGTTGCTTATCCATTTAAAGGATATTGGAAAGATGTCGGGACGGTAAAAAGTTTATGGGAAGCGAATATGGACTTACTCGAAGATACCCCAGCGTTAAATTTATTTGATTATACGTGGCGTATTTATTCAGTGAATCCGAATGAACCGCCGCAATATATTGCTCCGTATGCGCAAGTGAAAGAGTCTTTAGTGAATGAAGGATGCATTGTTGAGGGGAATGTGGAGCATTCTGTTTTGTTTCAAGGGGTGTATGTTGCACAAGGTGCAACAGTAAAAGATTGCGTTGTTATGCCTGATGCTGTAATTGGTAAAAATGTATATATTGAAAAAGCGATTGTTCCACCAAACATGGAAATTCCAGATGGAACGTTCATTTGTGCGGATCAATCTGATGGGGAAGTCATTCTCGTGACAGAGGAGCTTTTGGGACATTTTTCAGAGAGAGAGGATGAAAAAACGTGGGAAAATTAATGCTTGGGGTTATTGATGCAACGACATATAAGCGTGAAATGAATGATTTGACGCTTCAACGTTCTATTGCCGCTGTTCCGTTCGCTGGGCGTTATCGATTAATCGATTTTGTCTTATCAAATATGGTTAATTCAGGGATTGAAAGTGTCGCCATTTTCCCAAAATATCAATATCGTTCGTTAATGGATCATTTAGGTTCGGGTAAAAATTGGGATTTGAATCGAAAACGCGATGGCTTATTCTTTTTTCCTTCGCCAGATCTCCCGATTTCTCATATTGGATCATTTCAACATTTCCAGCAACATATCGATTATTTTTTACGAAGTACACAAAAGTACGCTCTCATTTGCAATAGTTATACAGTATGTAACATCGATTATGAAGAAGTGCTGCGAAGACATATTGCTAATGGGTGCGACATTACACGCGTATGTCATCAAGGGCAATCGATTGACATGTTCATTTTAGAAACATCGTTGTTACTCGATTTGATTGCTAACCAACAAAGAAATCATTATCAAAGTATTGTGGATGTTGTTCATGATGAAACAAATGGGTTAACGGTGTGCGATTATGAATACGATGGATATGTTGCGATCATTGATAGTATTGAACGTTATTTTTATCATAGTTTAGAGCTTCTTCAACCAGAAATATGGAAGCAGTTGTTTTTGAAAGGAAGACCGATTTATACGAAAGTAAAAGACGAACCACCGACAAAATATACCTCACATGCTTTTGTGCGTAACGCAATGATTGCGAATGGATGCGTGATCGAAGGAGAAATTGAAAGTAGTATTATTTCAAGAGCTGTGAAAATCGGAAAAGGGACTGTCGTTCAAAAGAGTGTCATTATGCAAAAAAGCCAAATTGGAGAGAACTGTCATCTTGAATATGTCATTGTTGATAAAGATGCCCGAATTGGTGACGGGGTGAAATTAATTGGGACACCACAAAAACCAATCGTCATTCGAAAAGGAACAATACAAGGAGCGCTGATGAAATCGTGAAAGTATTATTTGTCGTATCAGAATGTGTACCATTCGTAAAAACAGGCGGGTTAGCAGATGTGGCTGGCGCATTACCAAAAGAGTTGAAAAAGCTTGGGACAGATGTACGTGTCATGTTACCAAAGTATGGGTTAATTCCAGAACATATGCGAAAAAAAATGCATAAAATTGCTGAGCTTGTCGTTCGCGTCGGTTGGAGAAGACAATATTGTGGAATCGAACAATTGGAGTATGAAGGAATTACATACTATTTTGTCGACAATGAGTATTACTTTAAGCGAGATTCATTATATGGACATTACGATGACGGCGAGCGTTTTTCATATTTTTGCCGCGCTGTACTCGATTCTCTTCCGGTCATTGATTTTCAACCGAATGTAATCCACTGCCATGATTGGCATACAGGTATGATTCCATTTTTATTGCGTGAAGAATATACGAACAATTCATTTTACGCACGAATGAAAACGGTATTTACGATTCATAATTTACAATTTCAAGGTATTTTCCCACGCGAAATTTTAGGGGACTTGCTGAATTTAAGCGACCGCTATTTTTCTATTGAGCATTTAGAGTTTTATGGAAACGTCAGTTTTATGAAAGGAGCGCTTGTCTCGGCGCATATGATTACAACGGTCAGTCCAACGTATAAAGAGGAAATTCAAACGCCATATTATGGTGAACGGCTCGACGGGTTATTGCGGGCGAGAAGTTCGCATGTAGTTGGCATTTTAAACGGAATTGACGATGAAATATACAATCCGAAAAAAGATCCGTATATTGCCGTGCCGTATGATGTAACGACAATTGCGCGAAAAAGCATTAACAAACGAGCTCTCCAACAACATTTTTCTTTGCCATCGGAAGAAGATGTCCCTGTCATTGCCATTGTGTCGCGGTTAACAAAGCAAAAAGGATTAGATTTAGTGAAATGTGTATTTGACGAAATAATAGCAGAAAACGTGCAAATGATCATTCTCGGAACAGGGGAATGGGAGTTCGAACATTTCTTTCATGATATGGCGATGACGTACCCTGACCGTGTGCGTGTATATATTGGTTTTTCAGAGCAGCTTGCACATCAAATTTATGCTGGTGCGGACATGTTTTTAATGCCGTCTCAATTTGAACCGTGCGGTCTTGGACAAATGATTGCCATGCGCTACGGGGCTGTGCCGATCGTTCGAGAAACAGGTGGATTAAACGATACGGTGCAATCATTTAACGAATTTACGAAAGAAGGGACGGGATTTACGTTTAAAAACTTTAATGCTCATGATATGTTATATACGATTCAGCGCGCACGTTCCTTTTATGAACAAAAAGAAATATGGGAGACAATTATGAAACAAGCAATGAACAAGGATTACAGCTGGGCAAAATCGGCATTTAAATACAATCAACTATATGACGAACTAATGGCTGGGAGTGGCATCTATGTTCACGAGTAAAGAAGAGTTTAAACAAACGTTTTTGAAGCGATTAGAAATGATGTATGGAAAGCGATTTTGGGAATCGACTGTCCTCGACCAATACAATACGCTAGGGCATATGATTCGTGAGTACATTAGCAAACATTGGATTCAGACGAATGAACGATACCGTGCTGAACATAAAAAGCAAGTGTATTATTTGTCCATTGAATTTTTGCTAGGTCGCTTGTTAGGCAGCAATTTAATGAATCTTGGTATACGCGATGTCGTGGAGCAAGGATTAAAAGAGCTTGGCATTGAATTGGCTCGTATCGAAGAAGTGGAAATAGATGCAGGTCTCGGAAATGGAGGGCTTGGTCGATTAGCTGCTTGTTTTTTAGATTCTCTTGCTTCTCTTGACTTACCTGGACATGGTCAAGGTATTCGCTACAAGCACGGTTTATTTGATCAAAAAATTGTGAATGGTTATCAAGTGGAGCTTCCAGAGCAATGGTTGCGTCATGGAAACGTTTGGGAAGTGAAAAAAGAAGATTTAGCGGTAGAGGTTAATTTCTGGGGGAAAGTGGAGTGCTACGAACAAAACGGTCGATTAACGTTTCGACATTATGATGTAGAAAAAGTGATGGCCGTTCCTTACGATATGCCGGTCATCGGATATGATACGACAACTGTCAACACGCTGCGACTATGGAGTGCGGAGCCAGCGAAGTTTCCGCTTCATAAACATGTCATGCAATATAAGCGAGAGACGGAAGCCATTTCTGAATTTTTGTACCCTGATGATACAAATGATGAAGGAAAAATTTTAAGGTTAAAACAGCAGTATTTTCTTGTTGCTGCAAGCATCGGGAGCATTGTGCGCGATTATCGGCAACGATACGGACATTTACAACATTTCCATCGACACGTAGCGATTCATGTGAATGACACCCACCCAGTTCTAGCCATTCCAGAACTGATGAGAATTTTGTTAGATGAGGAAGGAATGGGATGGGATGAAGCGTGGCACATTACGACAAATACGATCTCTTATACAAATCATACAACATTATCTGAAGCGTTGGAAAAATGGCCTATTTACATTTTCCAACCGCTACTGCCGCGAATTTATATGATTGTGCAAGAAATTAATGAACGATTTTGTCGTGATTTATGGAATCGATATCCTGGCGATTGGAAAAGAATCGAGGAGATGGCCATTATTGCTCATGGGCTTGTGAAAATGGCCCATTTAGCGATTGTAGGGAGCTATAGTGTGAATGGTGTGGCGAAAATCCATTCTGAAATTTTAAAGCATCGGGAAATGAAGTTATTTTACGAATACTTTCCGGAAAAATTTAATAACAAAACGAACGGGATTACCCATCGCCGTTGGTTGCTGAAAGCAAATCCGGAGCTTTCTTCTCTTATCACCGAAGCGATCGGAATGGAATGGATAAAGCAGCCTGAGCAGCTTATTCAGTTGAAAAAATATGCAACTGATCATGCATTTCAAGAACGATTAGAAAAAGTGAAACATCACCATAAACAAAAGTTAGCTAAATATATTTACGAAAAAACAGGGATGACTGTAGACGACTCATCGATTTTTGATGTACAGGTGAAACGGTTACATGCGTATAAAAGACAGTTGTTAAATGTACTCCACATTATGCATTTATATAACCGATTAAAAGAAGATGAACATTTCGATATGTATCCACGTACGTTTATTTTTGGCGCGAAAGCATCGCCGGGATATCATTATGCGAAGCGGATTATTAAGTTAATCAATTCTGTTGCACAAAAGGTGAACAGCGACGAACAAATTAATGGGCGGTTAAAGGTTATTTTCTTAGAAAATTACCGTGTCTCATTGGCAGAAAAAATTTTTCCAGCCGCTGATGTAAGTGAGCAAATTTCGACGGCAAGCAAAGAAGCATCAGGGACCGGAAACATGAAATTTATGATGAACGGAGCTGTGACGATCGGAACGCTCGATGGGGCCAACATTGAAATTTTAGAACGTGTCGGTCATGACAATATGTTTATTTTTGGATTGACTGCCGAAGAAGTGTTGCACTATTATGCAAACGGTGGATATCATTCGTATGAATATTATCACCATGATCAACGGATTCATCAAGTTGTAAATCAGCTTGTGAATGGCTTTTTTCCAGATGCATATGATCACTTCGAGCCGATTTACGATTCGTTGCTTGCTCATAATGATCAATATTTTGTCCTACGGGATTTCGCATCGTATGCTGATGCACAACAACGATTGGGAGTAGCGTATGAAAATCGCCAAAAGTGGTTAGAAATGAGCGTAATGAACATCGCTTGTTCGGGATATTTTTCAAGTGACCGAACGATTGAAGAATACGCTCATGACATTTGGCATATTCACTAATAAAAAATCAGTCCTGTAAGCATATGCTCACAGGACTTTCTTATGAAGTATAAGGATCTTTTTCATATGCTGGAAGATCACCGAGTGGGGACATGAGTTGTTCGTCGTCTAGTATTTGTTCATATTGTTCATGTACAATGTTTGGATAAATCGTAATGCCCGTTCCGTAAAGATCGGTTGCCGCAAATGTTTCAAACGGTTCGACGTAACCGATTTGTTCCTCGCCATCAATATACATGCGATCATAGTGTACGGTATCTTCTTGAACATCTGAAGGTGTTTCTGATGTACCGAAGCGAGCAACCTTTTGCCAACTATCTTCAGCATCGAAAGTTTCTACATCTTCATGAACGACAAATTCGCCAAAAGGAGGAGACAGAACGCTTTCTTCAATTGGGCGCTGTTGTGAAATAAATTGATCAGAGCTATGGTCTTTACAATATGTTGTCGTTGGGATGGCTTCAAGACGTTCGAATGGGATGGATTTTCCACATACTTCGCAAATGCCGTATGTCCCATCTTCCATCGCTTGAAGTGCACGTTCGATATCGTGAAGCTCTCGTTCTGTATGTTCGTTTAACGCAATATCTTTTTCTCGTTCATATAATTCTGTGCCTGTATCTGCAGGATGATTGTCATAATTCGATAATTCGCCAACTGAATCATGAGCAGATGTTCGGGTGAGACCGAAATGATCGTTTTGTTTCAACCGTTGCTCAATTTGTCGTTTTTCTTGCAATAAACGGTCACGTAAAGCAAATATATCCTGCACAATAAATTCCCTCCTTCAAGTTTTAACTACGCATAGTATGGACTAAAAAGAAAAAACCATAGCGCCAAGACTATGGTTTTTCTTAACAATTATTGCATCCAATAATGAATAAATAGACCGACAACGAGTAAAAATCCGAACTGCGTATTCGTTTGAGCAGTTGCTTTCATCGCTGGCATCATGTCGATCGGTTTTGTTTTTCCAATAAATCCTTTCGTTGCTCGCCATGCTTTCGGAACACTGAAAAATACGAGCAATGTCCATGGCGAAATCGTTTTCGTAAAAACAAGTAACACAATCCATAAAAATGATGTGACAAACATGCCACCTAACACCCAAATGGCACGTTTTCTACCGAGTAAAATGGCTAACGTTTTTCGCCCGCTTTTTTTGTCTCCGTCTAAGTCGCGAATGTTATTGGCTAATAAAATAGCACCAACTAGAATAGAGATGGGAACAGAAACAAGAACAGGTGTCGATGTAATTGTGCCCGTTTGAATAAAAAATGAAATTAAAATGATGGTAAGACCCATGAAAAACCCTGCTGCTAATTCACCAAATGGGGTATAGGCGATCGGAACGGGCCCGCCTGTATAAAAATAGCCTGCTGCCATGCAAATGGTGCCGATCACAGCTAGCCACCAACTACTGTTGGCACAAATATAAACGCCAAGCAACATGGCGATAGCGAAAAAAGACCAAGCAAGCAGTAAAACTGTTTTTGGTGAGATGCCATCGCGGACAATCGCTCCACCAATTCCGACGGATTCAGGTGTATCAAGCCCTCGTTTATAGTCATAATATTCATTAAACATATTTGTTGCTGCTTGGATAAATAATGAAGCAATGAGCATAGAAAAAAATAAAGGGAAGTGAATTGGCGTTTCATCTACTGCAAGCACAGTGCCGATGGAAACAGGAACGAACGCTGCAGTAAGCGTATGTGGACGCAATAATCGCCACCAAACGCGCCAGTCTCGTTTATAATGAACCGTTTGAGTATTTGAACGTACTGGTGTTGGCATACTATTCTTCTCCTTTAGGTAAAATGTCGTTCACAATAAGTTTAGGGAAGTGGGGAAAATGTGTCAATGTCTTGACGATATAAATTGTTTCCTATCTCTAAAAAACAATATTATAATGGAAAAGGGACAAAAAGTTTAAGTATAGGCGTGATAAAAGGTGGTTACTTTATATCAAAACAAAGTTATTGACCAATTGCGTTATGTATTAGGGAAAAAAGAGCATATGGTTAGTATTACTATAAGAATGGAACAAATCGATCCGCTTGCTTTTTTCTCTGCGGGTGAAACGTTATTTTATGGGCAACGTTTTTACTGGTCGGATTGCTTGCACGAACGAACATTTGTTGGACTTGGACGAGCTCAAGTTATAAAAAGCGAAGAAAAGACGAAAAAGCGGTTTCGTGACGTCGAACGAGAATGGAAACAAGTTGTAGAAGGCGCTTTCATTGAAGGGCAAGGGCCACTGATGTTTGGAGGATTTGCCTTTGACCCGCTGAAACAGTCGGATGAACATTGGATTGAATTTCCTTCTGCCCAATTTGTTGTGCCTACATTTTTATTAACAAAGCAACGAGATGAAACATGGTTAACAGTCAATGTGGTTCATGAATCGCTCAATCAAATTGAAGAAATGATCGATTCTTTATTTCACACACGTGATGAGAGCGATTGGCATCGTGCTCACATTGTGAAAAAAGAAGAAGTTGCTCGTGACCAATGGCTCCGTGCCGTTCATTACGCGACAGATCTTATTCGAAATGATGCAATTGAGAAAGTTGTTTTAGCACGGGAGCTATTTCTTTCTTTTTCTGATCGAATTAACTGTTCTCAAGTGTTACACGAGCTTCATGAACAACAACCGATGAGCTACATTTTTGCTTTTGAAAATGGCTCTACTTGCTTCATCGGGGCTTCTCCGGAGCAGCTTGTGAGAAAGAATGGACATATGTGTGAAACAGCTTGTTTAGCGGGATCGATTCGCCGTGGACATACGATGGAAGAAGATGAAGAACTTGGACGTTGGTTGCTTCAAGACGATAAAAATCGCCGCGAGCATGCGTTTGTTGTCGATATGATTAAACAAGCAATGAATGAAGTATGTACGGAAGTTGTCATTCCGAACGAACCAACGCTTTTAAAAATGAGACATATTCAACATTTATATACGCCTGTTCAGGGGAAAGTGAAGGAAGAAGTCTCGATTTTTTCACTCGTTGAACGGCTTCATCCAACCCCTGCGCTCGGGGGATTTCCGAAAGAAAAGGCGGTACAGACGATTCGGGAAATTGAGCCGCTTGATCGTGGATGGTATGCCGCTCCGATTGGTTGGGTTGATGCGAACGGAAACGGAGAGTTTGCTGTTGCGATTCGTTCGGCATTGCTTGAAGAAAATAAAGCACATTTGTTTGCAGGATGTGGCATTGTCGCCCATTCTGATCCACATAATGAATATGAAGAAACGAATATAAAGTTTAAACCGATGTTATCAGCATTAGAGGGGGGATGGAGATGAATGAAATGACAGCGTATGTCACAGCTTTCGTTGAGCAACTAGCTCATATGGGAGTACAACAAGTAGTCATTAGCCCTGGTTCTCGCTCCACTCCTCTAGCGATGGTCATGGCTGAACATCCAACGTTAAATATTCATGTTCATATTGATGAACGTTCCGCTGCTTTTTTCGCATTGGGCATGGCGAAGGCTTCTGGAGAGCCAGTTGCTCTTGTTTGTACATCAGGGACAGCAGTAGCAAATTATTATCCAGCAATCGTTGAAGCTTATTATGCACGTGTCCCACTCGTTGTGATTACGGCTGATCGCCCTCATGAACTGCGTGATGTTGGCGCCCCACAAGCAATTGACCAGTTGCATATGTATGGTTCATATGTAAAATGGTTTGTTGATATGGCGCTTCCAGAAGGAAATGAGCAAATGCTTCGTTATGCCGAAATGGTCGCTGCTCGCGCGGTATACGTTGCATCGTCTGTCCCAAAAGGACCGGTTCATATTAACGTACCGTTGCGCGAACCACTCGTTCCAACGATCGATGAGCCGCTGTTTTTGCCATCTTCTCCAGCTCGCATCGTGTATAGAGGAAATAAGCATCTTTGTGAAGAGATGATCGATGAGTTGTATGCTGAGTTGAGCGGTGTCGAAAAAGGGGTCATTATATGCGGAGATTTGCATATCGAAGGTTTTTCTGAGGCAGTTGTGAAGTTAGCGGAAGCATTGCAATACCCTATTTTAGCAGATCCTCTCTCTCCATTGCGGACAGGTACACACGAGAAACGATATATTATTGAATCGTATGATGCGATGTTAAAAAATGAAACGTTTGCGAATAAGTTTGTTCCAGATGTTGTTATTCGGTTCGGAGCGATGCCTGTATCGAAATCGCTTTATGTTTGGTTGC
Source organism: Anoxybacillus flavithermus (assembly GCA_002243705.1). Lineage (GTDB taxonomy): Bacteria > Bacillota > Bacilli > Bacillales > Anoxybacillaceae > Anoxybacillus > Anoxybacillus flavithermus. The sequence goes on from CP020815.1 coordinate 1,058,922, forward strand.
GGAAGCATAAACAAGTAAAGCAAATGGTTGTCGATGAAGCGGGACAATGGCGCGATCCAACGTTGTCGCTCCAAGTACTGATAGAAGCAAATGAGGTTCAATTTTGTTATGATTTAGCTCAACGTGCTTCACATTCCCTTCGTTCGTCGCAGTGGATGAGCCAGTGGCAATATATGAATGAACGTGCAAAACAAATTTTGTTAAAAGCAGAAGAAGAGACGGATATGTTTGAAGGGAAAATATTTATTGAACTTGCCAACCTATTGCCAGACAAAGCAACACTCTACGTTGGCAACAGTATGCCTATTCGTGATGCGGATACGTTTTTTATGTCATCGAATAAACGAATTCGTTTACTCGCGAATCGAGGGGCAAATGGCATTGATGGAGTTGTATCTAGTGCCCTTGGAGCAAGTTACGTTTCTCAACCACTTGTGTTAGTGATTGGCGACTTGTCATTTTATCACGATTTAAACGGTTTGTTGGCGGCGAAATTGCAAAAGTTACATGCGACGATCATCGTACTAAACAATAACGGCGGAGGTATTTTTTCTTTCTTACCGCAAGCGAATGAACCAAAGCATTTTGAACGGTTATTTGGTACGCCGACACATTTATCATTTCAACATGTTGTCGACATGTATAATGGACATTATGAAAAAGTAGAGACGTGGGAACATTTTCGACGAGCGATGATGCACGCTCTTTCACGCCCGACATTAAACGTCATTGAAGTTCCGACATCACGTGAACATAATGTCAAAATCCATCAGAAATTGTGGAAAGATGTTTCCCAGGAAATGTCCAACTTGTTGAATAAAGGGGAACGAACATGAAGTTTGTCGTTGGAGGACAAACGTATTATGTGGAAATGTACGGTAGTGGACAACCGCTGCTGTTACTACACGGATTTACAGGCAGCTGTCAAACGTGGCATCCGTTTATTTCAACGTGGAGCCAACATATGCAGTGCATCGCCATTGACATTCTCGGTCACGGACGAACGGATGCTCCTTCAGCTGTACAGCGATATGACATTGAGATCGTCGCAAAAGATATTGCTACGTTATTGGAGCAATTAGAAATAAAAAAAGCGCATGTATTAGGATATTCCATGGGGGGACGACTTGCGCTCACATTTGCCGTTCTTTATCCGCAGTATGTTCAAACGCTCATATTAGAAAGTAGCTCTCCCGGTCTAAAAACGGAAGAAGAACGAATGAAGCGAAGGAAAGAGGACGAGCGATTAGCACAATTTATTGAAAAACATGGCGTCGCTTCATTTGTCGATCGCTGGGAGAACATTCCGTTATTTTCTTCTCTTCAACGGTTACCAAAAAGTGTGCAACAACGGCTCCGAGAAGAACGGTTACAGCATACAGCGATTGGATTAGCTAACAGTTTACGTGGGATGGGGACAGGCGCACAACCTTCTTGGTGGGGGGCATTGCATCAATTACATATGCCGACATTGTTGATTTGTGGAGAAGACGATGAAAAGTTTTGTCGAATTGCGTCAGAAATGGTACAATTATTACCAAACGGAACGCTCATTGTCGTTCCGCAAGCTGGACACGTTGTGCATATGGAGCAGCGTGAGCGGTTTGATACGCTTGTTCAACAATTTGTGCTAAGAGGAGGTTTATTGCATGGCGATTGAATGGATAAAAGAGAGGGAATATGAAGATATTTTGTACGAAACGTATAACGGCATTGCAAAAATCACAATTAATCGTCCTGAAGTACATAATGCATTTCGTCCAAAAACAGTAATGGAATTAATTGATGCGTTTGCATATGCACGTGACGACTCCAATATTGGTGTCATCATTTTAACAGGCGCAGGTGGCAAAGCGTTTTGTTCGGGTGGCGACCAAAAAGTGCGTGGACATGGTGGATATGTGGGGGACGATCAAATTCCGCGCTTAAACGTATTAGACTTGCAACGTCTAATTCGTGTCATTCCGAAGCCAGTCATTGCGATGGTTGCAGGTTATGCGATTGGCGGCGGCCACGTGTTACATGTTGTGTGTGACTTAACGATTGCAGCAGATAACGCGATTTTTGGTCAAACAGGTCCGAAAGTCGGTAGCTTTGATGGGGGATATGGAGCGGGTTATTTAGCGCGCATTGTCGGTCATAAAAAAGCGCGTGAAATTTGGTATTTATGTCGTCAATACAATGCCCAAGAGGCGCTAGAGATGGGATTAGTGAATAAAGTTGTTCCGCTTGAACAGTTAGAGGAAGAAACGGTGAAATGGGCGGAAGAAATTTTAGAAAAAAGCCCGACAGCTATTCGCTTCTTAAAGGCTGCGTTTAATGCAGATACAGATGGACTTGCAGGCATTCAACAACTTGCTGGAGATGCGACGCTTCTTTACTATACAACGGATGAAGCTAAGGAAGGACGCGATGCATTTAAAGAAAAGAGAAAACCGGACTTCAAGCAGTTCCCGCGTTTTCCATAAAAATAAAAACAGCTTGATGTGTATACATCAAGCTGTTTTTTTGAAGGTGGTGTGAAGATGATTCCAAATTGGTTACGTCAACGTGCACATTTAACTCCGAATCGTGTAGCGCTATACGACGACATACAAGCGATTTCATTTGCGGAACTTCATGATCGGACGGTAAAACGGGCAAGGCAATTTGTTTATCTCGGTGTAAAAAAAGGCGACATTGTAGCTATCTTAATGAAAAATAGTATACATATGGTCGAAGTCATTCATGCGCTTCATTATATCGGAGCGATTGTTTTGTTACAAAACGTACGCTTATCGATGGAAGAAATAAAGTGGCAGTTGGATCATAGTGGGGCGCGTTTCGTCATTTGTGATGGGCTATTTCCAGACGAACGAGTAATTGAATGGAATGAATTTATAAAACTCCGAGAACGAGATGGAGAATGGCAAACGATGTACCATCTTGATGATGTAGCAACTATTATGTATACATCAGGGACAACAGGAAAGCCAAAAGGAGTTATGCAAACATATGGGAATCATTGGTGGAGTGCGATTGGCTCCGCTTTAAATCTTGGCTTGCATGAAAATGATTGTTGGCTTGCGGCTGTTCCCTTTTTTCATGTTAGTGGTTTGTCGATTTTAATGCGGAGCGTCATTTATGGCATGAGTGTTTATATTATGTCATCATTTGACGCGAAACGTAGCAATGAGCTTATTTTGCAAGGGAAAGTGACGATGATGTCCGCTGTGAGCACCATGGTGCAACAAATAATTCAGCAACTCAAGCAGCCGTATCCTTCGTCATTTCGTTGTATGCTCGTTGGAGGAGGACCTGTTTCGCAACCGTTATTGCAGTCGTGTGCTCATTGGAATATACCTGTATATCAAACATATGGTATGACAGAAACTGCTTCTCAAGTGGCTACATTACCTCCAGATGCTCGTCATAAACATGGCTCAGCAGGAAAGCCGCTGTTTCATATGGGCATTCGCATTGAAAAAGACGGACACCAGCTGAATGCCAATGAAGTAGGAGAGATTGTTGTCAAAGGTCCGAGCGTCATGAAAGGATATTGGAACAATGAGCAAGCAACAGCAGCTGTGTTAAAAGACGGTTGGTTATATACCGGAGATATCGGATATATGGATGAAGAAGGGTTTTTATATGTGCTTGACCGACGTTCAGACTTAATTATTTCTGGTGGAGAAAACGTATATCCGGCTGAAATTGAATCGGTGCTTTTGCAACATGAGGCAGTAAAAGAAGCAGGTGTAGTCGGAGTTGCTGATGGAACATGGGGGCAAGTGCCGTGTGCGTTTGTCGTATTGCATGATGTAACAGCAACAGAAGAGCAATTAAAGCAGTTTTGTATGAATAAACTAGCGAAATATAAAGTGCCGAAGCGAATTTATTTCGTTGATCATTTACCGCGCAATGCGGCAAACAAACTGATGCGCCATAAGTTGAAAAACTGGATCAATGAATAAGAGGAGGCAGCCGACGCCTCCTCTTATTGATATCCTTTTGCTGTTTCTTTCGTAATTTTTTCTTTAAACAATTTATAACTCCAAAGCTGATAGCCCACTACGATCGGTACCATGACAATGGCGACGCCGAGCATAATTTTTAAGTTCAATTCGCTTCCTGCTGCTTCAAAAAGCGTTGTGCTATATTCATCGTTGATACGGGAAGGAAGCATATTTGGGAACATGCCGATAAAACCAGTTGCCATAAGTGTGAAAATCGTCAAGCAAATGTTCGTAAATGCAAGTCCAATTCGCTTTTGCCAAACGAACAATAACATCAGTAATGCACATACGAAAGTAAGCGCTGGAACGACCCAAAGAATTGGTGCTTTTGTAAAGTTGTGAAACAAAGGTGTCCGATTACTTGTTGCAACGAAGAAAAGGGATAATATGACCGTTGCAACAATAGCAGCAGGGCGCGCGACTGCATACGCTCGCTCCGCTACCTCTCCAACCGCTTTTAGCATGACCCAAAGAGCACCAGAGACGATAAATAAACTGATAAACAATAATCCGCCTAACAAACCGTACGGATGAAGCAAACTAAAAAACGTTCCTTCATATCCAGATGGGCCAATTTTTAAGCCGTAAAACAAATTCGCAAAGGCAACGCCAAATAAAAGTGCTAAAGCAAAACTGCTAATTGTAAATGCCCATTTCCAGCTTTTTTGCCAAAGCGGTGCCTCGTCTTTATGCATAAATTCCAATCCAGCAGCACGGAAAAAGAGCGCGAATAAAATGAGCATCATCGGCGTATATAAGAAGCTAAATAAGTCAGCGTAAACAGCTGGAAACGCAGCAAATGTAGCTCCGCCCGCTGTAATTAACCATACTTCATTGCCACCCCAAAACGGTCCAACGGCTTCTTGTAGTTGATTTCGCTCTTGACGGTTTTTTGCTAAAAACGGAAACAACATGCCTGTACCGAGCGTATATCCATCTAACACAAAGTATATCGTCCAAATAAGTCCCCATAGACCAAACCAAATGATCGCAACCATTTCATGAGACATGTTGTATTTCCCCACCTTTCGTAGCTGCGGATGTGTACGGTCCTTTTTTCGCATATTTCAACATTAAGTACACGTCAGCAATAAGCAAGATAGTATAAAACAATACGAGGCTGACGAGTGAGAAAATGATTTGTGAAAGTGATATCGGCGATACGGCTTCGGCTGTTCGCATTAAGCCATACACCGTCCATGGTTGACGTCCGACTTCCGCAACGACCCAGCCAGCGTTGATCGCCACATACGGCAGTAACACAGAATACATCACAAGTTTTAAGAAACGTTGTGACTCAACTAGTTTATTTTTACGATATAAGTAAAATCCGTACCAAAATAGAGCGACAAAATATAAACCGAGCGCCACCATTAAACGAAATGAATAAAAGACGATGTTAACATTTGGACGTTCATCTTTTGGAATTTGATCAAATCCAACGACTTTTCCGTCAAACGAATGTGTATAAAAATAGCTACCGAGCTTCGGGATCGTTAAAAATTCAACGATGTTACGCTCATTTTTGGGGTCTGGGATTTGAACAATGTGAAATGGTAAACTTTCTTTTGTTTCCCAAATTGCTTCAAGTGCAGCTCCTTTAGCTGGTTGCATTTTCGCTGCAAACGACGCTGATTTATGACCAATAAACGGTGTCGCTGTTGCGGCGATCAATCCTAAAATGAGTCCGTATTTAAACGATTTTTTGAAAAATTCGACATGCTGTTTTCGTAATAAGTGCCATGCGCTCACTGCCATGACAAAAAACGCTCCAACGATATAGCAGCTGACGACGGTATGAACGAACATATGCCATGCATATGGATTTGTTACCACTTCCCAAAAGTTTTGCAGTTCGATACGTCCGTTTCTTTCAACATACCCAACTGGATTTTGCATAAAGCCGTTTGCTGTAATAATCCAAAGCGCAGAAATGTTTGTGCCAAGCGCAACCATCCAAATCGAAAACGCACGAAGTTTTGGTGAAATTTTATCCTTCCCAAATAGCCAAATGCCCATAAATGTTGATTCTAAAAAGAAAGCAACGAGCGCTTCAATGGCGAGCGGAGATCCGAAAATATCCCCCATATATTTCGAATACTCAGACCAGTTTGTACCAAATTGAAATTCCATCGTAATGCCTGTGACTACGCCAAGAACGAAGTTAATAGCAAACAATTTCCCCCAAAAATCTGCCATTTGTCGATAAAGCGGATTTTTTGTTCGTACATGTTGTGTTTCCATCCATGCAACTAAAACAATAAGACCAATAGTCAACGGGACGAATAAAAAATGATAAAAAACAGTAATCGCAAATTGAAAACGGCTTAACAAAAGTACATCGCTCATAAATCCCCCTCCAACATTCAAAATGTTTTTTACTATGTATAAGAGTAACCTCAATACGTGAAGAAGAGATGAGGGAAATGTTGCAAAACTGTGGCGATAATTTTAAAAAAATGTGTCTATTCATTGTTTTTAACATGAAAAAGCGGAAAACCCCTTGCGACAGGCAAGGGGTGTTTAGTTATTCGTTCGGTTGGAACGTTTTACAGTCTGTTTCTGTCGAGCTCGTCGCTGTTGCACCGGCATGGCTTACGACATAGATTGCGTCTGCACTACATCGATTGCCTTGCGACCAAAACTGACAGTTTTGCACTTCACAAAGTACATCTTTTGCCACAATCATTCCCTCCTTTCTTTATGCTGATTTTAGTGTAGACAAAACATTGGCAAGACATAACATGAAAAAATGAGCAAAAATAATGAGAATTTTTATCATTATATGTTGACATAGATAATCATTCTCAATTAGAATGAAATTGTGCAAGATAAGACAAAAAATTCGGAGGGAGTTATATGTCATCGTTATTAGTTGTTGGAGCAGATCATTTAGGAAACATTACCGATAAATTAAAAAACTCAGGATTTCAGGAGATTATTCATTTAGATGGTCGAAAAGTGAATATGGTGAAGCGACAAATTCCAGAGCATGTCGATATCGTATTTGTCATGACGGATTACATTAACCACAATTTAGCAAAGGTCATTAAACAAAAAGCAAAAGATCAACATAAGCCGATTTATTTTGTAAAGCGTTCATGGAGTTCCATTCAGGCTGTCATTGAGCAAATGGGGGAGCTAAAACAAGTAAACTAAGGAGGACATGACGTTGTGGCAACCGTTTTTAAATGAAGTATTGACTTATCATTACAGCATATCTCCACCTCATCGTTCATCACTTACGTTGCTAAAAGGAATTGAACGGGCAACATCATCGTTTCCGATCGCTTCTTGTGACTCTCCCGTTACATATTATAAAACGATAGCACAAATGACGGATTACTTGCTTCGCTTTGTTGCGAACGATCAGTCGTTTGTTCACATACTAGATGCTCATGATGCTTTTATTACCACATCATGTACGTCTGACACATGCGTTGTCCCATCATGTATGAACGTTTTTGTTGTTGATCATATTTCCCTATTGGATGCACGACAACAATTTGAAAAGCATTTTGGTCAAAAACCGAACACAATAACAATACATCATGTAATGAAAAATCGTTTATGTTATGTTACCTTTACAAATGAAACATATTGTAAAAAAACCGGGTAGTTCTCCCGGTTTTTTACAATTCATCAAACCCGTTCACATCGGTTGTTTTCGTATATGAACGTGGACGGGCTTCAAAAAAGTCGGTTTTGCCTAAGTTCACATTTTCATCGCTAAAGACGCGAATCCAAGGCATGCTATTTTCATCCGCGTCATAGCGATCGTCTAATCCAAGCATGCGCAACCGTTTATTTCCAAGGTATTCAATATATTTTTCCATTTCGATGACGTCAATGCCATCAATATCGCGCAACACAAAGCGCGACCATTCTGTTTCGTAACGAATGGCTTCGTCGATATAGTCATATATCCACGCAGAAAACGCTCCATTTTCATCAATTTGTGGATTTTCCCATAACACCGCGCGTACAAGTTGAGAAATAAAGTAACTATGGCATAGCTCATCTTTATTAATATAACTAATCATCGTTGATGTTTTGAGCATTTTTTGGTTTCTCGCCAAATTGTAAAAAAAGGCAAACCCAGAATAAAAATTAATCCCCTCTAAGACGAGCGAAGCGACGAGCGCTCGGCAAAACGTCTCCACCGTTGGTTGCTCGCGAAATGCTTCATATACGCGAATGACGTGTTCATTTCGCTTATAAATGTGCGGATTTGTTCGCGCCATTTCAAACGCGCGATGTTGCTCGGATAATTTTTCGATCGAAGCAAGAACGTACGAGTACGATTGATTATGAACGACTTCTTGCTGTTCGATAATCGAAAAAATTGCTTTGACGCTCGGATCGGTAATGTATTCTTTCATCGCCCCAATAAAATTTGGTTGAACAGAATCTAAAATTGAAAGCAAGCCGATAATGTGTAAAAATGCATCCCGTTCCCGTTCACTTAACGCATGCCATTGTTTAATATCATCCGACATATTAATTTCAAACGGCGTCCAAAAGTTGCCGAGCAACATTTTGTATATATCGTAAAAGTGGCTATATTTAATATCGTTCCAGTTTAAAATACCGCTTGCTTTGCCGTTGATAATGCTCGTTGCTTTATTTGGATGCGACGGCTCGAGCAATTTTACTTTCGTCAATAACAAAACGGTCAACCTCCTCTAGTAGCTGTTGTACGAATACAGTCGGTAAGTGTTGTTGATGGCCGCGCGGTGATTGTTCAATTTTTAACGTGCCGAGCACTGTCGTCACTTTTCGCAAATGGTACGCCATTTCATCGACAGCACGGCAATAGTATGGCCACATTTGATCTCCTGTGCCAAACAGCGCAACAGGAGGCAAAGGAACATTTCGTTCTTTGATAAGAAAACGAAGTAGCTTCCTCATTTCATCTGGAAGTTGTCCATTTCCCCATGTATATGAACCGAATAAAAGAAGATGCGCCTCATGAATGAGCGATTCGATCGCAAATATATGTTCAATATCGATCGTTTTCACGGCATGTCCGTATGAGCAAAAAGCTTCTTCAATTAACAAGGCGACTTCTTTTGTGTTTCCCGTTTTCGATGTATAGCAAATAAGCACGTTCATTTTTCGCCCGTTACAGAAAACTTACAAGACTTTATAAAAAACTTATAAAAGTCTATGTTTCCTTCCTTGTTCATCGCGCCCGATTTCGCGAAAAGCTACTCTCGTTTCTTTGACGCTCCGAAGGCTTCACTTCCCCACTAACGGATGGGTACATGTTGTGCTTTACTTGGCATAGTTTTTCAAGTTGATGCTTGCGTTGAGGTCGCGATCCATTTCTATCCCGCAAGCTTCACAGCGATACGTCCGTTCGGATAAAGAAAGCTTCTCTTTTACATGACCGCAACGGCTACACATTTTGCTTGACGGATAAAACCGATCCGCCACGATCAACTCGATCCCATGCCATGCACATTTGTACGTCATTTGCCGCTTGAACTCGTGGAATGTTTGTTGTTGAATCGCTTTCGATAGCTTGCGATTTTTTAACATGCCGCTTATATTCAAGTCTTCCATCACGACATACGATGGCTTGGTTTTCACCAACGTCGTGGTGATGTGGTGGGTATAGTTTAGCTGGGTATTTTTTAGCCTTCGGCGTTTTTTCAAAACAAGGAATTCTAGTTTCTTGATGTTTTCCGTTTTTCTGTAACGGAATTCACCTCCTTCTGTTTGGATCTTGTTCATTTCATATTTTCGCGATATTTTTCTTTGCATTCGTTTCATTTGTTTTTCAAGCTTTTTCACTTGAGGCATGTGATGGATGTTAGGAAACGTCATCCCATTGCTGACGGTAGCGAACGATTTTACTCCCAAATCAATACCAATGCCTTCGTTGTACGTTTCATGTTTCACTTCCGCTTCCTCTACACCGACCGTTAAAAACCAACGAAGTCCGTCAAACACGATGCGCGGATTGACATACTTTATATGTGCACCGTGAGGGATACGTCCTCGTTCCGCCAAACGAACCCAATTCAATTTTTGCTTGGTTTTCTTCTTAGATGGGGTGAGTTTCTCTAGTTTCACATGCGTGTCGGTGATTTTGATTTTCGATGTATCTTGATAAAAGCTCGGTCGCGTTCGTTTTTTCGTTTTAAACTTCGGAAACTTCGCCCGTCCTTCAAAAAAGTTTTTGTAAGCTTGATACGCGTCTTTGATCGCTTGTTTTGTGATGTTGTTTGAGAATTGATTGAGCCAACTGTACTCTTTCGTTTGTTTGAGCTGCGTTAATCTTTTTCTTAGTTCACCATCACTTAAAAATTTGCCACCTTGTTTATCATTTTCTTGTTGTTGCGCTAATGCAAAGTTATACGCCCATCTGGCAACACCTGCGCATTGAAAAAGCTTCGTCTTTTGCTTATTGTTGGGCAGAAGCATGACTTTGTACGTGCGAATCATCTTCTCCCAGCCCCTTTTTGACTTTTTTCACATAAAATGATCATCAGATTTTTATAAATATTTTATATATTTATCATGAACAGTCAAAAGTCCCCCTACGATGAGCAAACATCGCATTCTTCAATCGTTACGGCAGTGCTGCGGACGTAATACGTTGATTTTAACCGTTCTTTCCATGCCGTTAAATGTAAATCCAAAAGATCTTTCGCTTTAATCGTGTTGTATACGTAAAGATTAAAACTTAACGACTGATCGACATGTTTTTGTCTAGCGGCATTTTGACGAATGCTCATCTTTTGATCCACTTCATAGGCATTTTCGTAAAACCAAAATGTTTTGGCATTTAAATCAGGAACGGTAACAGGAATTTTATAATTTTTCTTTTCTTCAAAATATAAGCGATTAAAGACAGGGTCGCATGACGCTGTTCCGTTTGCTAAAACGGATGTCGAAGCGTTTGGCGCAGGCGCCATGAGATACCCATTACGTATCCCATGTCTCATCACTTGTTGCTTTAACTCATCCCAATCTAATTCATCGTGGGAATGATAACCGCGAAGGTCAAAATATTTCCCTGTATGCCAATCAGAACCTGCAAACGCCGGATATGCTCCTTTTTCTTTCGCCAATTCCATGCTTGCTCGAATCGTTAAATAAGCGATTTTTTCAAATAGCTTGTCAGCGAAATCAACGCTTTCTTCACTATTCCACTTGATTCCTTTTAACGCCAATAAGTGATGCCATGAAAATGCACCTAGACCGATTGCCCGATATTTTTTATTTGTTATCACCGCTTGCAACACTTCAATGCGATTTTCGTTTAAGTCGATGACGTTATCGAGCATACGCACTTGAATCGGAATTAATCGTTCGAGTACATCGTCTTGTACGGCGCGAGCGAGATGAATGCTAGATAAGTTACAAACGACAAAGTCGCCTGGCTTTTTATGAATAATAATTTCACCATCTTGCGTATACTCTTTTGTTACGGTAGTCGGGCTCATATTTTGCATAATTTCCGTACATAAATTGCTAGAATAAATCATGCCCGCATGTTTATTTGGATTCATTCGATTCGCTTCGTCGCGATAAAACATATAAGGTGTACCCGTTTCTAATTGTGATTTTAAAATGCGCTTCATAATTTCAATGGCAGGTACACGTTCTTTACTTAACTCTGGGTGATTGATACATTCTTCGTATTTTTCGCGGAACGAACCACGCCCTCGTTCTTCATCGTAAAAATCTTCAAGACCTAGCGGATTCCCATTTGTATCTTTCCACCCCATCACTTTTTTCACTTCATGTGGGTCAAATAAATACCAATCGCCACGCTTTTCGACTTGTTCCATAAATAAATCAGGGATGCATACGCCATAAAATAAATCATGGCATTTTTGCCGTTCATCGCCGTTGTTTAGCTTCGCGTCTAAAAATGAGAAAATGTCTTTATGCCAAACGTCTAAATAGACGGCAATACTTCCTTGTCGCGTACCAAGCTGGTCAACGGATACAGCGGTATTGTTTAATTGTCGCATCCATGGAATGACGCCAGACGATACGCCTTTAAATCCTTTAATGTCGGAATTGCGTGCCCGAATTTTACCTAAATATACACCAATGCCGCCGCCACCTTTCGATAAACGAGCGACGTCCGTATTCGATTCATAAATGCCGATTAAACTGTCGTCGACTGTATCAATAAAGCAACTCGATAATTGACCGTAAGATTTACCTGCGTTGGCGTACGTTGGTGTAGCGACCGTCATGTATTGGTTCGATAACGCCCAATACGCTTCTTTGACAAGCTCCATTCGTTTTTCTTTTGACTCATTCACCATCAGCGTAAGAGCAATGGTTAAAAAGCGTTCTTGTGGCAACTCATAAATTTCTCCGTCATATCCTTTCGCTAAATAACGATCAACGAGTGTTTTTAACCCGATGTATGTAAATTGCTCGTCTTTTTTCGGATCGATCCATGTCCCTGCTTCTTGTAGTTCTTCTTTCGTATATCGTTCAAGTACAAACGGATCGTAAATACCGAGATGGACGAGCATTGTTTGTAACTCATAAAAGTAGCGGTATGTGTCGGATACATCATAGCCCCGATTTATAGCAGCCTCATTGTACAGCTGTTGTAAATAAAGACGTGCTGCGACAAACGTCCAATCAGGTTGTTCTACGGTGATTTCGTCAAGTGCATTTAAAATGAGTTTGTTCATCATGTCATCGTATGATTTTGTATACGTCAGTGACCGTATCGTACGCTCGATGTATCGATCGCTTGATAAGTGTGGAAAGTCTTTGAAAATATGAAACAATAATGTGCGGATCGTTTCTTCATTTACTTCTGTTTGTTGTTTTATGTACACCATATAACATCCCTTCCCCTAGAAAATAAAAAAATCCGCCCTTGTTGAGCGGATGAAACGATGGAAAAAGGCATGCTTTCACCATCGTTTCATCTTCTCAATCCCCGAAGAATATGAAACGATACAAGGAAGGCAGGTCTCCTGACTTGCGCTTCTTCCTACTTTGGATTCCTTCCCATATATGCGCCATAAATAGCTGACATATACAGTGGTGTTATTTCCATTTCGTCTGCGCACACAGTTGCGGGGACAGTTCTGGATTCGCACCAGATTCCCTATTAAGTCCGTTTGGACACCTTCACTTGTTGGTTTCAATATATAGTTGTTATTTTATTTTTCTTCACAATATGTTGTATGAAAAAGGTTTACGTTTAAAACTATAACGAAAAATTTCAACATTTGCAATCACTATTTTTCATCATTTGCTATATAGCGACGATCTTTCATAAATAGTCGCCAAAAATAAATGAATCCTGGAAATAAAATTGCAAAACCAACGATATACGTCACGAACAAGGCGCGAAACGTATTTGGATGTGTAAATCCTGATTCAATGGTCACATCTGGATAGATCATATACGGTAAATGGCCTTTCCCATATGCGTAGCTCGCACAAAAATACTGTAAGACGATCGCAATCACCGCAAGGCGTGGCATTCCGCGTCCATGTTTCTTTTTCCATGAAGGAAGAAAAAGCGCCACGCCAGCTAAAAGGAACAATATGACGGAAGCGACAAGCCATGGCCAATGAGACATCATTCCATCGTATAGCCACCGTGCTTCATTTCGCATCGTAATCATAATCAACATCGAGGAGAGAAGGGCGAATGGTCCTATGATAAACGCATCGCGACGATAGATCGCATATGCCTCCGCTTCATTCGCTTCATTTGAGTAATCCGCTAATAAAAGCGAAGAAAGAAAAAGTGTGCTTGTAATGGCAAAGGCAATAAACGCATATTCGTGTGGGCTTGTAAACAGCCGATCGAGACGAAGACGACTAACCCCACCCACTGTTTCAACAAAAGACCCATGTGTAATGGGCAAGACGCTAATTAAAAATGCGGGAATGAGCAAGCCGCTTATGCCAGAAATGTAAATGAGCATCTTTTCATATTTTGGAGCAACATGAGAAAAAACGAGAAACGCACTACGAACGGTAAGTAAAAGTAAAATAATACTACCGGGGATAAGCAAGATCGTTCCGAGCATAAACGTCGCCCCAGGAAAAAAGCTAACGAGCGCTACGACGATGGCGACGATAAAGACGTTCGTTACTTCCCATGTTGGCGATAAATATCGATTGGCGATTTTCGTTGCTTTCGTTTGTGGACGATTCATATATACCATCGACCAAAAACCTGCTCCGAAGTCCATCGTTGCCATGACGGCGTAAATAAAAATAAATCCCCATAAAATTGAAATCGCAATTAATTCATCTGTCATCATCTTGCTCCTTTCTATATGTGTATAGACAACTGTTGTTCAATCGGATGACGGCGAAAATACGATCGCAAGACGAGCACGACGGCGATGAGTAAAAATACGTAAATGGACGTAAATAAAAGAAAAAGTGTTCCTAAATTTGTTGATTGTGTTACAGCTTCTGCTGTTGTCATCATGCGATAAATGACCCATGGTTGTCTGCCTGTGCAAGCAAAAATCCAGCCAAATTCAATGCCGAGAAGAGCGAGCGGCCCAGCAGTAACAACTGTCCGCATAAACCAGTTTGGAAATGTATGTTGTTTCTTTATGCGATTCCAAATGAATCCAACAGTCGAAAGTAGGAGAAGAAACATGCCAATTCCGACCATCGCATTAAAAAGTGTATGAACGAATAGAGGTGGCCACCATTCTTCAGGAAAATCATTCAATCCAATAACGATCGTATCAAAGCGATTTCCGGCCAAAAAACTAAGCAACCACGGAATTTCAATTCCCCATTTTACGGTTTGCGTTTCGCGATCTGTAAAACCACCGATAACGAGTGGGGCGTGTGACTGCGTTTCAAACAATCCTTCAGCAGCCGCTAATTTTTCTGGTTGATATTCATGAAGAAGTTGAGCTGATTCGTGTCCGTTTATTGCCGTGAGTAAAGAAAATACGCCACCGACTGTTAACCCGAGCATCAGTGCTTTTTTATGAAAAAGCTGAATGCGTTCGTTATGTTTATTTTTCAACATCTTATAGGCAGCGATGGAAGCGATCGTAAACGCTCCGGTCATATAGGCGGATAAAACAACGTGTGTAGCTGTGACGGCAAAGCTCGGATTAAAAAACGCCTTCCATGGATCGACGTCGACAATTTGTCCATTTTCGATGCGAAAGCCTGTCGGTGTACCTTCAAAGGCATGTACGTTCGTAATTAAAATGGCAGAAGCAGCTGCCCCGATGGCCACAAATATTAAGCTTACGATGCGCATCGTTGGCGAAATGCGGTCAGCTGCATATACGTAAATGGATAAAAATAACGCTTCAACGAAAAACGCATAAATTTCAATTTGAAACGGGAGTGCCATCACTTTTCCGATGACTTCCATAAAACCGGGCCATAAAAGAGAAAGTTGTACGCCCGCAATCGTTCCGGACGGGATCGCTACACCGAGCAAAATGGCGAGCGCTTTTGTCCAACGATTTGCCATGATGGCATAGTCATTGTCTTTCGTTTTTTGATATAGTAGCTCAGCCAATAAAATCATAAGTGGAATCCCAACGCCAAGGGTGGCGAAAATAATGTGAAATGCCATCGTTGTACCAAAAAGCGTTCTTGCGGTTAATACGTGGTCCATACCGAAATGTTCATCCCTTTCCATACATTGTCGTTTCCTAGTTTGATTTGAAAAGGGAAAAAATATGCAAAAAAAAATAAGCGACCGTTATGATCGCTTATTGTAGAGCTTTTTTTAGTACAGAGATGTTGTCATTCATAATTGCGAAGTAGTCTTTGTTGTTTTTTATATCATCATTTGTTCGTGCTTCTAAGTTGTGAAGGATAAGTACATCAGCTCCGATTTCGTTTTTCACAACTTCAGCAATTTTGGATGTTACGTTTTGCTCAAAAAAGATATAGCGTATATCATGGTGTTTGGCGATTTGAATAATCGAAGCAAGCTGTTTTTGTGACGGTTCGTTTGTTGGCGATAGCCCAGTCACGCTTATTTGTTTTAAGCCATATCGTTTCTCCCAATAGCCGTACGCGGCATGGGCGACAAGAATTTCTTTTCTTTGTGCTTCTTTTGTTAATTGCTGAAATTGTTGATCGAGTTGTTCAAGCTGTTGCTTTAATGAAGCGAAGTTTTGTTCAAAATCGTCTTTTGCTTCCGGTTTTAGTTTTGTTAACGTTTGTTTAATCGTTTCAGCCATTTGGATTGAATATATCGGATCTAACCAGACATGAGGATCTACATCACCGTGCTCATGCTCATCTTCATGGCCGTGTTCATCTTCATGAGCATGTTCATCTTCATGAGCATGTTCGTCTCGATGAGTATCGTTGGCTGGAAGCAATTCCATCCCAGCTGTTGCTTCCACGAACTTGACGTGTTCATTTTCTAACGTTTTGACAACGCGGTCAACAAATCCTTCCATTCCTTGACCGATGTAAATGAAAGCGTCAGCATCTGCGATTTGTTGCATCGTTTTTGCCGTCGGTTCGTATGTGTGCACATCAACGCCGGGAGGATATACGCTTTCCACTTGAACGTGCTTGCCACCAATTTTTTCAGTAAAGTCTTGAAGAGGGTATACAGTTGTATAAACGATAAGTTGATCGTTTTTTTCCTTATTCTTCGATTCATTCGTCTGTTCTTGTTGTGAGCATCCAAACAATAGCAGTGTACTTGCAAGTATAACGGATAAAATGGTTTTTACCTTCATCTTCTTCCTCCTTCCAAATAAAGAAAGATGTTTCTGATCATCAGATAACATCTTTCTCACTCTTGTTTTATTATATCGTAATCGTTACGATTTGAAAACTATGAAACAGAAACAAATGGTGGGAGTGGATCGACAAACGTTGACCAATCTTTGCTCATTTCTTCATCTGTTAATAAGCATGTATCGAGTGAAGAAGAAATGGCTTGTTCATCCATATCGATTCCAATAAACACGAGTTCTGTCATGCGATCACCATACGTATCGTTCCATTTGGCGCGTAATTCTGGTTCTTGTTGTAAAATTTGTTCACGTTCATGCGGAGGATATGTGGCAATCCATTCTCCGGCACCTTGAAGCATAATGGATGGTCCAGCTTGTGAAAGAAGTCCGCACATATTGTTGCGGGAAGCGAGCCAGAAAAATCCTTTGGCACGAACGATTTCAACCGGCCAGTTTTCAAGCCAATGCATAAGTCTTTCAGGGTGAAACGGTCTACGGCGGCGATATACGAAAGAAGAAATGCCGTATTCTTCCGTCTCAGGTGTATGTTCTTCGTTTAGTTCTTTTATCCAGCCAGCTGATTGACTTGCTTTTTCAAAATCAAATAAACGGGTATTTAAAATGTCATGAAGTGCCACTTTTCCGTACGTTGTTCGAATGATTTTTGCTTCTGGGTTTAATTTACGAAGGAGTGCTTCTAATTCGTCCGCATCTTCTTCCGAAATACAATCAATTTTATTTAAAATGAGCACGTTTGCAAATTCAATTTGGTCAATTAATAAATCAACGACTTCACGCACATCTGTTTCATCGATCGCTTGTTTGCGATCTAATAACGTTTCACCGGAAGCGAAATCATGCCAAAAACGATGAGCATCGACGACAGTAACCATCGTGTCTAATCGACATTTCGATGTTAAATCGATCCCGAACTCCTCGTCAATGTACGTAAACGTTTGAGCAACAGGAATTGGCTCGCTAATGCCCGATGATTCGATAACGATGTAATCAATGTTACCAGCATTGACAAGCTTTTCGACTTCTTTCATTAAATCTTCTCGCAACGTACAGCAAATACACCCATTTTGAATTTGTACAAGCTTTTCTTCCGTACGTGAAAATCCGCCTTGTTTAATGAGCTCAGCATCGATATTCACCTCGCTCATGTCGTTGACGATAACAGCAATTTTTAATCCGTCGCGATTGTTTAAAATATGATTAAGCAATGTCGTTTTTCCAGAACCTAAATAGCCGCTTAATACGGTAACAGGGATTTTCATTTTCCTCCTCCTTTTAATAAAGTGTAATCATTACGATTTACAACGTTTATCATATCGAAAAAAAAGAGAAAGGGCAACTATTTTTGCTCTTTCTCTGGCACAGGATCAAATCCACCTGGATGAAATGGATGGCATTTTAAAATGCGTTTGATTGTTAAATAGCCTCCTTTAAGTGCACCGAAGCGACGAATCGCTTCTAAGCCGTAATGCGAACAAGTCGGATAAAAGCGACATGTCGGTGGTTTTAAAGGGGAAATAAATCGTTGATAAAAACGAATGAGTAAGATGAATATATGTTTCATGTAATACGTCCACCCCTATTTTTTTCTTATTGTAACATAGTTAGACGAAGCAATTCCAACAAAAAAAGATGAAAAAAGTCGGACTTTTGTGTATGATAAAAACGTAACAATTGAAAAAGAGGTGACATATATGCCTTCAGTAGAAAGCTTTGAGCTAGACCATTGTGCGGTCAAAGCACCGTACGTTCGCCATTGCGGTGTTCATCAAGTCGGTAGCGACGGTGTTGTGAATAAATTTGATATTCGCTTCTGTCAACCAAATAAAGAAGCGATGCAACCGGCAGCGATTCATACGCTTGAACATTTACTAGCGGTGCACATTCGTAAGCATGCTGAAAAATACGATCATTTTGATATTATCGATATTTCTCCGATGGGATGTCAAACGGGGTATTATTTAGTCGTTAGTGGCACGCCAACAGTCGAAGAAATTATTGATTTGCTTGAGGCGACGATGAATGAGGCATTGACGGTTACAGAAGTGCCAGCTGCAACGGAAAAAGAGTGCGGTCAAGCGAAATTGCACGATTTAGAAGGAGCTAAGCGACTCATGCGATATTGGCTATCGCAGCCAAAAGAAGAATTGAAAAAAGTGTTTGGTTAAACGACAAAGGTTCAGGCGTTACATGTCTGAACCTTTGCTTTTTTCAGTTGGCAACTCATCAATGGTGTGTTTGTATTTGTATGCTTTTGAAATCGTTAAAACGCTTAAGATGAGCACGACAAATACAATGATGATAGAGATAATAAAAGTGAGTAACATATACATCCCTCCACATTTTATGTTAATGCAAAAACGTATCATTTTCCAAATGTTTTTTTGTTTGTTACAATGAAGAAGGGGAAAGTTTATAATCGAGGAGGGAATTAGTGTGAAAGAAAAATTAATTGATATTGTCAACAAACAAATTGCAAACTGGAACGTGTTATATGTAAAATTACACAACTACCATTGGTATGTGAAAGGTCCGCAATTCTTTACGTTGCATACAAAATTTGAAGAGTTGTACAATGAAGCGGCACTACATATTGATGAGTTAGCAGAACGTTTATTAGCGTTAGGTGGAAAACCGCTAGCAACGATGAAAGATTATTTAGCGGTAGCATCTGTACATGAAGCAAAAGGAAATGAAACGGCGGAAGAAATGGTAGCGGAAATTGTTCGCGATTTTGAAACGATGATTGAAGAATTGAAAGCTGGCATGGACTACGCCGGAGAAATTGGAGATGAAACAACAGGCGATATGCTTTTAGGCATTCATCAAAGTTTAGAAAAACATGTATGGATGCTCAAATCGTTTCTCGGATAAGGTGGGAGTGGTCTCACCTTATTTGTATGTCCAGTCGCAGATGAGTGCTTTTGTTGCATGAAAATAAATGAATCGACTCACACTAACTGTAACAAACGAAAAAGAGGTGGGTCGATGAAAAAAACGTATTATGTTTCGGTGGCACGTGGTGAGATTTCACAAGTGAAAACGGCTTCACCATGGGAATTTCGCATTGAAGCGACGG
Organism: Anoxybacillus flavithermus; assembly: GCA_002243705.1. Taxonomy (GTDB): domain Bacteria; phylum Bacillota; class Bacilli; order Bacillales; family Anoxybacillaceae; genus Anoxybacillus; species Anoxybacillus flavithermus. The sequence goes on from CP020815.1 coordinate 1,078,715, forward strand.
ATGAAGAAATCATTCAATTGCGGGAGTATTTTGATGAAATGTATTCATCCGACTGGCAATCGTTTTGGCGTGCGCATGTGCCATATGTGCAATATCATTATGATCGCCCAAATGATGGATACGACAACGCGATGAAAAAAGTGTATGAAATGATTTATGAACTTGGCGATGAAGAAGCGAAACAACAAATTGAAACGATGGGTGTCTTATAAAAGCTGTCGACAACTTCACTGTGTGGTATAATGAAGAAAACATACAGTTGAGGGTAGACGGTGATGATTGTATTTCAAGATTACCACGGATACAACGTTCGACTTTCTTTTTCTGACCATCCTTTCTCGCAGCAACCGAAACATGTTTTCGTTATTTGTCGGTACGGTGGTCGTTGGTTATTGACAAATCACGCTGTACGGGGTTTGGAGTTTCCAGGCGGGAAAATAGAGAAAGGAGAAACGCCAGAACAAGCAGCAATTCGCGAAGTAAAAGAAGAAACGGGAGGGGTTGTTGAAAAGATTACGTACATTGGACAGTATGAAGTCAACCGTCCGAATGAAACGATTGTAAAAAATATTTATTTTGCCCATGTTAAATCTTTGGAACAAAGGGAGTCGTATTTTGAAACAAATGGTCCTGTGCTCATTGAGCATATGCCAGATGACATAGCGCAAGATGAACGATTTAGTTTTATTATGAAAGATGGCGTATGGACATATACAAAACAAGAGTTACAGCGGCGGGGAATGTTGTAAAACCCCACCGCTTTTTGACGTGTGGGGTTATGCGCGCTTCACTAATTTCTTTTCAAGCCAACTTACAAGTTGATACATGATGCTTGAAAGTAACGCGATCATAAGCAAACTTAATAAAACGAGCGTAAAGTTGAACACTTGGAATCCGTAAATAATCATATAACCGAGCCCTTGTTTTGAGACGAGAAATTCACCGACGATGACACCAACCCAAGATAGACCAACGTTTACTTTTAACGTTGAAATGATTGTTGGGAAGGAGGCAGGTAAAATGGCCTCTGTAAACCACTGTCGTTTCGTTGCTCCGAATGTTCGAAGCACTTTTATATAGTTTGCATCGACTTCTTTAAATGAGGTGTAAACGACAATCGTTGTAATAATGATTGAAATGATCGCTCCCATTGCGACGATCGATGTCATATTCGGTCCGAGTGCGACGATTAAAATCGGACCGAGCGCTACTTTTGGCATCGCGTTTAAAATGACTAAATACGGATCAGCGATGTGAGAGATGCGCGGAAACCACCAAAGTATTGCTGCAAAACAAACGCCGATCATCGTTCCGGCGATAAAGCCCAGCACCGTCTCTGTTAATGTGACGGTCGTGTGTGTTAGCAATGTATGATCGCGTATTTTGGCGATAAACAAATGCCAAATGGAAGACGGGGAGCTAAATAATAACGGATCAATCCAATGAAATCGGCTTGCGATTTCCCATAAACTAAAAAACGTAATGACAATGATTATTTGAAAAAAACGGACGATTTGTTTTTCCCGTTTTTCATATGCCATATATTGATCATATATACGTTGCAACCACTCATGTTTGTTCAATGCTCTCTAACTCCTTCCAAATCATTTGAAAGAGCGGTGAAAAATCTGGATGTTGTCGAGCTTGAAATGGTGTACAAGCTTTTAATGAGTCTGGAACAGTAACAATTCGTTTAATTTTCCCGGGTTTTGCAGTAAATAAAACGATCCGATCGCTCATTGCAATCGCTTCACCGATATCGTGTGTGACAAGAAGTGCTGTTTTTCGATATTGTTTTAACGTCTCCCATACAAGATCTTCAAGTTTAAGCTTTGTTTGGTAATCAAGCGCTGAAAACGGTTCATCTAACAATAAAATTTTCGGATCGGTTGCGAGTGTGCGAACAAGTGCTGCGCGCTGACGCATTCCTCCCGATAATTCATAAGGGTAACGATCGTCCACGTCACGCAGACCGATTTGATGTAGAAGAGAGAGCGTTTGCTTTCTCGTTTTCTCGCTATATTTGCCCGTCAGTTTTAATCCGAGTGTCACGTTTTGTTCAATCGTTTTCCATGGAAACAAATAATCGTGTTGGAGCATATATCCGATCGTTTGGCTCATCGTGTGCATTTCTTTTCCTTCGATAAGCACACGACCTTTTGTTGGTTTGATGAGCCCAGCCACAATTGAAAGAAGTGTCGTCTTTCCACAGCCGCTTGGGCCGAGAAAGGAGACAAACTCTCCTCTCTCGACAGTTAGCGATAGATGATCAAGCGCCAATACGGCAGATTGCTTTGTGACGTAGGCGTGCATCACTTGATCAATCGTTAAAATGGGCATGATGTTCACCTACTTTTTCGCTTTTTCAGCGAACGATGTATTCACTAAAATGGAATGCTCAATGTACGATGGCAACTCGTTTGCTTCTTTCATAATGTTTTGAAGATGGTTCCATTCTTCTTCATCTAAAATCGGATCAGTTGCGTATGAACCTTGTTGTTTATAGCGATCGACGACTTTTTCAATGAGAGCGATATCTGTATTTTCAAAGTACGGTTGAATGACTGTTGCAATTTCTTTCGCATCGTGTGTTTGCACCCATTGTTGTGCCTTATAAAGGGCACGTGTAAATTTTTCGATGACATCTTTATTTTTGTCGATAAAACTTTGTTTTGCCATAAATGTTGTATATGGGAGGTGACCAGATTCCGTTCCGAATGAAGCAACAATATATCCTTTTCCTTCTTGTTCAAAAATGCTAGCAGTTGGCTCAAATAGTTGGACGAAATCGCCTGTTCCGCTTGCGAATGCATTGGCAATATTGGCGAATTCAATATTTTGAATGAGATTTAAGTCTTTGTGTGGGTCAATGCTGTGTTGTTTGAGAACGTATTCTCCGACCATTTGTGGCATGCCGCCTTTTCGTTGCCCTAAAAATGTGCTTCCTTTTAGTTGATCCCATGTAAAGTTGGCAATTGGTTTACGTGAAACTAAAAATGTACCATCGGTCTGTGTCAATTGCGCGAAATTGATGACCGGATCAACAGCTCCTTGGCTATACACGTAAATGGACGTTTCGGAACCGACGAGCGCAATATCCGCTCCGTTCGATAAAAGTGTCGTCATCGTTTTGTCGCCGCCCCACGTTGTATTTAGCTCAACATGAAGCCCTTCTTCAGCAAAAAAACCTTTCTCAATTGCGACGTATTGTGGAGCGTAAAAAATGGATCGAGTTACTTCTGCAACGCGTAACGTTTTTACATCATTTGATGAGCAGGCTGTAAGTAAAAACATTAAAATAATGAGCAAAAACCCCCATTTTCGCATGTGTTTCCCCTCTTTCCTGTCGTTTGCTTTATCGTATGCGCCTAATAAAAATGTGTGAATGACCTAAAAAGAAAACCGCCGAGCACATCGCCCGACGGTTTAATTAATCGAATGCAAAGCAATTAATTCATATGTAACGATCGTTGTTTCGTTTTCAAAGGTAAGTTTTTTGACAATCGCTTTTCCCGTTGTTTCTCCGTGTTTTGTTCGTCTTACTTCTAATGGGACATCAAGCGGATATAAACGATAGCCTTCTTTTTGTAATACAAATAAGTTGTGTTCAATTCGTTTTTCTTTTCCGTTTGTGACGATCATTGTTTGTACTTCTAACGGCATACCCATAGGATCACTCCATATTCCACATTTTTACCTTCATTGAAACACATTTATGACGATTACACAACTACATTTCATGATTTGTAACTATATCATATAAATAAATCATATGACCTAGTAATAAATTTTGTTGACAGGACAAGAATATAAATGATACGATGTCAATAAGCTTTCAAAGGAGATGTTTGAATATTCATTTCTTTTTAAAGCGAAGTGTTTACGTATGAGGGGAGTTTTTTGTTACATGAAACAATTTCATTCATTTGGGTGGTATGCGGCTCGCATTGCCCCGTATTTGCCTGAGGAAGCGTTCCGTCCTGTTCCGTCTCGTCTGTTTGGTGGTCTTGCTTACATGATCGTTTTAGTTAGTAGCATCGTCACGATTTCTTTATTTGATCTCCATTGGGTATGGAACGGATTGCTTTCAGTTGTTATTGGATTTTGTTTTGCTGGTTTAGGGTTTTTAGGACATGAAATTTTGCATGGAACAGTTGTCAAACGGGCGTGGCTTCGTGATTTGTTAGGAGGCATTGCATTTTTGCCACTTTGCACAGGTCCAAAGTTGTGGAGAAAATGGCATAACGCAACGCATCATGTGCATACACAACATGAGGAACTTGACCCGGATTCGTGGCCGACGATCAAACGTTTAGCACAAAGTCGGTTTCTTCGTTGGATTTATCGCATTCCGTTTCCGATTCGTGCGGCTTTTTCGTTCTTGTCTTTAGCAGGAATGTTTACAGTTCATTCGCTTCATATGCTTCTTCATTTTTGGAAGGAGTTTGAAAAAGGAAGTCGTCGTGCCGTATTCTGGCAATTTGTCTTACCATGGTCGGTATGGATTGGATTATTGTTGATGATCGGAGTAGAAAAATGGCTCTTTGCGTTCGTTCTTCCACTACTTATTGGAAATGCGATCGTGATGGCATACATTTCAACAAACCATCGTTTAAATCCGCTCGTTCCAGTTAACGATCCATTAGCAAACAGCTTAACTGTCATCGTTCCAAAGTGGGTAGATGTATTGCATTTTAACTTTTCGCACCATACAGAACATCATTTGTTCCCAGCGATGAGTTCAAAATATTATCCGCTCGTTAAACAATATATTAAACAACTATGGCCGGATCGTTATTATGAAATGCCAATGACAAAAGCGTTAATTGCGCTATGGAAAACACCAAGGCTTTATCATGAGCAAACGGAACTCATTGAACCACGTGAAGGATATGTGTACGGAACACTCGGATATGGATTAAATATAGATGACCTTTCCCATAAAGCAAAAGAAAATGTTGTAGGAAAAATGGTGAAAGAAAAGTAAAGCGTCGCATCTCGGCGCTTTTTTGTTTTTAGAAAGACGTGGGCCATCACCCACGCCTTATTTTCTCCCCTGTAGCATAAGAGGAAGCTCCAAATGATGCTCGCGTAAAAATGGTTCGTTCGTTAATACAGCTTCTGTTGGACCGTCATATACGATCGTTCCGTTTGCAAGCACAATCGTTCGCTCACAACATTCAAGGACGAAGTCGAGGTCATGTGTCGTTACGATTTTTGTATGTGGCAACGCTTGAATGAGATGTATTAGTGTTCGACGAGCCTGCGGATCTAACGCCGCCGTCGGTTCGTCCATCAGCAATATTTTCGGTTCCATCGCAAGCACAGTAGCTAAAGTGACAAGCCGTTTTTCCCCCTCAGATAAACGATAAGGAGGTCGATCTACTAAATGAATAGCCCCGACGATCTTTAAAGAGTTTGTTACGCGCTTTTTTACTTCGTCTTCATTCATGCCGTCATTGCGAAGTGCAAATGCGACATCATCGTAGACGGTAGGCATAAATAATTGATCGTCTGCTTGTTGAAATGTAAAGCCGATGATGCGGCGAATATGTCGTAACGTTTGTTTCGACATAGGCATATTGTCAATGATGATTTCCCCTTTTTTTAATATATACAATCCGACAAGTAGCTTCAATAATGTTGATTTTCCTGCACCGTTTGCTCCAATGATGCCGATGCATTCTCCTTGTTGAACGGAAAAAGAAACATCATGGATGGCTTTATGACCATCTGGGTATGTGTAGCAAATATTTGATACGTGTATCATATGACCACCAACCGATAGGCGATGAACAATCCAACTACTACAAATGTGTAAATCATTTCTTTTGTTGTCCATCGTTTGATTTTTATATGCATACGTTGAATCGAAAACCCGCGCAAGGTCATCGCTTCGTACACGCGCTCGGCACGTTCAAATGTTCGTAACAGCAAGTGTCCAACGAGAGAGCCCCAAACTGATAATTTCATGGCGCGATGGTGTGGTGCCCGCAACATGTATGCTTGCCGAAGGCGGTTTGCCTCTTCTAAAAATAAAAAAATGTATCGATATGTCAAAAGTAATTGGATAACGAGCAGTCGCGGGATGCGTAACGAGAGGAGTGCTCCTGCGAGCTGCTCGATCGGTATCGTTAAAAATAACACCGTTGCTGCAAGTATGGCAAGTGTATTTTTGATAACTAAAGTAGTGAATGCCAGCCAACCTGCTTCGATGTGCCAATGAAAAAAAGATATGCGTTCATCGATAAAAAACAACTGCGAAACGCCTATAGCCGTGATAAACGGTAGAGAGGCGAGCAGGATGTTTTTTATATGCCGAATCGAAAGATGATAAAAAACAATCATCGCTAAGGGATAGAGCGATAACGGTATGAGCTCAACGAACGCGTACGAATGAAATGAGGCAACGACGAAGATGTATGTAAACGTTATAATCAGCAAGCTTAACGGATGAACATCACGTCGTCGATATGCATCGATCATGCTTCTTTTCTCCATTTTTTTATGATATATGGTGTCATGAGTGCGATCGCAACAATGAATGTACCAATGATGCCAGAAATGCTTGTCCCAATGTCGATCCACCCGATCGATACATTGCCGCTTTTTAAGTTGTAATCAGGCAGCAAGGCGAGCGATTGTTGAAGACGCTCAAGCATTGTATGAAGCGTTGTTGTCACACGCAGTTCATCCGTCCCTGCGGTGTGAAAAATGGACCATTCTAGCCCATCTGGTTTGGATGATGCAACAGACGAAAAAATACCGCCAATCATGAGAGCGAGTACACCGAGTATGCCAATAAGGCGATTCATTGGTGCATCTGTTTGTTTTGCAAGCTCTGGTTTTGTTTTCATTACAAACGAAATGACAGTAGCCGTAGCGATACCCTCAACGATGCCAATCGCTAAGTGAATGGGTTGCATGAACAGCGTGAAGGTAGTAAAAGGAAGCTCAACTTTCCCCGATAATACCGTTTGAACGACAACACTAAACGCACCGAGTTGTAATCCAACAACGGCAGCGATGATGGAGGCAAACCATATGTTTGTTCGGCGAATAAGTCGCTTATACAACGGATAGGCGATAAAACATGTGTAAAAGCCGAGATTAAACACGTTACATCCAAACGCTAACAGCCCGCCATCTGCAAAAAAGAGTGCTTGAATAAATAAAACGACAGCTAACGTTAAAAAGGCGGCGTATGGACCGAGCAAAGCGGCAAGTAACAATCCGCCGCCTAAATGTCCACTCGATCCTGTACCAGGAATCGCAAAGTTGATCATTTGTGCGGCAAATACGAATGCGCCAAGTACCCCCATCAGCGGCAATTTTTTTTCGTCTGCTTCGATGTTTAGTTTTTTTAATGAGTAGCTAGCTACACCTGCTGTAGCCCCCACATTGCAATGCCTACCGCAGGTGAAATAAGCGCGTCTGCCATATGCATGACAAATATCCCCCCTTATGTTTTATTATAAGGGAGATTTGTCATGGAAGCTATTTCATTTTTTCTTTTAGTTTGCTTATGATATAATTTTTCGTTTTTTCGTCATAAATGCCATTTTTATTTCCACCTGAAAACATAAGATTCACTCGTTTTACGGCATCTAACGTTTTTTTGCCAAATACCCCATCTTCTTCTCCGCATTTGAAATGAATTTCGTTTAGTGCTTGCTGTAAGATGCGTACGTCCTCGCCACGATCGCCATATTGCAGTACTTTATTCGGAAGTTTATTCATCAGTTGTTCGATTGGATTTTGTTGCTTCGGTGTTTGATTAGATGGTTGTGATGGGGTCTTCACTTCTTCTTTTTTTATTAGTTTTTCAATGATTATTTGTTGACCGGGCTGTAATGCTCTTGGATCAACATGTGGGTTTAGGCGTAATAACGTTTTGACACTTACTCCTGTTTTTTGGCTAATTGCCCATAGCGTATCACCTGATTGGACGGTATAGCGTTTTACCTCTTCTTTTATCTGGATGTTTTCGTCTTCTGTTAATACTTGGGCATAGTTAAAGCAAGGACATTGCTTCCATTCGTATCCTTTTAGCTCGTTATGTCCTTTCACGTCTTTATAGTTAGGCAAGATGTTTACAAGCGTTTTGTATAGCGTTCTCAATGATTGTTTTTGTTCATCCGTCGGTTGTTGTGTGCGAAAATCACCTGTTAAACAAATGCCAATGCAGTAAGGGTTATGATTGCCGACATGGTAGCTAATCGTTTCTAAGTCGTTGCAAAAATGAATCGTTCCGTCTTGTTCAATGACAAAATGGTATCCAATTCCGGGCCATCCTTTACTAACGTGATAATTAGCAAACGCGAATGCGGAACCTGTTTTCGTTAAACTATGATGAATAATAATATGTGTTTTTTGTTGAATCGTCGTCTTTTTGTACGAACGTTCGGAACGAGTAGGGAGAAGATGGCGTATATCTTTTAATTGGGGGAGAGCAAGTAGTTCGTTCATTTTTTTAGCCTCCTTTTGTTCGTTTTTATATACTACTATATGTTCCATTTCGTAAATGGTTTGTACGAAACAATAAAAAAAGAAAAAAGCTGCCGAAACAGGCAGCTTCTGTTGTTTATGCGATTGGCCCACCGAGTTTTTCGATGCGTGGATCAACGTTTGTGAATTTTTTAAAGTTTTCCCGGAACTTCGCCGCGAGCTCTTTTGCTTTTTGTTCATATGCTTCCTGATCTGCCCATGTGCTTTTCGGTTGTAACACTTCATCAGGCACACCGGGAACGTGAAGTGGGATATGAAGACCGAAAATAGGATCTTGAACGGTTTCTACGTTGTTTAATTCTCCTTCTAACGCTGCTTTTACCATCGCGCGTGTATACGATAGCTTCATTCGTTCACCAACGCCGTATCCACCACCAGTCCAACCGGTGTTTACTAAAAACACTTGAACACCGTGGGCGTCAATTTTTTGACCAAGCATGTCTGCGTAATGCGTTGCAGGAAGCGGTAAAAACGGTGAACCGAAGCATGTAGAAAATGTTGCTTCGGGCGCTGTCACTCCGCGTTCTGTGCCCGCTAATTTGCTCGTATAGCCGCTTAAGAAATGGTACATGGCTTGTTCTTTCGTTAATTTACTAATTGGTGGCAATACGCCGAACGCATCTGCTGTTAAAAAAACGATTGTATGCGGATGGCCAGCAACGCTCGGCTGCACGATATTATCCATCGCTTCGAGCGGATATGCTGCGCGCGTATTTTCCGTTAATGTTGCATCGTCATAGTTTGGTATGCGCGTGTCTGGGTCAACGATGACGTTTTCTAATACAGAGCCGAAGCGAATCGCATCAAAAATTTGTGGCTCTTTTTCACGTGATAAGTTAATGCATTTGGCATAACATCCACCTTCAATATTAAAAACACCGTTGTTTGACCAACCGTGCTCGTCATCGCCAATTAGGCGACGGTTTGGATCGGCAGAAAGTGTTGTTTTTCCTGTACCAGATAAACCGAAAAAGAGCGCGACATCACCTTCTTGACCTACGTTTGCTGAACAGTGCATCGGGAAGATTCCTTGTTCTGGCAATAAAAAGTTCATGACAGAGAAAATGGATTTTTTCATTTCACCAGCATATTCTGTTCCACCAATTAGTACAGTGCGGCGCTCGAATGAGATGATAATAAACGTTTCTGAGCGCGTGCCGTCAATAGATGGATCAGCTTTAAATGTTGGTGCAGAAATGACTGTAAATTGTGGTTCATGTGTCTGTAATTCTTCCGCTGTTGGACGAATGAACAATTGATGAGCAAATAAGTTATGCCAAGCAAATTCGTTGACCACTTGAATCGGCAAACGATAAGCTGGATCTGCGCCTGCAAAGCCATTAAATACAAATAGTTCTTCTTTTTCATTAAATAATCGATCACTTTGTTGTAAAGTTTATCAAATACCTCTTCAGAAATAGGTTGATTGACAGTTCCCCAAGCAATTTTATGTTTCACAGACGGTTCTTCGACAATATATTTATCCTTTGGAGAACGGCCTGTATATTTTCCAGTTGTTGCACAAATCGCTCCTGATGAAGTTAGGATACCTTCTTTCCGAGTTAGTACTTTTTCTACTAGTCGTGGTACAGATAAGTTATGAAAAACCCCATCCCTTTGTAAGAGCGTTGATAATTTGTTTGTCAGTTCAATGGAATTCATTGGACAAAACCTACCTTTGTTTGATTTATCTTTATGTAAAAAGTATAACACATTTTGATAAATAGTCCATACTAATTCGCGCATTTTTCTTCAGTTTAATTTTAAAATAATCCATATAGAAAAAACGTTGACTCGTTTTGTACGGATGTGATATGATGCTGAGATGAACGGATACTCTTATCCCGAGTTGGTGGAGGGAGACAGGCCCGATGAAACCCAGCAACCGTCACATACGTGAAAAGGTGCTAACCTGTGGCAAGGGAACGCCCTTGAACGATAAGAGTGAAAGGCGCAGACAAATGCAAAAACCTTTCCTCTGAGGGAAAGGTTTTTTTCACGATAGACCATAATAAGAGGGATGAGTACCGTATCATTTGTCATTATACTGAGGAGGAATGTTTGAATGCCTAAACGTCGTCTGTTTACATCTGAATCTGTAACGGAAGGGCATCCGGATAAAATTTGTGACCAAATTTCCGATGCGATTTTAGATGCGATTTTAGCAAATGATCCAAATGCGCGTGTTGCGTGCGAAACGAGTGTAACAACAGGGCTTGTTTTAGTGAGCGGAGAAATTACAACATCTACATATGTAGATATTCCGAAAATTGTCCGTGAAACGATTCGTGAAATTGGCTATACGCGTGCAAAATACGGTTTTGACGCAGATACGTGTGCCGTATTAACATCCATTGATGAACAATCTCCAGATATTGCGATGGGTGTTGACAAAGCGCTGGAAGCTCGTGAAGGACAAATGACAGATGAAGAAATTGAAGCGATCGGTGCAGGAGACCAAGGATTAATGTTTGGTTTCGCGTGCAACGAAACGAAAGAGCTTATGCCGCTTCCAATTTCACTTGCCCATAAACTTGCGCGCCGTTTAGCAGAAGTGCGTAAAGAAGACATTTTACCGTACTTACGTCCAGATGGCAAAACGCAAGTGACAGTGGAGTATGATGAAAACGGTAAACCTGTGCGCATTGATACGATCGTTGTTTCCACACAACATCATCCAGAAATTACGCAAGATCAAATTGTGCGCAACATTAAAGAACATGTCATTCAACCTGTCGTTCCAGCGGAGTTGATCGATGAAAACACAAAATATTTCATTAACCCAACAGGTCGTTTCGTCATCGGTGGTCCACAAGGTGACGCAGGGTTAACAGGACGCAAAATTATCGTTGACACTTACGGTGGTTATGCTCGTCACGGCGGTGGGGCTTTCTCAGGAAAAGACCCAACGAAAGTAGACCGCTCGGCAGCATATGCGGCTCGTTACGTAGCGAAAAACATTGTCGCAGCAGGTCTTGCGGATAAATGTGAAGTGCAATTAGCATACGCGATCGGCGTGGCGCAACCTGTATCGATCTCAATCGACACGTTCGGCACAGGCAAAGTGTCTGAAGATGTATTAATTGAAGTGGTGCGCAACAACTTCGATCTTCGCCCAGCAGGCATTATTAAAATGCTTGACCTTCGTCGCCCGATTTACAAACAAACGGCTGCTTACGGCCACTTTGGTCGCACAGATATTGATCTCCCTTGGGAGCGTACAGATAAAGCAGAAGCGTTAAAACAACAAGCACTAGAGTTGGCGAAGTAAGAAGAAAGAGAGAGTTACGTCATGTAGCTCTCTCTTTTTACATCAAGGCAGAAAAGGTGGTAACACCAAACAACGTACCGAGCATACAACCTGCAAGCACATCAGATGGATAATGAAGTCCTAAATAAATGCGCGAAATAGCAACGCTACATGCGATCGGCAAGAGCCACATTGTTAATGACGGGGCGTATAGTAAAAATGGGACGATGACAGAAAATGTTGCTGTTGTATGTCCTGACGGAAATGAATGATCAGTTAAAGGGTTTTTTGTTACTTTCGTTTTATGCAGTGAAATATACGGTCGTTTGCGAGGATATATTTTTTTCATCATTGCGACAGGAATATGGCTAAGTGCTAAGGCGATCGCACTTGCGATAGCAGTATCGCGCCATTCATCCCGCAATAGCCAAATGGCTAGCATAACCGATGTAATTGAAAATGTAGCCCCTCCAACGTGTGTAATTGAACGAAAATAGGTGTTTAGCCATTTCTGATCGAAATATCGATTAATGCTGTAAAACAACTTGCATTCCCATTCGTACCATTTTCGCAACATAAGCAAATCCCCCTGACTTTATGATAAAATACATGTGTTAAGTCAATAATAAAACAATGTAAAAATACCACGCTTATTTGTCGCGTGGTTTGTTTACTTGAAGTGATTTATAATATTGTCCTTTTTCGACATACTCACGGCGAATGCGTGCCATCTCGCGTTCATCTTCTTCAGTTAATTCACGAATCACTTTCGCAGGACGACCGAATGCAAGTGTGCGTGGCGGGATTTTTTTTCCTTGTGGAACGAGGCTGCCAGCGCCGATAAACGCACCTTCGCCAATTTCAGCACCGTCTAAGACGATCGAACCCATGCCGATGAGTGCGCCTCTTCTGATGATCGCACTATGCAAAATGACTTGATGTCCAACAGTGACATCATCTTCAATGATGAGCGGATTGTTCGGACTTTGGTGAAGGACAGAGTTATCTTGGATGTTTACACGGTTGCCGATGATCGTTGGTGCGACATCTCCACGAATGACAGTGTTAAACCAAACGCTTGTTTCTTCTCCGATTGTTACATCGCCTGTAATGGTAACATAATCTGCAATAAAGGCGGAAGGTGCAATGTTTGGTGCATGTTCTTTATACGGATAAATCATTTCACTCGTCCCTTTCGTTTCGTTTCGTTTTGTTATATTTAGTGTACAAATTTTTCGGCTATTCGTAAACATAAAGGAGGGGTGTATATGTGGAAATGGGAAGGAGAAAATGCAAAAGGAACGATTGTGATCGTTCACGGTGCAGCTGAGCATCATGGACGATATAAATGGCTTATTGAAATGTTTCGCATGCACGGTTTTCATGTTGTTGCAGGAGATTTACCAGGGCAAGGAACGACATCACGCAGTCGAAGAGGACATATTGATTCCTTTGACGAATATATCGAAGCGGTTGCCAGTTGGGTGCATGAAGCAAGCGTGTATGAACAGCCTGTTTTTTTACTCGGTCACAGCATGGGTGGGCTCGTCGTTATTCGTACATTGCAAGAAAAGCGTCTTCCTGTGCGTGGTGTTATTTTATCTTCTCCATGTTTAGGGCTCGTTCACTATCCGTCCAAAGCACTTGAAATCGCTTCGCGCATTTTAAATGTCATTCATCCGAAAAAGCGTTTTCCATCAGGGTTAACGGTGGAGATGGCGACTCGAAATGAAGAAGTGCGTGAGATGGATAAAAATGATTCATTATACGTGACGAAAGTGTCTGTTCGCTGGTATCGTGAGCTAGTCAAAGCCATTCGGATTGCTCATGATAACATTGCGGACTTACCAGACGTTCCGATGCTTGTCATGCAGGCGGGAGATGATAAAATTGTCGATAAAAGTGCAGTGAAATCATGGTTTGATCAGTTGACGGTAAGTGAAAAAGTGTATAAAGAATGGCCAAAACTATATCACGAGATTTTTAACGAACTTGAACGTGAACAAGTATTTTTATATGCCCATACGTTTTTAAGTTTACAACTGCAAAGGGGTGAACTCATTGAACGTTCCAACAAATCCGTTTAGTTTAATGCGGGCTGTCTATCATCGCGTTTTTCCGCTTGTTCACCGGGAACTAGCTGTTTGGAAAAAAAGAGCAGAAGCTATTCCAGATGAAGAATTGCGCAAACAGGCGTTAGCGAGCATCGCAACAAAAACGTTTCATTGCGAAGGGGGTGGGATTTTAGCTTTACTGGCGGGAAAAGAAATGGAGCGATGCATTCGTTTTATCGTTGCTTATCAAACGATTAGCGATTACCTCGATAATTTATGCGATCGCAGTACGTCGCTTGATCCGACTGACTTTCGTGCGTTGCACGATTCAATGATCCATGCGTTAACGGTCGGGGCAAAAAAAGAGACATATTATCGTTATCGTGCCGAACAAGATGACGGTGGCTATTTGCATGCTCTTGTCGATACGTGCCAAGAAATGTTGGAAGGAGTTCAACATTATGAAGTGATCGCTCCATTTTTACATGAACTTGCATCATATTATTGTGACTTACAAGTACATAAACATGTAAAAAAAGAAGAGCGCATTCCGCGCTTGAAGCAATGGTTCGCTAAACATGAAGCATCGTTGCCGAAAATGGAGTGGTACGAATTTTCCGCTTGTTCTGGTTCAACGCTCGGTATTTTTTGTCTAGTTGCTTACGCCTGCAACGATGCGTTCGATCAGCTTCTTGCACAACGTGTGCGCAACAGCTATTTTCCATACGTACAAGGGCTGCACATTTTGCTTGATTACTTCATTGATCAAGAGGAAGACCGACAAGGTGGAGATTTAAATTTTTGCTTTTATTATCCGAATGAGGAGACGCTATTTGCTCGTTTACGTCATTTCATTGAAGAGGCAGATCGTCATATTGCACAATTGCCACATCGTGAATTTCATCGCTTTATTCATCGTGGCTTGCTCGGATTATATTTATCAGATGAAAAAGTGCATGAGCAAGAAACCATTCGTAAGCTAGCGAAACAATTGTTGCGTTCTGGCGGCATGACATCTCACTTCTTTTACTGGAATGGTCGAATGTATCGAAAATGGCAAAGATGGATGTATGCGTGAAGAAAATGGGTGTATAATGGAAGAAAAGAAAAGAGGGATGAATATGTCGTTACCTCGCTTTTCGCATGTGACATATGAACAATATTTAATGATGCGCCAAGATAGTGATGAAAGGTTAGAATATATTAATGGCGTTGTTTATATGACACCTTCGCCTAGCATTCAACATCAACTTGTATCGAGCAATCTTCATACGATATTTGGAAATTATTTAAAAGGAAAGACATGTAAAGTATTTGCGGCCCCAACAGATATTGAACTAGTGAGTGAGAAATGTTCCGAGCGAAAACTTGTCATTCCTGACTTAAGTATTATTTGTGATCCATCAGGATTTACAGATACAAAATATATTGGCGTTCCAACGCTAATTGTTGAAATACTCAGTCCTTCGAATCAAGCGCACGATTTAGTGACGAAATTTAATTTATATATGGAGTACGGTGTAAAAGAATATTGGATCGTTAATCCGATGAAACAGGCAGTTACTGTTTATGCATTAAATGAAGACAGACTGTACGAGCAGGCAGATATTAAGGTGGGCATAGGGATTGTTCAATCTGTTTCCTTTTCGGATCTGTTTGTTAATTTAGAAGAAATATTCCACTAACAAAACAAAAGTAGCGATGGAGATGCAATCGCTACTTTTTTACCTCTTCTCAATCGCAACAATAAACGGTGGCTGATTGATTTGATTTATAAATTCATATCGTACGACGTGTGCACGTTGTTGGTCAATTGTTCGAACGTATTGTAAAAGAGCATCACGTTCGATTGCTCCTTCGGGATGACCGTGGTAAATGACGAGAACGATGATTCCTTCCGGAGCCATGATGTCCAGCAATTGTTCAATCGCAGCAATTGTTGAGTTTGGCTTTGTGACAATTTGTTTATCTCCCCCGGGCAAATAACCGAGATTAAACATCGCTCCGGTAATGCGTCCTTTATATTCGGGAGGGATATGCGCATCAAGTTCCGCGTGGCTTGCTTGCACAAGCGTGACGCGTGTTTCCATATGATGTTCATGCAATCGTTTTGTCGTATTTTCAATCGCTTGCGCTTGAATATCGAAGCCAAACACATGTCCAGACTGGCCAACACGTTCCGCTAAATAAAGCGTATCGTGGCCGTTGCCAACCGTTGCATCGACGACGATATCGCCCTCTTTGACTGCTAAGTCGATAAGCGAGCGCGCAAACGGCAAAATGCGCATCAATTTCATCATCGTTCTTCCTTTCGCACATATTTTTTTCCTTGATAACTATTGCGTCGCTCCAATTCAGCATCGATGGCATTTAACACTTCCCACTTATTGACGCTCCACATCGGACCGATCATTAAATCGATAGGGCCGTCCCCTGTAATCCGATGAATGATCATCTCTGGCGGCAATACTTCTAACTGATCACAAACGAGTTGAACATACTCATCGAACGTTAAAAAGCGAAGCATTCCTTTTTCATATTGTTTCACCATCGGCGTTCCTTTTAACAAATGAAGCAAATGGATTTTAATCCCTTGCACATCTAAATGAGCGACCGTCTTTGCCGTTTCCATCATCATGTCATACGTTTCAAGCGGTAATCCGTTAATAATATGCGCACAAACACGAATGCCATGTTTACGTAGCTTTTGTACCCCTTCTACATAGCACGAAAAGTCATGTGCGCGGTTAATTAAAGTAGCCGTTTGTTCATGAACGGTTTGCAAGCCAAGCTCGACCCATAAATACGTTCGTTCATTCAATTCGGCTAAATAGTCAACGACATCGTCAGGTAAACAATCGGGGCGTGTAGCGATTGATAAACCGACGACACCTTCTAAATGTAACACCGATTCGAATTTTTCACGCAAGACGTCAACCGGTGCATGCGTATTTGTGAACGCTTGAAAATAGGCGATGTATTTGCCATCTTTCCATTTCGTATGCATTTTTTCTTTAATCGTATGAAATTGCGTTACTAAGTCGTCCGTTCGTCTACCTGCAAAATCACCGGAACCGGCAGCGCTACAAAATGTGCAACCGCCATACGCGACGGTGCCATCACGATTCGGACAATCAAATCCTGCATCAAGCGACACTTTAAACACTTTTTCACCGAACGTTTGGCGTAAATGATAATTCCATGTATGGTATCGTTTCTTGTCGTTTGTATATGGAAAAGGATTCATGTTTATCACCTCGCATCATTTTAGCATTGTAGCACGTTTCAAGCGGCAAACTCAACGGTGCTGTGATAAATGACAAAAAAATGTACAAACTATAAAGCGATACGAAAGAAAGGAAGGGATGCGTATGGCGACAAGACAGTCGATGGATGAATTTTTGCAGCATTGTGAAGATGTGCTTCGCTATGCAAAAGAGCAATATACAGAAGCAAGCAAGCTTGAACATTATAACGATACAGAATATGTAAAAGCCCAGCAAA
The DNA here is from genome assembly GCA_002243705.1 of Anoxybacillus flavithermus. Lineage (GTDB taxonomy): Bacteria > Bacillota > Bacilli > Bacillales > Anoxybacillaceae > Anoxybacillus > Anoxybacillus flavithermus. The sequence goes on from CP020815.1 coordinate 1,096,031, forward strand.
TGCTCGAACATGCGGTGACCGATTTGGCGCATTTTTCGTTAAGTTGTAACGCCCAACAGCGTGAGCAATTGCATCGCATGCGCCTGCAGCTTGAACAATTACAAAACGATATGATTTTACTTCGTCACTAGGAGGAAAACGATGAAAAAACGTTCGAAACAAAACAATCCAGAACAAAAAACGTTGCATGCAAAAGATTTCGGTGATCCGGTAAAAGAAGTGAAACAAAGGAATGCGAAAAAAGGGCAAGAAGCAAAAGCGGAATATCATAATGAAACGTAATCTCCCCACTCGGACATGCTCCGGGTGGGGGATCGTTTAGTTTTGCTTCAAAATGTCATCTAGTTTGTCTTTGGTAAGGTTTGTCACCCCGTAAAAAACAGGATCAATATATGTGCTTGATGCTTTTCCTGCTAATTCATATTCAATTTTTGGTGTAACAATATAAAAGTGAGCGTTTTGTTCTGTTTTTTCAGCAAGAGTAAAATGCATATTTATTGTTTCGTTTGGCCTTACACTCTGTTTTTCCGATTTATCGTTTATTTTTACATCTTTTGTCTGTAAATCAGTGTTTTCTACAGTGACACGCTTTATTTGGATCGTGTGTTCTGAAATGTTTTTCAGCTTTGCTTGAAAAAATTGCGTATTTGGATAAGCTGTCACATACTCATTTTGTGGAGTAAATATCCCCTTCTCGTCCACAGCTAACTTGATCTGACCGATCGGGAATGTCTCTTTATATTTTTGATCAAATATGAGAGTTATTTTAGATAGTGTCGCGCTATTTGTTTCTTTTAAACGTAAATTTACAGCGATATTAAATAATTGAAAGTCTTTATATTTATCACCTTCGATAAGATCATATTGCATGTCATCGATTGCATGTGAGATTTCGGGAAAGTCGATCGATGTTACGTTTGTTAGAGGGCTGTCACTTAATAAAATGAAATTAAGAACGAAAGGATCATCTTTTTTGGCTACATATATACCGTCCCATTTCCCAAAAACAATAAATCCTTTTGTGTGTTCCGACTGGCATCCGAGAATAAGAAAACTAACGAGTGTACAGAAAATGAGAAAAGATTTTTTAATCATAAGCACACTATCCTTTCGTTTAGTTTTTGTAAACTAACATTTAAATAATGAGTTGAAGTTTTTGTAACTTTATATGTTGCTTCACCACAAACGATACAATCTGAGTCATCTCCTTGTAGCTTCTGAGCCGATGAAGAGATTGGGAATATAAAAACAAGGATGAAAAATAAGAAGAATAGGTACAAATTTTTTCATTATTTATCCTTCCTTTCTAAAATTTATTATAAAACATCTTAATTAATAAAAAAATAATAAAAAGTAAATAAAATTTTGAATTTTTTATTTATGTAAAAATTGCTCATATTGCTTAGTTATGAAACAATACTTAAATACACTTGCAACGAGGGTGTAAATTTTTTAAAATAATGTGTATAATGAAATAATGAAAAATGACGGTGAAAAGGAGTAGTAGTAAACAAATGGTCAGCAGAGAGTTGACGGATGGTGCGAGTCAACCGAAGTTTGTTTACGAACTCGCCTTGGAGTCGCGTGTGTGAATGAAGTAGCACGCGCCGTGAATCTGCGTTAATGATGAAAGTGAGTGCACGATTCGTGCGCTAACAAGGGTGGTACCGCGGGAGAATCCTCTCGTCCCTTTTTGGGATGGGAGGTTTTTTGTTTTTCATTTTTGTTAAAAATGGATTAAAAGGAGGTTTGTCACGTGAGTTTTAATCATCGAGAAATCGAAAAAAAATGGCAAAAGTATTGGGAAGAAAATAAAACGTTTAAAACGACAGAAGACGACGGGAAGCGAAAGTTTTATGCGCTTGACATGTTCCCGTATCCATCAGGGGCGGGATTGCACGTTGGTCATCCAGAAGGATATACAGCAACGGACATTTTAGCGCGCATGAAACGCATGCAAGGGTATAACGTATTGCATCCGATGGGGTGGGATGCGTTCGGATTGCCAGCGGAGCAATACGCACTGGATACAGGAAATGATCCAGCCGAATTTACAGAAAAAAATATTAACAACTTCCGCCGTCAAATTAAATCGCTCGGTTTTTCATATGACTGGGATCGCGAAGTGAATACAACGGATCCGAACTATTACAAATGGACACAATGGATTTTCTTAAAGCTATATGAAAAAGGATTAGCGTACATGGATGAAGTGCCGGTCAACTGGTGCCCCGCATTAGGAACGGTATTAGCGAATGAAGAAGTGATCGATGGGAAAAGTGAGCGCGGGGGACACCCAGTCATTCGTAAGCCGATGAAACAATGGATGCTTCGCATTACGGCATATGCGGATCGTTTACTTGAAGATTTAGAAGAATTAGACTGGCCTGAAAGCATAAAAGAAATGCAACGCAACTGGATCGGCCGTTCAGAAGGAGCAAATATTCATTTTCAAGTGGATGGACATGATGAAACGTTTACGGTGTTTACAACGCGTCCAGATACGTTATTTGGAGCCACTTATGCGGTGCTTGCCCCTGAACATCCGCTCGTTGAAAAAATTACAACACCTGAGCAAAAAGAAGCGGTTGAAGCTTATTTAAAACAAATTCAAAGCAAAAGCGATCTTGAGCGCACCGATTTAGCGAAAGAAAAAACAGGTGTATTTACGGGAGCATATGCGATCAACCCAGCCAATGGGGAAAAATTGCCGATTTGGATCGCTGATTACGTGCTAATGAGCTACGGTACAGGAGCCATTATGGCGGTACCAGCGCATGATGAGCGCGATTATGAATTTGCGAAAAAATTCAATTTGCCGATAAAACAAGTCGTTGCCGGTGGCGACATTTCAAAAGAAGCGTACACAGGTGACGGAGAACATATTAACTCTGATTTCTTAAACGGTTTAAACAAAGAAGAAGCAACGAAAAAAATGATCGAATGGCTAGAGGCCAACGGAAAAGGAGAGAAAAAAGTATCGTATCGCCTTCGCGATTGGTTATTTAGCCGCCAACGTTATTGGGGCGAACCGATTCCGATTATCCATTGGGAAGATGGAACGATGACACCAGTGCCAGAGGAAGAGTTGCCGCTTGTATTGCCGAAGACAGATGAAATTAAACCGTCGGGCACAGGAGAGTCTCCACTAGCAAACATCGAAGAATGGGTGAACGTTGTTGACCCGAAAACAGGCAAAAAAGGTCGCCGCGAAACGAATACGATGCCACAGTGGGCAGGAAGCTGCTGGTACTACTTGCGTTACATCGATCCGCATAACGATAAACAATTAGCCGATCCTGAAAAACTAGAAAAATGGCTACCTGTTGACATCTATATTGGCGGGGCAGAACATGCCGTATTGCACTTGTTATACGCGCGTTTTTGGCATAAGTTTCTATATGATATTGGCGTTGTACCGACAAAAGAGCCATTCCAAAAGCTATTCAACCAAGGGATGATTCTTGGGGAAAACAATGAAAAAATGAGCAAATCAAAAGGAAATGTCGTCAACCCAGACGATATTGTTGAAAGTCATGGGGCGGACACATTACGTTTATACGAAATGTTTATGGGTCCTTTAGAAGCATCGATTGCATGGTCCACAAAAGGTCTGGACGGTGCACGTCGCTTTTTAGATCGTGTATGGCGCTTATTTGTTGAAGAAAACGGTGAATTAAATCCAAAAATCGTTGACAATCCAGAAACAGATACGCTTGAGCGCGTATATCATCAAACAGTGAAAAAAGTAACCGAAGATTACGAAGCGCTTCGTTTCAATACAGCGATTTCACAGTTAATGGTGTTTATTAATGAAGCATATAAAGCACCTATATTGCCAAAAGCGTATATGGAAGGGTTTGTGAAGTTGCTGTCGCCAGTTTGCCCACATATCGCTGAAGAGCTATGGGAAAAGCTTGGGTATAGCAATACGATCGCATATGAAGCTTGGCCAGCATATGATGAAGCGAAATTAGTTGAAGATGAAGTTGAAATCGTCATTCAAGTGAACGGAAAAGTGCGTGCGAAATTACACGTTCCTGCAGATGCAACGAAAGAACAACTTGAACAATTGGCGATGGAAGACGAAAAAATTAAAGAACAAATTGAAGGAAAAACGGTGCGTAAAGTGATCGCTGTACCAGGAAAATTAGTGAACATTGTTGCAAATTAATGTACAAAGCCTCTCGCACATGTGGCGGGGGGCTTTCGCTAAAGAAAGGAAGAGATTGATGAAAGAAATCACAGCCGCTCAATTAAAACAAATAATGCAAACGGGAGAGCGTGTCCATATTATTGATGTACGCGAAGATGAGGAAGTTGCTTTTGGAATGATTCCATCAGCGATTCATATAAGAATGGGGGACATTCCTGAACGAATGAGTGAACTAGACAAACAGAAAACATATGTGATTATTTGTCGCTCTGGCGTTCGTAGTGAACACGTATGCCGTTATTTAGAGGCACATGGGTATAATGTTTGTAACGTCATTGATGGCATGCTCGGCTGGAATGGAGAACTTGTATAAATAGAAGGAACCAATAAGATCGCTTGATCGGCGATCTTATTGGTTTGCATACATAGCAGCATGCATACCTGCCAGCCGACCGGTCACGAGCGCTGCGGTAATATTATAGCCACCTGTATAGCCGTGAATATCTAAAATTTCCCCACAAAAATAAAGACCATTCATCAGCTTGGATGCCATTTCTTTCGGGTGGACTTCTTTGACGGATACTCCTCCACCTGTGACGAACGCTTTCTCAAGCGGCAACGTGCCATGTACGGAAAAAGAAAATTTTTTTAATAACGAAACGAACATCCGCACTTTCTCACGACTGAGTGTGCTTGCGACCGTATGTGGATCGATCTTCGTCTGTTCTAATAAAAACAATACATATCGCTCTGGGAGGGAGATCGTTCCCTTAACAATAGTTTTTATCGTTTTTTTCGGCTCCTCTTTCATCGTGTGCACAATGCGTTGAAATAATGTCTCTTCTTTTTCATCTGGCAGTGCATCGATTGTCATGATCGTAGAAGGCTGTTTTTTTAACTGTTTCACAACGAATTGGCTGCATCGCAATGCAGCGGGTCCGGAAATACCGAAATGTGTAAAAATCATATCCATTCGATGTGTGACGATTGGTTTTCCTTTTTCGTTTAATACACTTAATGCCACATCGCGTAGTGACAATCCTTGTAACGTTCGCTTTTGAATAAATGGTTCATGTGAAACAATCGGCACTTCGGTTGGAAATAGTTCTGTAATCGTATGTCCAGCTTTTTCTGCCCATGCGTAGCCATCCCCTGTCGAACCGGTATGTGGCACAGATTTCCCTCCGACAGCAACGACAACCGCTTTCGTTTGAATGACTTCCCCTGTTTGTAGCCTCACGCCATAAACAGCCCCGTCTTTATATTCAATATCTTTTACAGGGGTATGGACGCGAATGTCGACGCGCAATCGTTTTAATTCTCGAAGCAAAGCTTGTACGACAGATTGCGCACTATCGCTCACCGGAAACATACGACCGTGGTCTTCTTCTTTTAACGGAACACCGAGTCGTTCAAAAAAGCGAATAATATCTTCATTATTAAACATAGAAAATGCGCCATATAAAAAACGACCGTTCCCTGGTATGTGTTGAATAAGTTCATCGACTGGTCGTCTATTTGTCACATTGCAACGCCCGCCGCCAGAAATAGCTAATTTTCGTCCGAGCTTATCTCCTTTATCAAGGAGGAGCACACGCTTACTTCGTTCCCCGGCGGCGATGGCAGCCATAAGTCCTGACGGTCCTCCACCGATGACTACAACATCATATGTCATCACTTTCACGCCCTTTCTGTTATGATTATAATGATTTTATGAAAAAGAAAAAAGTGTGCTAAAATAAGTGAAGCAATGAAGCCGTTAAGGAAGGGATAATATGTCATCATCAAAGTTGTTAAGAGGCACATTTATTTTAACGGGAGGCGTGTTTTTATCGCGCATATTAGGTCTTATATATGTCTTCCCGTTTTATCAGCTTGTTGGGAAACAAGGGGGAGCGCTTTATTCGTACGGTTACGTTCCATATACGTTGTTTATTAGTATTGCAACGATGGGGGTGCCGCTTGCGGTATCAAAGTTTGTCTCGAAATACAATGCACTTGGAGAATATGCGATTGGACGAAAATTGTTTCGGTCAGGGATAACGTTAATGGCAATTACAGGATTCCTCGCTTGGCTTGTTTTGTATATAAGTGCACCGCTATTAGCACCGTTCGTTGTCAATGATGACGGACATGGCAATTCCATTGCTGATGTCACTTCTGTCATTCGGGCGGTCAGTTTCGCTTTATTGCTTGTGCCGATGATGAGTTTAATTCGTGGGTTTTTTCAAGGGCATGAGTCAATGGGACCGACAGCGTTGTCGCAAGTTGTTGAACAACTTGTACGCATCGTCTTTTTGCTTGCGGGTAGCTACATCGTGCTGCGCATTTTCGATGGCTCACTTGTGACGGCTATTCAAGTGGCAACGTTTGCAGCATTTATCGGTGCCGTTGGTGGACTAGCTGTTTTATTTATGTATTGGTTTAAGAGGAAATCGTTTTTAGATGAACTATTAAAACAAGATCGTGGCACGATCCATATGTCATTAAAAGAAATGTATAAAGAATTAATCGCCTATGCCGCGCCGTTTGCTTTTGTTGGCTTAGCGATGCCATTATATCAATTGATTGACCAATTTACGTTTAATAAAGCGATGGCAAGTATCGGGCTTGGTGCGATTTCTGAGGACGCATACGGTATTTTTAACGTATGGGCGCAAAAACTCGTCATTATTCCGGTCACGTTAGCAACGTCGTTTAGCTTAACGCTTATTCCGACCATTACGAAAGCTTACGTGCAAGGGGAAAGCAAGCAGTTACGCAAATATTTAAACGATACGTTTCAAGTCGTTATGTTTATTACGTTGCCTGCAGTTATTGGTATGGCTCTTTTATCTGAATACGTATATGCTGCGTTTTATAGCTATGATCCACTAGGAACGGAAGTGTTGCGGGCATATGCGCCAACAGCTATTTTCTTTGCCTTATTTTCTGTGACGGCAGCTATTTTGCAAGGAATTAATAAACAAAAATTTACTGTAATTAGTTTAACGATTGGGCTTTTGTTTAAATTGTTGTTTAACTATATACTGATCGTTTCGTTTGAAACGGTAGGGGCTATTTTGGCAACGACAATCGGATATGCTTTATCGGTTGGGTTAAACTTATGGGTTATTCATCGTTATACAAATTATCGGTATCATTTTGTCGCCAAGCGTGTATTGTTTATGGGAATTTTGACGACAATGATGTGCGCAGTCGTTTGGCCAATTGTAAAGCTTATGGATCGTTTCTTTCATTACAATGGTAGCATGCTCCAATCGGTGATCATTGTTGCATGTGGTGGGGGAATCGGAGCAGCCGTTTATTTTTATTTAAGTGAACGCTCGAACTTGTTATATGCGTTATTTGGAAATCGGTTTTCATTTTTAAGAAAAAAAGAAAAGAAGGCTGTGTCATAGCCTTCTCCTTTGTATTAGAAGTCGCTGCTAAACGGGAATCCGAGCTGGCGTTCAACGCGTTGGAGACGTCGGTTTAAATTGTTAATTTGTTGTTGTTGACGTTCTGTTATGCGCTCAAGGCGATCAACGCGGCGTTCAAGGGAACTACTTGGAAAATTTGGTGTACCCGGAAATCCTGGGTTTCCTGGAAATCCCATCGGAAATCCCGGTGTAAACGGAGAGCCTCCGTAATACGGCATGCCCGGCATTTGTTGTTGCTGTTGTTGGCGTTCGTCCATGTAGAAAACTCCTTTCGCTTTAGTTGTTACGTAGGCAGTATATGTGACAATTGACATCGGTGTATGGACGAACGCCTAAAAAAGAAAAACATTTGGAGGGGTTTTAGTGCTACGAATTGATAAACTGTTAGCAAATATGGGCTATGGAACGAGAAAAGAAGTGAAAAAATTATTGAAAGCAGGCGTTGTCAAAGTCGATGGAACGATCATTAAAGATGCAAAAACACATGTCGATCCAAAAGCACAAGTTGTCACTGTGTGGGGGGAAGAAGTGGAGTATAAACCGTTCATTTATTTAATGATGAACAAGCCAAAAGGGGTGATTTCAGCAACGGAAGATGCGGTGGAAGAAACAGTTGTTGATTTGTTAGAAGAGGAAGATCGTATATTTGATCCGTTTCCTGTCGGACGGCTTGATAAAGATACGGAAGGGTTATTGCTGTTAACGAACGATGGACAACTTGCCCATCAGCTACTGTCGCCGAAAAAACATGTGCCGAAGATATATGAAGCAATAATTGATGGGGAAGTGACTGAAGATGATGTTGTCGCATTTCAACGTGGTGTTGTGCTCGATGATGGATACGAAACAAAGCCGGCAGAGCTTGTAGTCATCCGCACGGGTTTGCGTTCAGACGTACGAATTACAATTACAGAAGGAAAGTTTCATCAAATTAAACGAATGTTTCAAGCGGTCGGTAAACGTGTCATTTACTTAAAGCGCATACAAATGGGGCCAATCCCGCTTGATGAAACGTTAGAACCGGGAGAGTATCGTGAATTGACAGATGAAGAAATTGCTTTATTAAAAGGAGAAGACAAAAAATAGGAACCTGTATCGCTCAGGTTCCGTCTATATCCATGTCGTTATGAGGACATCTTCACTCTTTTTTTAGTTGTTGTCCATTTACCTTTGCTAGGGCTGTGAATTAAGTCGTTGTATGCTAACACGTTTAAATCCCGCTGAATCGTTCGTGGAGTAATGCCGAATTCGTCCACGAGCTCTTGCGTTGTTACTGTCCCTCTCTCATTAATGAACATGTAGACGGACTTAATACGGGTTAGCATGCGATCGGTAGATGGTTTCAAATGATCACTCCCTATCGTCACATCATTCGCATGGTACAACAAAGATGAAAAACTAGATGTCTCACTATTTATTTTACACGAAAACATACGAAAAATGCTATAAATTTACTGAATTTTACGCAATATTTACACGATTCATACCATATTTTTCTTAAGGAAAGGTGAAAGTGACGATGAATATGAACTGGATAGAAGAAGTAAAGAAGCGAGAAAAAGCGCTTTTGCAAGATTTACAAACATTTTTGCGTATTCCAAGTGTACGCAATGAACAAACAGCAACAGAAGAAGCCCCGCTAGGAAAAGAAGTGTATGAAGCACTTTGTTACATGTTGAAACGTGGGGAAGAAGAAGGATTTGTTGTGAAAAACGTTGATGGGTTGGCTGGACATATTGAAATGGGTCATGGAGAAGAGATGGTTGGTATTTTATGTCATGTTGACGTTGTTCCCGCTGGTGACGGATGGACGTTTGATCCGTTTGGAGCAACGATTGTAGATGGGAAAATTTACGCACGTGGTGCGTTAGATGATAAAGGGCCGACGATTGCTGCCTTTTATGCAATGAAAATTGTAAAAGAGCTTGGATTATCATTATCTAAACGCGTGCGCATGATTATTGGAACAGACGAAGAAAGCGATTGGCAATGCGTCGAACGATATTTTCAAACCGAGCCAATGCCGACGCTCGGATTTGCCCCAGATGCTGACTTTCCGATTATTTATGCTGAAAAAGGCATTGCCGATTTTGATCTCATTCAACAGCCAATGAATCAACAAATGGATGCAGTTCTTCTTTCATTTCAAGCCGGTCGTCGATACAATATGGTTCCGGATTTTGCAGAGGCTGTTTTGCAGTTAACGAACGGAAACGATATGAAAGAGCGTTTTATCAAATTTTTACAAGTACACACACTTGAAGGTGAGGCGTATGTAGATGGCGAAACGATGAAGTTATGTGTTCGCGGTGTTTCTGCGCATGGGATGGAACCAAACAACGGAGTGAATGCAGGGCTATGGCTTGCAAAATTTTTAGCAGATGAGACACTCGATCCACAAGCAAACGAATTTGTTCGTTTCGTTTCTCAATACTTTTATGGAGATACGCGCGGAAAGCAATTAGGGGTTGCGCATACAAATGAGGAATTAGGAGATTTAACGATCAATGTCGGTGTTCTTTCATATACAAGTGAGCATGGTGGGAAGATGGGCATCAATTTACGTTACCCTGTGACGAGCGACATTGCCCATACGAAAGAAGTGATCGAGCGAGTCGCAAACGGTCATCACTTTACGTTGATAAACTTTTCTAACTCTTCACCCCACTATGTAGCGAAAGACCATCCGCTCGTTCAAACGTTGCAACGCGTTTATGAAGAACAGATGGGGGAACGAGCATCATTGCTTGCGATCGGTGGGGGGACATATGCGCGTTCTTTACAAGCAGGGGTAGCGTTTGGTCCGCTATTTCCGAATCGCCCAGATGTTGCGCACCAAAAAGATGAGTATATGTTTATCGAGGATTTACTTAAAGCAACAGCCATTTATGCCCAAGCGATTTATGAATTAGCAAAATGACAATTTCCAAAAATATGTTATAATGAAAAGTGCCGTCGCTCATGACGGTACTTTTCGTCATTTTATATTGATATGGGGGATTTTTTGTGTATACACGTATTTTTCGCATATTTTACTTTTTGCAGTTTTTTAGTTTCGGCTCGCTTTTTCCATTATTGTCTGTGTATTTAAAAGATGAAGTCGGATTATCGGGAACGGAAATCGGGATGATTATGTCGATTAGTCCGATCGTTATGATTTTTATCCAGCCAATTTGGGGAATGATAAGCGATTATACGCGTAAGCCAGTTCAAGTGTTGATCGTATCTTTATTAGGTACAGCTTTTTTTGGTTTTATGTATTCGTTCGTTCATTCATATGCATGGTTGCTTGTGATTGCTGCACTGCTTGCAGTCACGCAAAGTGGTATCGTTCCATTGTCTGACAGTATTACGCTTCATTATGTACAAAAGGCGAATGAACGATATGGATCGATCCGTCTTTGGGGTGCGCTTGGATTTGCTGCTGCTGTTCCAGTTGCTGGGCAAGTAGCTGAGTGGTTCGATCTTCGTTTTATTTTTTACATTTTCGTTGCTTTGCTCATTATTTCGAGCTTGCTTGCATGGAAGTTGCCGCGGGAACAGTCAAGTGCAAAAGTGAACATACGAGAAGGAATGAAAGAGTTAATTCGTATTCCTCGGTTTCTTTTATTTTTGTTAACGACGTTTCTTGTTTTCGGGCCAGTTTATGCTAATAATTTTTATTTCGGCATTTTGATTACTGATTTAGGTGGAACGCTTACAGGGGTAGGACTTGCTTTTTTATTAGCGGCGGGAAGCGAAGCGCCATTTATGAAATTTGCTGACGGCGTCGTCCGAAAGTTTGGGATGATGAATGTGTTATTCGTTGCGACAGCTTTGTCTTGTGCTCGTTGGTTGTTTTATTTTTTTGAACCACCTTTAATGATCGTGTATGCCACGACAATTGTACAAGGGGCGTCTGTCGGTTTGTTTATTCCAGCTGCCCTTCAATATGTGCGTGACATTACCCCTGCACACGTGCGTACGACGGCTGTATCGCTTTATGCGACAGTTGGAAATGGGCTTGGTAGTTGGTTTTGTACATTTGTAGGTGGATATATTTTAGAACGTTGGACAATCGAGCATGTATATTTATTCTTCGGCTTATTGACATTTGGAGGCATGATGATTTTTGCTTGGCAGTCAAAAAAGGCGTTGCGAAAAATATATGAATTTTGATAAAATTTAGAAAATTAAAGGTGGGACGATATATGCATTACTTTTTGGCAATACCTTTGCCAAATGAAGTAAAACAGCAGTTGCATAGCTTTATATCTAAATGGAAAGCACCATTTCGTTTGTTCGTTCATGAAGAAGATTATCATATTACACTTGCATTTTTAGGGAGGGCAACGGAAGAAGAGCGAAAACAAATTGCAGAGTATATGCCAAAAGTAGTTCGAAAACATAGAGCATTTTCGTTACAGCTGAGCGAAGTTTATTCGTTTGGCTCTCGTATTTTATGGTATGGCGTAAAAGAAGAGTCCCGTTTGTTTTCCCTTCGTCAAGATGTGTATGACGTTTGTCGGCAGATAGGTTTTTCTCTTGATGCTCGACCGTTCACGCCACATATTACATTGGCGAAAAAATGGAACGGATCGTTTCCGTTCTCACTTGAAACATATCCGAGAAAGATTGAAGGAGAAGACATCCGCTTTTTCGTACATGACGTTGTGCTATACGAAACACATATGGATCAAACGCCGAAATATAAGCCGTTGATGCGTTTTCCTCTTTCATAATTCGATAACAGGGGGAGAAAAAATGGGGATTACGGTCATTCAAATCGGGGTATTGTATATGCTGTATATTTTTGGTTCAATTATTCAGCAACTGCTACACATCCCTATTCCAGGGAGTATGATAGGGATGTTGTTGCTATTTTTATTGTTAATGACCGGAATGGTGAAGGAAGAGTGGATTTCCCGTGGTGCTAACATGCTTTTGTCTCATTTAACACTTTTGTTTATTCCGGCAACTGTTGGCATCATTGATTATGTTGAACTTTTTTCAGGGAAAGGGATATGGTCTATTTTCGTTGTCATCGTGAGCACAATGATCGTCATGTTGTTTGCTGGTTTCATCGGTCAATGGGCACAAACACGTGAGCAAAAGCGAATGCATGAGGTGAAAGAAGCATGATCGGCGCAATTATGCTTTTGTGGACGATTGTCGTGTATATGGCGATGCGCAAATTGTATGCTCGCTTTTATTTTCCTTTGCTTGTGCCAATCGCTACGAGCACAGTAATCATCATCATCACGTTATCGCTTTTTCGTTTGTCGTATGAACAATATATGAGCGGAGGAAAATGGCTTGTCCATTTGCTTGGACCAGCCGTTGTCGCGCTAGCTTTGCCGCTTTACCAACATCGGCATACGTTAAAACAGTTTTTATGGTCGTTGTTATGTAGTACATTTTTCGGGACGATCATTGGAATGGGTAGCGGTTTATTATTAGCGCGTCTTTTTCATTTACCAGAACGAGTTGTTCGCTCGATTATTCCGAAATCGGTTACTTCGCCTGTTGCGATGGATATTGCAAAGTTGATTGACGGTATACCGACGCTTGCAGCGGTATATGTCATGGTTGCAGGGATTTTTGGTGCCATGTTTGGACCGACTATTTTTCAACGTTTGCGTCTGACCACAGCTTTAGGGGTCGGGAGCGGACTAGGGGCGGCTTCACACGGCATCGGTACTGCAAAAGCGCTTGAAATTGGTAAAAAAGAAGCAGCGATTAGCTCGGTAGCGATGACATTAAGTGCAATTTTCGCTTCTCTTCTTTGCCCGTTGTTGCTTTTGTTGTAGAATGAAAGTAACAATTGATTGCTGGAGGTTAAGGCGTGGGACAGCTCATTAAGCTTCAAGACTATATTTCGCGCTACGAGCTAGATATTTATCATTATCCGAGCGAGTTTATTCGTTTAAAAAAGAAGCAATGGGAACGAATGAAGCATGCATGGGAGACGGGTCAATTGGTGCCACAAGTGGAGTCGCATGTACATGAGTCATGGAAATGGCTTGAGGAGGAACCGTCACTTTTTGATAAGATTAAGCGAATATGGAAACGGAAAAAAGTAAAAGATGTGACGGATGAAAATGAACAGTCGCCAGAAGAGGAAGACTTTATGTTTTCTATTCCGTCCGAACCAAGAACGATTGAAGAATTGAAAATATTATTTTTAGAAAAGTTGTTTCAACTGCAAATTCGTTGGGCGAGCTCAACATTAATAGAAGAATCTGTTATTGATCCGAAATATTATTATGACGTATATTTAAAATATTTTTTGCAACGCTTTCCAGATACATACTTATGTATGTACAAGCCTGTATTTTTATTGAAAAAAGCTCCTGTCGAGCTTAATACGATTTTGATTAGTCCAACAACGACGTGGTGCGTTGCGTTTACGGAAGAACGGAAAAATAACATTATTGTTGGCTCAGCTGAGCGTTTTTGGACGGAGATTGTCGATGATGTGGAGAGAAAAATCGTCAATCCGATGATTTCGCTTCATCGAACGGAAAAAGTTGTTCAAACGATTTATAAGCAATTTTCTGTCGATATGCCGATCAAAAAAGTGTTGATTAATCGAGAAGGATATATTGATTATCGCTACGCACCGAGCGATCTTGATATCGTCGATCGCCGTCATTATGAGACATGGTTTATGTCACTCAGACAGTTGACGATGCCATTGAAGCACACACAACTGAAGGCGGCGCAATCATTGTTGACATATTGTGATACGCGCTATTACGATCCGCTCGTTATTGAAGAAGTGGAAGAGGCTGACGAATGAAGCGTAGCCTCTTTTTTGATTTTTTATAATTATGGTAAGGATAAATACTTTTTTTGTTCTTTTTGCATAATAAGTAAGTAACCAGATGGTAAAAGCGGAAATGGAACGCTACATGAATGCATGATTTTCCCCTTCTTTTTTATCTTAGTCCATTTTACAACGAAAATAATTGACTTCAAAACTGGAAGTTGGTGACCGATAATGATGACAAAACAACACTCGTTTGAAGCCTATTTAGATGAGTTGACGTTAATTACTATTTTGGTACCGAACGATGTTGTTCACGAACGAGCACCAATATTTTTTTTATGTGATAAAGAGCAAACAGCATACCGTTTAACGATTCGTTCAACAGAAAGACAACACTTATTTACAAAATATGAATGTACTGTCCCTTTTATTGTTGAATTAGGAAAACGATATGTTGTTTATACAGAAGAAGGATGGAAAGCCCCTCTACAAGTAGGGGCGGTGATGCGAACAAAAGCGTTTGACGATTTATATGCATATGACGGAAATGATCTTGGTGCAACGTACAAACCGGAAAAAACGACGTTTAAAGTGTGGGCGCCGACGGCAACAAACGTGTTATTAAAGCTTATTCATCCGAAGACGAAAGAAGAAACGACTTATGCCATGGTGCGCGAACAAAAAGGAGTATGGACTTATACGGTTTATGAAAACATGGAATATTTTTTGTATACGTATAAGACATATATCAATTTTGTTTGGCGAGAAGCGGTGGATCCTTATGCAAAAGCAGTTTCAGCCAACGGCACATACGGTGTTGTTGTTGACCTTTCGAAGACAAACATACAAAAACCAACGATGCCTCCGTTTATTTCTATGACGGATGCGATCATTTATGAAATGCATGTTCGTGATTTTACGATCCATCCTAAAAGTGGCGTGGAACATAAAGGGAAATATCTCGGTTTAACGGAGCGGGACACATTAGGACCAAACGGAATGGTGACGGGTCTTTCGTACGTAAAACAGCTCGGTGTGACACATGTTCAACTTATGCCTGTGCAAGATTTCGAAGGGGTGGATGAGCTGCAGCCATTTGAATACAACTGGGGATATAACACGGTTCATTACAATGCTCCAGAAGGAAGTTACGCGACGGATCCAACCGATCCATATGCGCGTATCATCGAGTTAAAGCAGGCGATTCGTGCGTTTCAACAAGAAGGCATTCGCGTCATTTTAGACGTCGTCTATAATCACGTATATATTCGTGAAATGTCATCATTTGAACAGCTTGTACCGGGTTATTATTTCCGATACGAATCAAACGGTTATCCATCGAATGGAACAGGAGTTGGAAATGATTTAGCATCCGAGCGGAAAATGGTGCGAAAATTTATCGTGGATTCGGTGACATATTGGCTAAGTGAATATGGTGTCGATGGATTTCGTTTCGATTTAATGGGTATTTTAGATATCGACGCGATGAATGACGTTCGCCGAGCTATCGATGCAATTGATCCGACTGTTCTTGTTCTTGGAGAGGGGTGGGAGTTAGCCACTCCATTACCTCAAGAAAAAAAGACGACGATCGCAAACGCAAGACACACACCGCGTATCGCTTATTTTAATGATCGTTTTCGCGACTATGTTAAAGGTAGCACATTCCAAGTGCACGATCGAGGATTTGCGTTAGGTGATTGCTCATATAAGGAAGCGGTCATGGAAGCGGTTCGTGGGAGCATTCATCTATTTTTTTCGCCAAGGCAAAGTGTCAATTATGTCGAATGTCACGATAACTATACATTATGGGATAAAATGATGATTGCTAATGCGCATGAGAGCGAATATATTCGTCGGAAGCGCCAAAAGCTAGCGACCGCGATCGTTTTATTATCCCAAGGTATTCCATTTTTGCACAGCGGTCAAGAGTTTTATCGAACGAAACAAGGGATTGAAAATAGTTATAACGCTCCTGATGAAGTGAATCGAATCGATTGGGAGCGGAAAAGTGAATGGGAAGAAGATATTCGAGAGATAACGGCTCTCATTGCGCTTCGCAAAAAACATGCCGCGTTTCGTTTTTTTACTGCCGATCAAGTTCGGCGTCACATCAAGTTTTATGATACCCATCCATCCGTGATTGCCTATCAGCTTGTCGATGTGGGTGTGTATGGTCCATGGGAACAAATTGTTGTCGTTCATCATAACGAGGAGAAAAAAACGACATTACCTCTTTCTGAAGGAAAATGGAAAGTCGTTTTCAGCTCAAATCGGGAAGAAGTAGAGAAAAAGTGCGAACGCTTTATTGAAATGAATGGAATTGGGACGTGGGTATTAATTGAATGTTGACGGGAAAACGATGAGAAAGATAAAATCTAGTAAGATGACAATTGCTATTTTTATTTTGACGAAGTCGAAAGGTGAGCTCACTTGGAACAGTTACTAGGCAAGGAGTGGGAAATTTCCCCGGCGGGCGGTGCGACAGGGGATGCATATATTGCGGAACATGATGGGAAGAAGTTGTTTTTAAAGCGCAACTCTTCTCCGTTTTTGGCTGTTTTATCAGCGGAAGGAATCGTTCCAAAATTAGTATGGACGAAACGGATGGAAAATGGGGATGTTATTACAGCCCAGCAGTTTTTACAAGCGCGCGAATTAAAGCCGCACGACATGACTAGCAAACAAGTTGCGCAATTGCTTCGAAAAATTCATCGTTCGAAAGAATTATTAGGGATGATGGAACGTCTCGGCAAAAAACCTTTATTGCCCAATCGTTTGCTAGAGGAAGTAAAGCAAAATGAATATGCTGAGTTAAAAGCGCACCCGATCGTTCGGGACGCATTGACATTTTTAGAACGACATGTAAACGATATGCATAATACGGATTATGTTGTTTGTCATTGCGATATGAATCATAACAATTGGCTTTTAACAGAAGACAATCAATTGTATTTAATTGACTGGGATAGCGCAATGATTGCCGATCCGGCGATTGATATCGGAATGTTATTGTATGCTTATATTCCACGAGAGCAGTGGGAGAGTTGGCTAGAAGAATATGGTTTGACATTCGATGAACAATTGCAGTTACGCATGAAATGGTATACGATCGCTCAAACGGTTACATTGCTTTCATGGCATAAAGGACGAAACAACGAAAAGGAAATGCAACGATTGTTGCATTTCCTTGAACATGTGCTACGTTAATTGATCCATCCAATTCGCAAGTTGCTGTTCGTGTTGATCGATGTGTAAAGAAAGATCGGTTGCATTTTTACCGTTTTGACTGTACGCATAAATATGAGACAATGTTTGTTTGAGTTCGGAATGGATAGCATCGTTCGCCATCAATGATTTGGCGAGCCGTTCAATTTGTTCACATTCTGAAACGGTTCCTGAACGATCAAGGTGATGTTCCGATAAAATGTCTTTTAACACAGTTAATTGATGTTCATGATTAATGGCCATGTTCATCCCCCTATTCGTTTTATAATATGGCCATTTTTATCTTTTTATATACAAAGAAACGGAGGATGAAACGTGCGTTTACGAAATAAGCCTTGGGCGAAAGAAAAAATTGCATCATATCCGCAATACATTATTCCACAACCAGAGCAATATAAAGGACGTTGGCATGAATTGTTTTCAAACGATCATCCGATCCATATTGAAATTGGAACAGGCAAAGGTCGCTTTATCACAGAAATGGCAAAAGCAAACCCGCATATTAACTATATTGGTATTGAATTGTATGAGAGCGTCATTGTATGCGCCCTCGACAAGTTAATCGAGAACGATTTGCCAAATTTGCGTTTATTAAATGTCAATGCAAAAGACTTAACGAATATTT
Organism: Anoxybacillus flavithermus; assembly: GCA_002243705.1. Taxonomy (GTDB): domain Bacteria; phylum Bacillota; class Bacilli; order Bacillales; family Anoxybacillaceae; genus Anoxybacillus; species Anoxybacillus flavithermus. The sequence goes on from CP020815.1 coordinate 1,114,213, forward strand.
TTGCTAAAGGAGAAGTAGAGCGCATTTACTTAAACTTCTCTGATCCATGGCCAAAAAAGCGGCATGAAAAACGACGTCTAACGTATCGCTCGTTCTTGGAGTTATATGAAAATATTTTAGTGGATGAGGGGGAAATTCATTTTAAAACGGATAACCGTGGATTGTTTGAATATTCCCTTGTTAGTTTTTCACAATACGGTTTAGTGCTTCAATATGTTAGCCTTGATCTTCATCGTAGTGATTTTGAAGGAAATGTGATGACTGAATATGAACAAAAATTTTCAGAAAAAGGAAATCCGATTTACCGTTGTGAAGTGAAGTATCGAAAACCTATGTCATAATCAGGCATAGGTTTTTTTCTTTTCTGAATATTTTCGTAATGTTAAAATGGATGATGAGAGAGGACAAGGGGGAGAAAAGATGGAGAAATTAACGATCGGTCGAATAACAATGACATGGCTGAATGGGGGAATTACACATTTAGACGGGGGAGCGATGTTTGGGGTTGTACCAAAGCCCCTTTGGACGAAAAAATATCCATGCAACGAACAAAATCAAATACCGCTTCGTACGGATCCGATTTTATTGCAAGTAGATGGGAAAAACATACTTATTGAATCAGGTATTGGACGGGGAAAGTTGAATGAGAAACAAAAGAGGAACTTTGGGGTAACAGAAGAATCTTCTTTAATAGAGCAATTGGCGCTTCTTTCTTTAACACCTGAAGACATTGACGTTGTATTAATGACACATTTACATTTTGATCATGCGAGCGGTTTAACAACATGGGAAGGAGATGTGCTCGTTCCAACGTTTCCACGTGCGCGCATTATTACGTCGGCGGTAGAGTGGGCGGAGATGAAAGAGCCAAACATTCGCTCGCGCAACACGTATTGGAAAGAAAACTGGGAAGCCATTGTTGATCAAGTCGATACGTTTGCGGAACAGTTGGAAGTCGTTTCAGGGGTAACGATGATTCATACAGGCGGTCATAGTGACGGACATGCGATCATTATGATCACATCCGAAGGGGAAACAGCCATTCATCTCGGTGATTTAATGCCGACACACGCCCATCAAAATCCGCTTTGGGTTATGGCATACGATGATTACCCGATGACGTCTATTTTTGCTAAGCAAAAATGGCTCGCCTATGGAATGGAAAAAAACGCATGGTTTACATTTTATCACGATGCGTACTATCGGGCTGTTCGTTGGAATGATGAGTTTCAAATTGTTGAATCCGTTAAACGTCAATAAACCCAAGCGGCTTTGCTTGGGTTTTACAATTTTCTTGCTTCAATAATCGTTCCTGTTTTTGCGTCAATAAGGCATTCATATGCATCAGTTGGGCGAGTGACTCCTCCTCGGTAGACAGTATAGCGCAACCCGTTTTTTTCAATCGCTTCAACGGTTGTTTGAATCCACGATCCTGTAATGGCTCCTGTTTGCTGAAAAGCTTCTTTCGCTTTTTGAAGCGCTTGTTCAGATGAAATGAAACGCCTATGTTGCCATTGGTCAAATATGTATGCTGCTGTTGCACCGACAACGATACCGGTAAGAAATGTTTTCATGCGCATATGCATTCCTCCGCTTTTTCTTTTAGTATACCGAATTGTTCGAGTGGAAACTACATGTAAAATTCGCTACAATGACAAATAGCGAGAAAAGAAAGGGGAAACGTCGATGGATTTGCAGTTATTTCGAACGTTAACGGAATTGCCGGGAGCACCGGGAAATGAACATGCGGTGCGCGCCTTTATGCGCGAACAGTTACAAAAATATGCCGATGAAATTGTGCAAGATCGGCTCGGAAGCATCTTTGGAGTGAAACGAGGAACAGAAAATGGGCCAGTTGTAATGGTTGCAGGTCATATGGATGAAGTGGGTTTTATGGTCACTGCTATTACAGAACAAGGAATGGTTCGCTTTCAACCGCTTGGAGGTTGGTGGGGTCAAGTACTGCTCGCTCAACGTGTACAAATCATAACAGATCAAGGTCCGATTGTTGGAGTCATTGGCTCGATACCGCCTCACCTGCTTGATGAAGAGCAACGGAAAAAGCCGATGGATATGAAAAATATGCTCATTGACGTTGGTGCGGATGATCGTAACGATGCAGAACGCATGGGCATCCGTCCCGGACAACAAATTGTACCGCTTTGTCCGTTTACACCGATGGCAAACGAGAAAAAAATTATGGCGAAAGCGTGGGATAATCGTTACGGTTGTGGTTTGGCCATCGAATTGTTAAAGGAGTTAAAAGATGAGACGTTGCCGAACGTATTATATGCTGGAGCGACGGTTCAAGAAGAAGTCGGATTGCGCGGTGCACAAACAGCTGCAACGATGATTCAGCCGGATATTTTCTTTGCGCTAGATGCAAGCCCAGCGAACGACATGACAGGAGATAAAAAAGAGTTCGGACATCTTGGGAAAGGAGCGCTCGTACGCATTTATGACGCAACCATGATTACTCATCGCGGCATGCGCGAATTTATTTTAGATACAGCGGAAACGAACAATATTCCATACCAATATTTCATTTCACCAGGTGGTGGAACAGATGCGGGGAGAGTGCATATCGCGAATAGCGGCGTTCCTTCAGCTGTCATTGGTATTTGCGCACGCTATATTCATACACATGCTTCTATCATTCATGTGGATGACTATGAAGCGGCAAAACAGTTATTAATCGCCCTTGTAAAACAATGTGACCGTGCGACAGTCGATGCGATTCGTCATAACGCTTAAGGTGATTGAGCGATGAAAATTGCCGTTGGAACAAAAAACAATACGAAAGTAAAAGCGGTAAAAGCTGTATTTCATGAGGCGCATCATACGATTATAGCGAGTGACGTGCAGCCGAGCGTGTCAAAACAGCCGTTTTCCGATGAAGAAACGTTGCAAGGTGCGATTGAGCGTGCAACGTTAGCTGCTCATGAACAACAAGCACATATCGGAGTGGGTTTAGAAGGAGGCGTATTTGTTGCACATAATGGAACAGTCTGGCTATGTAATTGGGGTGCGCTTGTAGATCGGGACGGCGTTGTCGTTGTGGCAGGAGGGGCGCGCATTCCGCTCCCTGTCGAAATTAGTGAACAATTAAAAACAGGGAAAGAATTAGCTGAAGTGATAGACGAATACGCCGATCGTCGCGATGTTCGTTCAAATGAAGGAGCGATCGGCATTTTGACGAACGGAGCCATCGACCGAACAACGATGTATACACATATTGTTCATATGTTGAAAGGGCAATACAAACATCAAAAGAAAGGATGGAGAAATCAATGAAAACGATTGAACGGATCGAACAATATAACGAAGCGATTCAACATGGGAAAGTCATTATGATGTTTACAGCTGATTGGTGCGGGGATTGTCAATTCATCAAACCGGTTTTACCTGAAATTGAAGCGCAATTTTCCGATTATACGTTTTATGCGGTCGATCGCGATCGATTGCTTGATTTATTTGCGGAGCATAATGTTTTTGGCATTCCGAGTTTTATCGTATATGAAAATGGGCAAGAGAAAGGACGATTTGTCAGCAAAGATCGGAAAACGAAAGAAGAAATCGTCGCCTTTATTCAAAGTTTAGGTGAGCGTGATGAATAGTAAGCAAATAAGCGAGCATATTCAACAACGATTATCCGACTATCCATGGGAATTTCGGTGGGATCGAAAAAAAGATACACTTCGCATTGAGCATCGTGACACGAAAAAAGGAGTGACGATCTCGCTTCCTTCCATTATGGCCAAATGGGAGCTTGAAAAAGAGCGTGCCATTGACGAAGTTGTTTATTATGTTGAGCAAACGTTAACGGCGTTACATGATGATTCGTCGCTACATGGAAAAGAAAAACATATATATCCGGTTATTCGCTCTACCTCATTCCCGACAACGACGAACGAAGGCGCTGCGTTTATTTATGACGAACATACAGCAGAAACGCGCATTTATTATGCGCTCGATTTAGGAACAACGTATCGGCTCATCGATGAACGTTTAGTTGAATCCGAGCGTTGGAACGTGCAACAATTGAAAGAAATTGCCCGTTTTAACGTTCGTTCATTGCCTACGACAGTAAAAGAAGATCATGTCGCTGGAAATACATTTTATTTCGTAAACACAAACGATGGATATGATGCAAGCCGCATACTGAATGATGCTTTTTTGAAAAACTTTGCTGAAAAAATAAAAGGAACGATGCTACTTGCAGTTCCTCATCAAGATGTGCTCATTATTGCTGACATTGAAAACGAAATCGGCTATGATGTACTTGCGCAGTTAACGATGAGCTTTTTTGCAAGCGGTAGAGTGCCGATTACTGCGCTCTCATTTTTATATGAAGATGGGCAACTGCAACCGATTTTTATTCTTGGGAAAAATCGTCGAAAGGATGAGAAATGATGAACGTATTTTACAATCGTGAAGGCATTGGTGACACGTTACTCATTACTTTAAAAGTTGTTGATCCACAAGTGCGTGCTTTTGAGAAAAAAGGGGATGTTGTGCGCATTTATGATGAGCAAACAGGTGAAACAGTTGGTTACAATATTTTTCGTGCATCTACATATAGCACATTTCAAGGAAATGGAGTCGTTGAACTAAACGAACAAGTAATCGCTACGATTAACGACATATTGCAAAAAAATGGCGTAAATGAACAATTAAAGGCTGATTTTTCACCGAAATTTGTTGTCGGTTACGTGAAAGAAAAAGAGAAACATCCGAATGCTGATAAGTTAAGTGTTTGTCAAGTAGACGTTGGTACGGAGACGTTGCAAATTGTATGCGGGGCTCCAAACGTGGAAGCAGGGCAAAAGGTCGTTGTAGCAAAAGTCGGAGCTGTCATGCCAAGCGGTCTAGTCATTCAAGAGGCGGAGCTTCGCGGGGTGAAGTCTTACGGAATGATTTGCTCTGCCCGTGAGCTTGATTTGCCAAACGCCCCACAAGAGAAAGGAATTCTTGTTTTAAATGATGAGTATGAAGTAGGTCAACCATTTTTCAGCTGACTTCCGTCACGGCAGTCAGCTTTTTTTGTGGTAAAATAAAACCGAATGTACAACAGAAAGAGTGAGGATTGAATGGGTTGGTTCAAGGCATTATTTCGTTATTTATTTGGGGAAAATGATGGGGCAAAAGAAACGCGCAAACGACCTCCGTCCGTAACAAACAACGAGCATAAACATGTGGAGGCAAAAGTCGTTTATGAATATCCGAAAGGAAAATTTCGCTTTCCACTCATTCCAGATGAACCGAAAGAAAGACAAAAAGAGCGAATATATGAACAAAAGCGTTCATCACCGCAAACCGTTTCCTTTGAGAAAAAAATAGCGCGCATAGAGCGTAAAGGAAATGAAGCGCCTACTTTTCGCCCTACGGATGTACCATCACCAGTATTTGGCTATAAACGAATGGAGCGTGTAGAACGGAAAAAAGAACATGACGCGGTCGTTGAATTTGAACTTCCGATTGTTGAAAAAGTCGAAACAAACAAACATGTGCATACACAAGGAGATGAGCTAGTAGGAAGACAGCTTGTTGATGAAACAAATGAACATGTGCATATGTTAGCAAGTGGGTCATTTCAACATGAAGAGAAAGAGGTTGTTCATGAAAAAGAAGAAATGCAACGAGAAGAAGAGCAGAAGGAAGTTGTTGAAGAACACGTTAGGCAAACACAGGTAGGAGAAAATAAAGAGCAGGAGCGTAGAGAAGAAAAAATTGAACAAACGAACGAAGAACGGGAGAGAAGAAGAAGCGGTGTCCCATATAATGTGATGATGTTAAAACAAGATCGGGAAAAATGGAAAGAACGGCAGGAAAAGCGATCCTATGTGTTTCCATCGTTATCGTTATTGCATGCCCCAATGATTCAACATGAAGGTGATGAAGCATGGCTAAAAGAGCAAACAGAGCGGTTAAATGAGACGTTTAAAAATTTTAACGTTGGTGCAACAGTCGTTCACGTGACTCAAGGTCCGACGGTGACTCGTTTTGAAGTGCAACCAGAACTTGGAGTGAAAGTGAATAAAATTACGAATTTAGCGGATGATATTAAATTAAATTTAGCGGCCGTGGATATTCGTATCGAAGCGCCTATTCCGGGAAAAAACACGATTGGAATTGAAGTGCCAAATCGCTCAAGCCGCCCGGTTTTTATTCGTGAAGTGTTACAAAGCGAGGTGTTTCAGCAATCAGACTCTCCATTAACCGTCGCCTTAGGGTTGGATATTTCAGGAAAACCTATTGTTACCGATTTAAAAAAGATGCCGCACGGGTTGATTGCGGGGGCAACCGGATCAGGAAAAAGCGTTTGTATGAATGCGATGTTAGTAAGTTTGTTATATAAAGCAGCACCGCACGAAGTAAAGTTATTATTGATTGATCCGAAAATGGTTGAACTTGCACCATATAACCATATTCCACATTTAGTTAGCCCGGTCATTACGGATGCAAAAGCAGCAACAGCAGCATTAAAATGGGCTGTATCTGAAATGGAGCGGCGATATGAGTTGTTTGCACATACAGGGGTGCGCGATATTGTTCGTTATAATGAGTTAATACGAAAAGCACAAAAACTAGAACAACACTTACCGTATATCGTCATTGTCATCGATGAGCTTGCAGATTTAATGATGGTCGCTCCAGCTGACGTGGAAGAAGCCATTTGCCGTATCGCTCAAAAAGCGCGCGCATGTGGGATTCATTTACTTGTTGCTACGCAACGACCGTCTGTTGATGTCATCACCGGTCTAATTAAGGCAAATATTCCAACGCGCATTGCCTTTTCTGTATCGTCACAAATTGATTCGCGTACCATCATTGATATAAACGGTGCCGAAAAATTACTTGGGCGAGGCGATATGTTATTTTTAGAAAATGGAAAAGCGAAACCGATTCGTCTACAAGGCAACTTCGTATCGGATGAAGAAATAGAGCGCGTTGTCGCACATGTACGACAGCAAATGGAACCGTCGTATTTATTTCAGCATGATGAGCTACTGCAACAACATGTACAAGCGGATGAAGACGATGAGCTGTTTTATGAGGCATGTGAATTTGTTGTTCAACAAGGCGGCGCCTCAACATCAAGTTTACAACGTCGTTTTCGTATCGGCTACAATCGGGCGGCGCGCTTAATTGAAATGATGGAGCAACGTGGCATCGTATCGGCACCAAAAGGAAGCAAGCCGCGCGATGTATTAATTGATGAGCAAGATCTCGAGCAACTACAAGATACAATTTAGATGAAGTAGTCGTGAAATAGAAAACATGCTATGCTAAATACGTGAAAACGATGGTTGAAGGGGAAAGAAAAATGAAGGAAATCGAATTGAAATTACAAGGGAAAATTAAGCGATTAACAAATAAAACGTTTAAATTTGATGAGCGTGTGCGAGATGGCTGGTTTTCAGCCGTATATTTTTTGAAAACGCGTGAAATCGTTAAGGAATTTCGTCCGAATAATATCGTCACGATGCAATTTTTTCAAAAAGAACATGCTGTCTTATGTGGAACGGATGAGGTGATTGCGTTATTGCATACGTTTGCTGATGAGCCGGAAAAATTAGAAATTTATTCATTGAAAGACGGCGATAAAATTAGCCCGTTTGAGACAGTGCTTACGATTACAGGGCCGTATCAAAATTTTGGGTATTTAGAAGGCATTATTGATGGCATTTTAGCGCGCCGAACATCTGTGGCAACAAATGTGTACAATGTAGTTAAAGCGGCTGCATTATCTGGTGTACAAAAGCCGGTCATTTTTATGGGAGATCGGGATGATCATTTTATGATGCAAGCTGGTGATGGATACGCTGCGTTTATTGGGGGTTCCACCGCACAAGCGACACATGCGATGAACGAGTGGTGGGGAAAACAAGGCATGGGGACGATGCCGCATGCCCTCATTCAATTGTTTGATGGTGACGTTGTTGCGGCAGCAAAAGCGTATCATGCGAAGTATCCAGATGATGATTTAATTGTTCTTGTAGACTACAACAACGACTGTATTACAGATGCGCTGAAAGTGGCCCGTGAATTTGGCGATAAGCTAAAAGCCGTTCGTGTCGATACGTCTCGGACGATGATCGATCAATATTTTATTCGTCATCCAGAAGTACTTGGCACATTTGACCCACGTGGCGTCAATCCACCACTTATTTTTGCTTTACGTGAAGCGCTTGATCGCGAAGGATTTGAACATGTTAAAATCGTTGTTAGTGGCGGTTTTAATGAGCAACGTATTATCGAGTTTGAAAAACAAGGTGTACCAGTCGATATGTACGGTGTGGGAAGTAGTTTGTTAAAGGTGCACATTGGTTTCACCGGAGACAATGTGTTATTAAATGGAAAACATCAAGCAAAAGCCGGTCGGCGTTATCGGCCAAATCCGCGCCTTGAAAAAGTGGAGTATACGCCTCAGTAACACGGAAAAACTGATAGAAGAACGTTCTTCTATCAGTTTTTCTTATCATCGTGGGCAAACGATGGTATAATGAAGTTTGTTACATATCGTGAAAATAGCAAAACAGAATTTATGTCATATACTGTGATATAGATCAACGATAGTTGGTGGAGGTTTTTTTATGACTATTTACCATTTTGTCGGCATTAAAGGAACTGGAATGAGTGCACTCGCACAAGTATTACATGATATGAAATGTGTCGTACAAGGGTCAGACTATGATAAGCGATTTTTTACGCAAGAAGCTTTAGAAGCACGTGGGATACCGATTTTTCCATTTAGTGCTCAAAATATTAGGGGAAATATGGTTGTGATTGCTGGTAACGCCTTTCCTGATACACATGAAGAAATCGTAGCCGCTCGCGAACTTGGGGTACCCGTCATTCGTTACCATCAGTTTTTAGGTGATTTTTTACAAAAATTCACAAGTATCGCTGTGACAGGCGCTCATGGAAAAACATCAACAACTGGGTTGCTTGCTCATGTCATGCAAGGAGCGAAACCAACATCATATTTAATTGGCGATGGTTCCGGAAAGGGAAGGGAAGGAAGCGAATATTTTGTATTTGAAGCGTGCGAATATCGCCGTCATTTTTTAGCATATTCCCCTGATTATGCGATTATGACGAATATTGATTTTGATCATCCGGATTACTTTGCAAACATTGAAGATGTGTTTTCAGCATTTCAACAAATGGCGTGGCAAGTGAAAAAAGGAATTATCGCCTGTGGGGATGATGAGTATTTACAAAAAATTCAAGCGAAAGTTCCTGTCGTTTTTTACGGGTTCGGTGAAGATAATGATTTCCAAGCGCGAAATATTGTAAAAACACCAGAAGGGACATCGTTTGATGTATTTGTGCGCCACACCTTTTTCGCATCTTTCCATATTCCGAGGTATGGCGATCACAACGTGCTAAACGCGCTTGCTGTCATTGCGCTTTGCCATTACGAAGGAATTGACGTAAACATCATTCGAGAGCGATTAAAAACATTCCCTGGTGTGAAACGTCGCTTTCATGAAAAAATGCTTGGTTCACAAGTGCTTATTGATGATTATGCGCATCATCCGACTGAAATACGTGCAACGATCGAAGCAGCAAGACAAAAGTATCCAGAGCGTCAAATTGTTGCGATTTTTCAACCGCACACATACACGCGTACACAAACATTTTTAGATGAATTTGCTGAAAGTTTATCGTTAGCTGATGCGGTATATTTGTGCGATATTTTTAGCTCTGCTCGTGAGCATCAAGGGAAATTATCTATCGAGGATTTGCGTGCTAAAATCGAAGGGGCAAAGCTTTTAGACGAGGAGCAAGTCGATGTATTAAAGCAACATGATAACGCTGTGCTTATTTTTATGGGAGCAGGCGATATTCAAAAATTTCAAGAAAAATATGAACAGTCGGTTCATGTATAAAAAAGCAACTATGATTCGCTCATAGTTGCTTTCTTTATCTGCTCATATGTAACGTTCCAATGTGAAGCATGCCACGCTACTCCTTCATTTGTCACCCATAATACTTGAGGAGATTCGTGTTTAACATGAAACGTTTCTGCAATATGTTGCGACAATGGGCGTGCGTGTTGTACATGTAAATAATATGCATGAATGTGCGGAAAATCTTTTGTGAAACGTTCGAACTCCCCCCATGCCCGATGGCTAATTGGACATGTAAGACTATGTTTCATCAATAAAAATGGACGATGGAACGGATAAATTTGTTTAAATTGCTTAATTGTTTCAATTTTCTCCATGTGCATCCATTCCTTTATTGAAACGTTTTTCGACGTCGTTCACTGCTTGCTCTGTCTCTTTTAACAACTGCTCGACATCTGATGAAGGAAGCGGAATAGGGATCGAGGAGAACGGCTTTTGCTCCTCTTTCTCTTTTTGTTGCTCCACATCATGTGTCACGTTTTCCTTCTCATGTTGCTGCCACCGTTTCATATTTGTTTCGGTAAACTCTTGCAATAATTGTTTTCCACGTTCGCTTGATAAAAATAATGTGGCAGCCGCACCAGCGATCCCCCCAACAATTGCACCGAGTAGAAAAGAACCATTTTTCGCCATATGAATACCTCCTTATTTTCTTTTCTCTTTCCATTTTGTCCATATCTCTACGAGCGTTTGTCCCCATTGAATGGCTTGCATAATTTTTTTTTCATTTGTTGTTAACGTTTTGGAAATGGAGTCGCTAAATGTTTGAACGGTGACCCCTACTTGTTTGACGGCATCAAATACATCTTGCAAACTTTCTGCTTTTTTATACACATCATCTGCAAGCGCGTTCGTCTTATGTAGTAATTGTGCCGTTTCTTTTCCGATTTCATGCATTTGTTTTTCAACTTCTTCGACGGTTTTTGTAACGTGTTGTAACGTCGTTTGCAACGTTTTTAACGTTTGGATAACATAAATGACTAAAATGAGAAAGGCGATGGCGATGAGTGCAACGCTCCCGTATAAAATAACGTTCATTGTACAACTCCTTTCTGTCTATCTTATGTTCTATTCGACAAAAAGTGAAAAATTCCTGCAAAAAACTCCAAATTTTTTTTAGATCGGTTACAATATAACATGTACATACGATGGAATGGAGGAATACAAATGAAAGACCCACGTATTGAAAAGTTAGCGAAAAATTTAATTCATTACTCGCTTCGTCTGCAAAAAGGAGAGAAGGTGTTAATCGAGAACTTCGGTTTGCAGCGGGAGCTTGTGATCGCGCTTGTGCGTGAAGCGTATGCTGTTGGTGCGCATCCGTTCGTTTCGTTAAAAGACCATCAAGTTGATCGTGCTCTTTTGCTTGGAGCGCAAGAAGAACAATTTAACATGATGGCTGAATTTGAAGCGAATGTTATGAAAGAGATGGATGCTTATATCGGCTTGCGTGCTGGAGACAACATTAACGAGTTTGCTGATGTGCCAGCGGATAAAATGAAAATTCATGGAAAAACAATTATGCAAAAAGTGCATCGTGACATTCGTGTACCGAAAACGAAATGGGTGGTGCTCCGCTATCCAAATCCATCTATGGCACAGCTTGCAAAAATGAGCACAGAGGCATTTGAAGATTTTTATTTCAACGTATGTAACTTAGATTACGGGAAAATGGATAAAGCGATGGATGCTCTAGTTGAGTTAATGAACAAAACGGATCAAGTGCGCATTACAGGACCGGGTACAGATTTAACGTTCTCTATTAAAGATATTCCTGCAGTCAAATGTTCAGGACAAATGAACATTCCAGATGGGGAAGTGTATACGGCTCCAGTTCGCGATTCTGTCAATGGTACCATTACGTTTAATACACCGTCTCCTTATCAAGGATTTACGTTTGAAAACGTCAAATTAACATTTAAAGACGGAAAAATTATTGAAGCAACAGCAAACGACACAGAACGTATCAATCAAATTTTTGATACAGATGAAGGTGCGCGCTATATTGGTGAATTCGCCATCGGGGTAAACCCATATATTCAACATCCGATGCAAGATATTTTGTTTGACGAAAAAATTGATGGAAGCTTCCATTTCACACCGGGACAATGTTACGATGAAGCGTACAACGGCAATCACTCAAACATTCATTGGGATATGGTTATGATTCAGCGCCCAGAATATGGTGGCGGTGAAATATATTTTGATGGTGTGCTCATCCGAAAAGACGGTCGTTTTGTCCTTCCAGAGCTAGAGCCATTAAATCCAGAAAACTTAAAATAAAGAAAAAGCAACTATGACTCGCTCATAGTTGCTTTTTCTTATGCCAAACAATTTCAAGTTGATCTCCTGGTGTAAGAGGTTCATAAAATGTTGTTGGTTCTCCGTTTTTTAGCAATGTAAATGTTGTTGATGCCCCGTGAGGAATATCAACTTCGACATATTGAAATATATCTTGAAAAATAAACGGTTCGATTTTTTGTTCATGAAATTGGAGCTCATCTTCATGGTGAACGAGATCATCTTCTTTGAGCTGTTCACCGTTGCGATAAAATATACCAATCGGCTTTGTCAATGTAAATGTTTCGCCATGAAATATAATCGGCATCGTATAATGAAGCTTTATTTGTTTTGCTTCAGCAATTTGAGCGATGGTGCGCTGCTTTTGTTCGTAAACAGTAATATGATCGCCATCTTCAAACGTTGTATAACGTTGGCACTCTAGCCCGTTGCGATACATTGTTCCGCACCATTCAGGAAATTTTATTTGTTTCCCGTTTAACGTGATTGTAAACGGTTCGAGTTGTTTCAGAAGGTGGTCGTTTTTTGTTGCCTGCAAAAGTTGTTCTATCGTTTCCGGCATGTGAACGACAATGTCATCACGATCACATAAAACAGCATCGAGAGAAACAGGTTCTCCGTTTCGTAATATAAGTGGCTCAATGGTGTAGTGTTGATCATTTATCGTTACATGCTTTGTCGGCAATGATTCGAGCAAATCACGAAGTTGAACCGTTGCTTGTTGTCCATCTTTTCCTTTTTCAATGACAATCTCGTCATTATTTTTAATTGGTGTATCGAATGTCGCCAATTCACCATTTTTTATAATGGTTGGTGGTTCTCCGTGTGTCCCCGGAACTGTAATCACTTGTCCATTTAACGTGACAACGCACGCTAAGCCGGGTTTTCCATATAGTTTATGTAGTTGAATGCCTGCAGCGAGTAGGGCATCACCGATTGTTAGTTGCTTCATGTCAAATAGGCGAATCACTTGTCCATTTACATGAACCGTTACGTACTGGATCGGTGTTTGCTTTGCGGCAATTGCGATACCGATCGGGGTGACAAGTTCTGGCCGATGTTTCATTTCTTCGCGATCGATGTGCAATTTTTGAATGGCATCAATGCCACGAATAGCGACACGATTTTCTGGAAGATGAAGCTTGTGGGCAAGCCGTTTTGGCAGTTCTGGCGTCAAGCTTCCCCCTCCAACGAGCATGACCGCTTTCGGAGATTGGTGATTATTTAATCGTAAAATTTCTTTGCTAATTGCATCAGCAAGTCGATCAATGGCATCTGAAATCGTGGCAATCATTTGTTCGCGAGGCACTTCTGTTTCAAACCCGAGAATGTCTGTAATTGTTACCGTTTCTTTCGCATGCAAGTCGCGTTTCGCTTGTTCAGCGAGAGGAAAATCAAGTAAATAGGCGTCTGAAATTGCTTCAGTAATCTCATCTCCTGCCATCGGTACCATTCCGTAGGCGATGACTGTGCCGAGATCGGTGATGGCGATGTCAGACGTTCCTGCGCCAATGTCTACAAGTGCCACATTTAACCGTCGCATTGTTGGAGGAATAAGCACGTTTAGTGCGGCGATCGGTTCAAGTGTTAGCGCCTCCATTTCTAAATGAGCACGTTGTAGTGCCGCAAGAAGCGACTCAACAACAAGTCTCGGTAAAAATGTAGCGATCACTTCAACGCTTGCTTCATCACCTTGCTGATCAATTAAATTACCAATTTCTTCGCCGTCAATTTCATAGCGCGTGACGGAATAACCGACGCAATAATAGTGATGACTTTTTTCATTCGCTGATTTTTCTGCTAACGTCATTTGTGCTTGTTGTACGGCAGCGAGTTCTAAGTACGCGACATCTTCATGAGTTAAAAGCGGCTTTCCTTTAATTGAAATCGTTGCTCTTCCTTTTTCTGTTTTTAATGAACGACCTGCGGCTGCGACGCATACGCGCGTCAAAGGCCCGTGCCGCTCCTCTAACGTTTTCTTTATGTCGAGAATGACGTTCGAAACAGCAAGTATGTCATGAATTTGTCCGTCAAGCATGGCTCGTTCTTCATGTTCTTTTACGACAATGTCTTCAACTTGATATCGTCCGTCTGTTTCCTTTAAAATAATGCCAACTACTGAACGCGTGCCAATGTCTAATGCAAAAATCAAGCTTCCCACCTTCTTTTTCGAAAATTAAAAAATTCTTTATTACTTAAACGCGTTTTATAAATAAAGGGGTGACAACTTTATCCACTTCGTTTATAATAATCTCTAATTATATAGAAATGTACCACATTTTTTAGCTTATATAAAGAAAGGATGAGATGTATGAGCAACGAAAGATTAGATGAGCTGAGAGCTAAAGTTGATGAGTTAAATTTGGAGTTGTTGAAGTTGATTAATGAACGAGGACGAATCGTTCAAGAAATTGGAAAGATTAAAGATGCTCAAGGGACGTATTTTTATGATCCTGTCCGTGAGCGAAAAATGTTAGATTTAATTTTAGAACATAACGATGGGCCGTTTGATACGGCGACGTTAAAACATATTTTTAAAGAAATTTTTAAAGCAGGGCTTGATTTGCAAGAAGACGACCATAAAAAGGCATTGCTCGTATCAAGAAAGAAAAAGCCAGAAAATACGATCGTTGATGTGAAAGGAGAAAAAATCGGCGATGGCAATCAATATTTCGTGATGGGACCATGTGCGGTTGAGAGCTATGAACAAGTGGCGGAAGTGGCGCAAGCAATTAAACGACACGGGTTAAAATTGTTGCGTGGCGGTGCTTACAAACCACGCACGTCACCATATGATTTCCAAGGACTTGGTGTAGAAGGATTGAAAATTTTAAAGCGTATAGCGGATGAGTTCGACTTGGCGGTCATTAGTGAAATCGTGACACCTGCAGATATTGAAACAGCGCTCGATTATATTGACGTCATTCAAATCGGTGCCCGCAATATGCAAAACTTTGAGTTGTTAAAAGCAGCCGGTCAAGTGAATAAACCGGTATTGTTAAAACGAGGATTAGCTGCAACGATCGAAGAATTTATTCATGCGGCGGAGTACATTATGTCTCAAGGAAACGGGCAAATCATTTTATGCGAGCGAGGCATCCGCACATACGAGAAGGCAACGCGTAATACGCTTGATATTTCAGCTGTGCCAATTTTGAAAAAGGAAACGCATTTACCTGTTTTTGTTGATGTAACACATTCAACAGGACGACGTGACCTGCTTTTACCTTGTGCGAAAGCGGCGCTTGCCATCGGGGCAGACGGGGTCATGGCGGAAGTGCATCCGGATCCTGCAGTTGCATTATCAGATTCCGCACAACAAATGGATATCGATCAATTCAATGAGTTTATGGAAGAATTAAAATCGTTCCAAAAACAATTTGTCAAAGCATAGCAAATTAGCTGGTGAGTGTTCACCAGCTTTTCTTATGAATTTATTTGTGAAAACGTTGCACTTAGGTAATCATTTATCGTATGATATTTTTACATAAAATTGCGATGTACGACAGTTTTCGATATATAGAGTGCAAAAAAGGAGTGTATGTGATGAATGTAACAATTTATGATGTAGCAAGGGAAGCAAACGTGTCGATGGCGACCGTTTCACGCGTTGTGAATGGAAACCCAAATGTAAAGCCTTCGACGCGCAAAAAAGTGTTAGAAGTGATTGAGCGGCTCGGTTATCGTCCGAATGCGGTAGCGCGCGGATTAGCAAGTAAAAAAACAACGACAGTCGGCGTCATTATTCCGGATATTTCGAGCATCTTTTTTGCAGAAATGGCACGCGGGATTGAAGACATTGCAACGATGTACAAGTATAACATCATTTTAAGCAACTCAGACCAAAATAAAGAAAAAGAATTACATTTATTAAACACGATGCTCGCCAAACAAGTTGATGGCATTTTATTTATGGGCGGCGACGTAACGGAAGAACATGTCGAGCAGTTTAAAAAGTCAGATGTACCGATCGTATTAGCTGCCACAATTGAAAAAAACAATATTATTCCGTCCGTCAATATTGATTACGAACAGGCAGCGTATGATGCGGTACATATGTTAATCGAAAAAGGGCATAAACGCATTGCTTATGTAACAGGCCCTTTAAATGATCCAATTAACGGATTGAAAAAATTGGCGGGTTATCGTCGTGCTTTAGAAGAAGCGAATATCGCTTATGATGAGGCGCTCGTTGTGGAGGGGGACTATACGTACGATTCAGGCATGGAAGCGTATGAAAAGCTAGCCGAACTTGCACAGCAACCAACGGCGATTTTTGTTGGAACCGATGAAATGGCGCTCGGCGTTATTCACGGGGCACAAGATCGTGGTATACGCATTCCTGATGAGTTGGAAGTTGTCGGTTTTGATAATACGCGTTTAGCTACCATGGTTCGTCCGAAACTGACGACAGTCGTGCAGCCGATGTACGATATTGGCGCGGTGGCGATGCGCTTATTAACGAAATATATGAATAAAGAGCATGTCGACAATCACATCGTTGTGTTGCCACACCGAATTGAATATCGCAATTCGACAAAATAAGTGGCTCACTAGACTTTTTCTTAAAGAAAAACGCATATTTCACGTGTGAACAAACATAGAGAAGGGTGTCCGCTACTTTCGGAACACCCTTGTTATTTTATTATAAGTTTAACCGTTGTTTATTACTTCGAATGGGCTGAAGTGCTTTCATGACCGTTTGGGCATTTTTTTCTGTAATTTCTCAGGCGTGTTGATTAACCAGTAATATCCATAAAAAACATAGAAAAAAGAGCACCTTTCCTGTAGAATGTAAGTAACAACACAAACAAACCTAGGAGGTGCTCTCTATGCACAAGCATACCACACTCCCAAATTTGATGCAAAAAATTGTTTCTGATGAAGATCTCCAGTCGATTACCGAAGCCGTTGGCTACCATGACACTTCGCGGACGTTTACGGTGCGCACGTTGGTTGATTTTTTTCTGCTGGCGGCACTTCACGAATGGAAAAGTTTCCGTCATGGTGCCGATGTGGCGAAAATGTACGGATTGCCGACGTTTCATTACTCGACGGTTTCTAAGAAAGCGAAAGAAGTTCCGTACGAGGTGATGAAGCGCTTATTTGCTTTGGTTGTTTCTAAGTGCAATCGCCAAACCCGCCGTTCGCTTCGCTTTCCAAAAGCATTGCGTATAGTAGACTCCACGACCGTCACCGTGGGGAAAAACCGCCTGACATGGGCACCCTATCATGGGGAACGATCCGGAGTGAAAATGCACGTCGCGTATTCCCCTGAGCAACAAATGCCGAGCGACATCGTAGAAACCGTAGGGTTGCGCCACGATGGACCGGTGGGAGAGCGGCTCACAGACGTACAAACGGTTCTTGTCGAAGATCGAGCGTACTTTAAAATTGAACGCCTCGATCGGTTTGTCGAACAGAAGCAACCGTTTGTGATTCGGATGAAAGACAATGTCGAGATCCATCAAAAAAAGAGCCTAAAGCGCCTTTCTTCCTCCTCTTCTTCTATTGTGGCGGATTTTACTTGCCGGTTAGGAACGAAACAATGTCGCTCCAAAAAGCGCCATCGCGTCGTGATCTTTCAGGATGCGAACGAGCATGAAATCCATGTGGTCACGAACGTCTTAGAGGCATCGGCGGAAAAGATTGCCGAGATGTATCAAGAACGTTGGACAGTGGAAGTGTTTTTCCGATGGATCAAGCAATATCTAAACGTTCCGACCTTATTTGGCACCAACGAGCATGCGGTATACAACCAACTTTTTGCGGCATTTATCGCTTATGTGTTACTGAGATGGCTATATCATCGAACGGAAAAACGGACAACCTCGTCCCTTACCTTTCTTTCGTTTGTCCGTCGTTTTTTCTCTGGGCAACTTCCTCTCGAATGGAAATCCGAGATGGCAGCTGTCTTATTTGAGTATGCCCGAATATATGGGAGGAGTATGCCTAATTTTGGATAATCAACAGCCGTGGTAATTTCTGCTTTTCTCGGAATGGGTGAATATAAGTTTTCTGGATCGTCCCATTCGAGTGGTAAAGAAACAGGAGCATGAGGTTGCCATCGAGCGACCCAGTTTTCCGGTAAACGTCCAGAAATATCGGATTGTTCTGTCATTTCGAGCCACAATAGCGCCCATGCACGCGGAACGACGCGCCAAATGTCGTATCCCCCACCACCAACCGCAATCCAACGTCCGTTACAATATTGATGAGCAATTTGATGAGCAAGTTTTGGGATTTCACGGTAAATGCGCATCGTCGCACATAAATGAGTCAACGGATCATAATAGTGAGCGTCCACACCGTTTTGAGTTAAAATGACGTCAGGCCGAAAGAAGTCGGCGATTTCCATGAGAGCTTCTTTATATGCAGCAAGCCACGATTCGTCTTCTGTAAATGCATCAACAGGAATGTTGAATGAGTAGCCATATCCTTTTCCTTGCCCCCGCTCATTCACGTTTCCTGTTCCCGGAAATAAATAGCGTCCTGTTTCATGAATCGAAAATGTACACACATTCGGGTCATCATAAAACGTCCATTGTACCCCATCGCCATGATGAGCATCTGTGTCAACGTATAAGACGCGAACACCATATTTTTCTTGCATATATTTAATGGCAACAGAGCTATCGTTGTAAATGCAAAAACCGGATGCTTTACCGCGGAATCCATGATGGAGCCCTCCACCTAAACTGAGCGCGTGTTCAGCTTTTCCAGAAAGTACATAATCAACGGCTGTTAACGTTCCGCCAACGAGAAGAGCGCTTGCTTCATGCATATTTGGAAAAATCGGTGTATCTTCCGTGCCGAGACCATAATTAAGCGCAACATCTTCTGATAGTTGGCCTTTTCCAGCTTTCTTTACTGCTTCAATGTAATCGACATCGTGAATAAGCGCTAATTCTTCGTCTGTCGCTAGGCGTGGTGCTACAATTTGTTCGTCATGTAGCGCGCCGAGTGTTTGCAATAAGTCATATGTTAGTTTGACACGTAGTTGGTTAAATGGATGGCGATCATGGAATTTATATGTTTGAAACGCATCGGAATAAATAAATACGCTATTTTTGCTCATGATGAAACCCCCGGCAAATTCGGCCATAATACGTCGTATCCTTGTTCTTTTAAATCATGAATAATCGCCATCGGGTTCATCGTTTGAATGCGAAAGACGAGCACTTTGTACATGTCGTCTTGATGAGGATAAACGAGAACGCTTGAAATATTTATATTTCGATTGTGAAAAACGGAAGCGACTTCACTTAACATTCCTGCTCGATTTGGCACTTTAATTTCGATTTGCGAACCAGGTTGATGTGCTCCAGTTAATTGGACAAGCGTATATAGCAAATCGCTTTCCGTAATAATGCCGACAAGTTTATTTTCTTTAACGATGGGCATACAGCTAATGCGATGTTCGTAAAATAAAGCGGCCACTTCTTCGACGAAGTCAAGCGGATGTCCTGTAATGACGTTTGTTTTCATAATGGTACTTAACGGTTTTTGTAAATCTTCGAGATGTTCATTTGCGTGGAAAATGGATGGACTTGCATCGCGCAAATCGCGATCCGTAACGATACCAACGACACGATATTCATCATCAACAATCGGCAAATGACGAATATTTTTTTGCTTAACAATGTTTAGTGCGTCAGCGATTGTGTTTGACGGCTTTAGTGCAATGACATCCGTTTTCATCATTTGTTCGACAATCATTTCCCCATCCCCTTTATTTTTAATACATGAAACGATTCATAAAACGTAGCTGATCGAATTTTTGAATCGATTGTTGATCGACGCGTTTCCCGATTCGAGCCATTAAGCAGTTTGCCGGATGCGAACATATTTCCGGATCGTCGGTTGCGTACCAAACAAGCCCACCTGCGTTCATCATTTTTTCCATGACTTTTCGATACTCCCATACGTTTAATCCGGTGCGTTTTAAATCCCAATGCCAATAGTACTCTGTTGTAATAATGATGTAATCTTCCATCGCATCGTCCATCATAGCCACTTTCAATAAATTTTTTCCAACCCCACAACCTCTAAAATCAGGGATGACTTCAATGGCCCCAAGCTCGATTAAGTTTTCCATCTTCCCTTGTGACCATCTTTCAAGCGGGTCTGGATATAAAAAAGTGACGTAGCCAACGATCGTATGACCATGGCGGGCGATAATAATTCGTCCTTCTGGAAGGCCAGCAATCTCGATGAGTGCTCGATGTTGTTGATGCGGTTGCCGAAATGCTGTTAAGTCATGGTGAAATTCATAGCTAGCCAATTTTTCAGGAGAAATTGGTCCCTCAATAATTAACGTTCCTTTTGGTGTTTTTAACTGTTTTGCGTTATATGTTTTTTTATGCTCCATTGCCCCACCGCCTACTGAAATAATCTCACTTCAATTATACATAAAAAAATAAAAATTAAATCGTTTTCATAATAAACATAAATGAAAATTTTTTAAAAATTGAGAAATTGTTTATAGTATAATATAATACGAGTGTAAGAATTTAAACAAGGGGGAGTTTGGGATGATTAAAGTGGAAACGCTACCAGTCATTCAAGGGGATTTCAACTTAAAAAATTATGAAGAAACGTATCAAACGTTTGACTGGTCTGAAGCAGAAAAACATTTTTCGTGGTATGAAACAGGGAAAGTAAACATGGCGTACGAAGCGATTGATCGCCATGTGGAGACGTTCCGAAAAAATAAAGTGGCTCTTTATTATCGCGATGCAACAAGAGAAGAAAAGTATACGTTTAAAGAAATGAAAGAGTTTTCAAACAAAGTAGCCAACGTGTTGAAAGAAGTAGCTGATGTAGAAAAAGGTGACCGCGTCTTCATTTTTATGCCTCGCTCGCCTGAGCTATACTTCTCTGTGCTTGGCGCGATTAAACTTGGCGCAATTGTTGGCCCTCTTTTTGAGGCGTTCATGGAAGGTGCAGTCCGTGACCGTTTAGAAGATAGCGAGGCAAAAGTGATTATTACAACGCCTGAACTTTTACCGCGTGTACCTGTAAATGAGTTGCCAGCATTAAAATACGTATTTTTAGTTGGCGATGACATTAAAGAAGAAGGTCCATTTTTTGATTTGAAAAAACGAATGAACGCAGCAAGCAAACATTTTGATATTGAATGGGTCGGACGTGAAGATGGACTCATTTTACACTATACATCTGGATCAACAGGAAAACCAAAAGGTGTATTGCATGTGCATAACGCCATGATTCAACATTATCAAACAGCAAAATGGGTATTAGATTTAAAAGAAGACGATGTATATTGGTGCACAGCTGACCCAGGTTGGGTGACTGGAACATCATACGGCATTTTCGGTCCGTGGCTTTGCGGAGCTTCCAACGTCATTGTCGGCGGACGTTTTAATCCTGAAGCATGGTATAAAACGATTGAAGATTATGGTGTAACAGTATGGTATAGTGCACCGACAGCGTTCCGCATGCTAATGGGTGCTGGGGACGAGCTTGTGAAAAAATTTGATTTACGTTCACTTCGCCATATTTTAAGTGTCGGTGAACCGCTTAATCCAGAAGTCGTGCGCTGGGGAATGAAAGTATTTAATCGTCGCATTCACGATACATGGTGGATGACAGAAACAGGAGCACAACTCATTTGCAACTATCCGTGTATGGAAATTAAACCAGGATCAATGGGGAAACCGATTCCAGGAGTCAAAGCAGCGATCGTTGACGATCAAGGAAATGAGTTGCCGCCATATCGCATGGGGAATTTGGCGATTAAAAAAGGTTGGCCATCGATGATGCGCGCAATTTGGAATAATCCACAAAAATACGAATCGTACTTTTTACCGGGGGATTGGTACGTTTCTGGAGACTCAGCATATATGGATGAGGATGGATATTTCTGGTTTCAAGGGCGGATTGATGATGTCATTATGACAGCCGGAGAGCGCGTTGGCCCGTTTGAAGTAGAAAGTAAGCTCGTTGAACATCCAGCCGTAGCTGAAGCGGGTGTCATCGGAAAGCCAGATCCGGTGCGCGGCGAAATTATTAAAGCATTTGTCGCTTTACGTGAAGGGTATGAGCCGTCTGAAGAGCTAAAAGAAGACATTCGCAACTTCGTGAAAAAAGGTTTAGCTGCGCATGCAGCGCCACGCGAAATCGAGTTTCGTGACAAACTTCCGAAAACGAGAAGCGGAAAAATTATGCGCCGCGTCTTGAAAGCTTGGGAGCTAAACTTACCGACAGGTGACTTATCAACAATGGAAGATTAAAAAAATCGGGCATGGCCCGATTTTTTTAATTAGTTGATGACTGTTCTTCTGCTGGTCTTTCTATCGGTTGTTCATTGGTTGATTGCTCAGGTGGTGTAGCAGGCAGCATGCGAACGATATTTGACGGATTCGATTCCAATCCAGCAATATCGACAGCAGTAACGTAATACATCCCTTGTTTTAACGGTATGCTCTTTTGTTCCCCTTTACGTATCGTCGCCGTGACTTGAAACGGTGCTGTTTCTGATGCTGTATAATATACGCGATATCCAATGACATCTTGTTCATGATGTTCGCTCCAAACGAGCGTATTTCCTTTTTGATATACAGCGATTGGATCAGGTTTTTTTCCGTTTTCTTGAAGCGCTTTTGCGACAAATACATGCTTCCATTGATCGTTTTGAGGGAACAATTTGCTCATATCTGTCATCTGTTGAATTCCCCATTGTTCAAGTAAAGAAGTGTCGACCATGACGCCTCCTTTTGTAAATTCTTTTGGTGTTGTCGGCAAGGCGACGTATCGTTCTCCGTTTAGTTCAACGAAAGTGCCGTTGATTAAGTACCGATCTTCTTGTTTCGGCACAAACGCGGCATTAAACAAATCACTTTCTATTAGTCCAAATTGTTTGCACGCTTCTGATGGAAGCAATCCAGAAATAGCGCAATACGAACGTTTAACAATTCCGCCAGGCATGTGGAATCGCTCTTTTGGCGCAATGAGTTCTGGGTGAATATCGTATGCTCCGTTCATTAACTGTGCCCATAACAATAAGTTTCTTTGGGAATACGACAATCCTTTATAGCTTTTTTCGAGCGGCTTTGGCGTATCGTATCCCATCCAAGTGCCGAATGTGACATTTGGATTTGTTGCAACAAACCACGCATCTTTCGTATTTTGGCTCGTTCCGGTTTTTCCAGCCCAATCGGCCGAAAATTTTAGTTTGCCATTTAAAAAAGCAGCTGTGCCAGAACGAATGACGTCACGCATCATATCAATTGTTAAATACGCGGTCTGTGGTGAAAATACTTCCGTCGGCTTTGATTCATGCTCATATACAACTTTTCCATTTTTATCGACGATTTTTTCGATTAAATACGCATCAACGAACTTCCCACCATTCGCAAATGTAGCATATGCGTTTACATTTTCCTCAATCGTTACGCCTTTTGTTAATCCGCCAAGCGCAAGTGACAAGTTGTGTCCATCTCCTGTTGTTAAACTTGTAAAGCCCATTTTCTCTAAATATGAAATTGGTCGTTGATCGATGATGCGCGCATATGTCCGAATAGCAGGAATGTTATACGATTTTTTTAGTGCATGACGTACGGATGTTAAGCCATGCGTTTTTCCATCCGCGTTTTTCGGTCGGTACGGACCTTGTCGCGTTGGAATTTCCAAATCGATATCTGGAATAACAGAGCCAGGCTGAACGATCCCCATTTCCATCGCTGGTGCATAAACAAGAAGTGGTTTCATCGTTGAACCGTTTGAACGATATGCTTGTGTGGCGTGATTGAGCTGTTCCCGTTTATAATCTCGTCCACCCACGAAGCTAATGATCCGGCCTGTTTTGTTTTCGATTAAAATCGCTCCCACTTCGACTGGTTGGCGAACAGAAACCATTTGTCCTGTTTTTTCATCTTTTTTTCGCACAATCGTATCGCTTCCAAAGTAAGGATATTTTTCAACGATCGCTTGCATTCGTTCGTATATGTTTTTATCAATTGTCGTATAAATTGTATACCCATTTTGACGCAGTTGTTTTTCCGCTTTTTCAGCATATTCCCTATATAGTTGATCATTTGATCGTACATCTTGTCGTTCGTATCCGTCTTTTTTCGCTAATAAATCAATAAAAATATCTTTTGCGCGTCGTTCGATTTCAAACGTGAGCCAAGGATACTTTTCAACAGGAGAAGGCAAGGAAGACACAAAATCTTTTGTAATGTCATACGCTAGCGCTTCTTTATATTGTTTTTCCGAAATGTATCCTGCTTTTTTCATGCGCGATAATACGGTTTTCATCCGATTTAAAGCTGGGGATAAATCGTTTTTCAACTCCCCTTCGCTTGTAAACGGTGTATAGCGAAACGGACTTTGTGGCAATCCTGCTAAAAAAGCCGCTTGTGGCAATGTGAGTTCCTTCGCATCGATGCCAAAAACGCCTTTTGCAGCAGCTTGGACACCGGCGATATTTCGTCCGGATGCGTTTCGTCCAAACGGTACAACGTTAATGTAGGCTTCTAAAATTTCATCTTTCGTAAAAAATTTCTCAAGGCGTAAAGCAAGTAACACTTCTTTTGCTTTGCGTTCAAATGACACTTCGCTCGTTAAAATTTGATTTTTTACAAGCTGCTGTGTTAATGTACTTCCTCCACTACGTGTAGAGGAATTTGTTGCTTCTTGAAAAATGGCACGTATAATAGCTTTTGGTACAACCCCTTTATGTTCATAAAAATGTTCATCTTCCGTCGCAATGACGGCTTGAATGAAATAAGGGGAAACTTGCGAAAGTTTGACTTCATCGCGTTCTAGGTCTGAACGAAAATAGCCGAGATATTCGCGATTAGCGAAGTAAATATGTGTTGTTTCTTCATAGTTATAAATATCTTTTTTCATTTCTTTATATGGAATCGGCTTGGCATCTTTCACGAGCGAGGCGAAATATCCTGCCCCGACACCGAAAGCAAAGCTGAACGCACATAAACTTACGATGAATATAATTAAACATACGTTCCAGATGACTTCGTATGTGATCGTAAAATGACGCCATAGTTTTTGCCATGAGAATCGAACTTGTTTTTCTGACATAGTGACCTCCCATCCGTGTTGTATTTTCATTATTATATCATAATTTGTCTTTTCGTATCGGAGAATGTCTAAATTTGTTTGAATATCTTGACAACAGTTGATGTTTTATGATAAAAGAGGATATACTGACATGTAAATAATCGAGCGATGAGCGGAACGAGTAGTGCTTATCTCCCTGCGAACAGAGAGCTAGTGGTTGGTGCGAACTAGCGCATAGATGAGCATGAATTACCTCCGTGAGCATCTTTTGTGAACCGCTTATGCGAAGTAGCAAAAGACGGTGTAGACCGTTATGTCAATGAAGTGAGAGAACACGTACGTTCTCTAAGTAGGGTGGTACCGCGATAAAACTCGTCCCTTCGTGTGAAGGACGAGTTTTTTGTTTGGATTCGGAAAAAGAAAGGGTGGTTGAGATGGATTTGCTTCGAGATTTACAATTTCGTGGTTTAATTAATCAAATGACAGATGAAGATGGATTAAAAGCGTTGTTGGCAGAAGAAAGCGTAAAAGTATATTGCGGCTTTGACCCGACGGCAGATAGTTTACATATTGGTCATTTGCTTCCAATTTTAATGTTGCGTCGTTTTCAACAAGCAGGGCACCAACCGATTGCGCTCGTCGGTGGGGCAACAGGACTCATTGGAGACCCAAGCGGAAAGAAAGCAGAGCGAAAATTAAATGAAAAAGAGACAGTCGCTTATTACAGTGAGCAAATTAAGCAACAATTAAGCCGTTTTTTAGATTTTGAGAAAGTCGACAATCCAGCCATTATTGCAAATAACTACGAATGGATCGGTTCGCTTGATGTCATTACATTTTTGCGCGATGTTGGGAAAAACTTTGGGATTAACTACATGCTTGCAAAAGAATCAGTCCAATCGCGATTAGAAACAGGGATTTCATTTACAGAATTTAGTTATATGATTTTACAAGCGTACGACTTTCTCAAGCTATATGAAATGTACGGATGTAAGTTGCAAGTAGGTGGCAGTGACCAATGGGGGAACATTACAGCAGGATTAGAGCTCATTCGGAAAACAGAAGAAGATGCGAAAGTGTTTGGATTAACCGTTCCGCTCGTAACGAAAGCAGATGGAACAAAGTTCGGGAAAACAGAAGGTGGGGCAGTATGGCTTGATGCTGATAAAACGTCGCCATATGAGTTCTATCAATTTTGGATTAACACCGATGATCGTGATGTTGTGAAATATTTAAAATACTTTACGTTTTTATCGCATGAAGAAATTATCGAATTGGAAAGACAAACGGCTGAAGCACCGGAAAAACGTGCAGCGCAAAAAGCGCTAGCTGCTGAGATGACGCGCCTCGTTCATGGGGAAGAAGCGTTGCAGCAGGCAATCAACATTTCTGAAGCGCTCTTTAGCGGAGATGTAGCCAAACTAACAGCGGATGAAATTGAACAAGGTTTTAAAGATGTGCCATCGTACGTCTGCGATGAAAAAGAGATGGCGCTTGTTGATTTACTTGTAGCAAGCGGTATTTGCCCATCGAAGCGTCAAGCTCGTGAGGATGTCACAAACGGAGCGATTTATATCAATGGTGAGCGTGTGCAAGATGTGAATAAAATGATGACAGAAGAAGATCGTATGGAAGGACGTTTTACCATCATTCGTCGTGGTAAGAAAAAGTATTACTTAATTCGTTATGCATAAAAAATCCTCTCTGCTTCGGCAGAGAGGATTTTTTCATTAACGAGAGTAGAACTCAACGATTAATGCTTCGTTAATTTCCGCAGGCAACTCAGAACGCTCAGGTAAACGAGTGTAAGTACCTTCTAATTTGTCTGCGTCAAGCGTTAAATAGTCAGGTACGAAGTTGTTCACTTCAAGCGCTTCTTTAATGATTTGAAGGTTGCGAGACTTTTCGCGAACAGAAATCGTTTGACCTGGTTTTACGCGGTAAGATGGAATATCAACGCGGCTACCATCAACTAAAATATGACCATGGTTAACTAATTGGCGAGCTTGACGGCGAGTGCGCGCGAAACCTAAACGGTAAACAAGGTTGTCTAAGCGAGACTCAAGTAAGATCATAAAGTTTTCACCGTGTTTACCAGCCATTTTACCTGCTTCTTCGAACGTTTTACGGAATTGACGTTCGTTTACACCGTACATATGGCGGAGTTTTTGCTTCTCTTGAAGCTGCATGCCATATTCAGATAGTTTTTTGCGTTGTCCTGGACCATGTTGACCTGGTGGGTAAGGACGTTTTTGTAATTCTTTACCTGTTCCGCTTAATGAGATGCCAAGGCGGCGAGAAATTTTCCATGTTGGACCTGTATAACGAGCCATAAATGCTCCTCCTTTGTTTTTATTTTTGGTAAAATAAAAACAGTCGTGCCTCACCATTTATCGCCATTTTGTTTTCATGTATCCTCGCCCTAGCAGCTGAGAGTTACACGATACAACCTCCAATGAAAGACGCATGTCTCTATGGGGAACAAAATGGACATACAAATGTGAGCACAAAGGCTGCAATATTTTACACAAAGGCTATTATAGTTTTTTTTTGCGTCTAAGTCAATCATTTTTGTATAGTCTTTATAATAAGGATTATGGTATGATATAATTAATAGGTCCTCAGTTTTAGAAATATGACATAAACTCTCATTTTTTTATTTATATGGTTTGTACATATGAAGAGAGGAAGTATGTGCGGGTGAGTGAAAAAAATGAACGTTCAAGAGCGCGATCATTACGCAATATTTAAACAAAAGTTTTTTGATTGGTTTTTAAGTGAAGAAGATTTTACCGATTTACCTCGCATGATTCAAGCACTGATCACCCTATTACAAAACGAGTTTCACCTGTTAAATGTTACGTTTTACACGCTTAACCCGTTTAAGCATGTCTTTGAGCCTGAAGTGACGACAGACCGAACGATTGAGCGATATCGAGAAAGACATATCGTTCCATTTGATGAGCAGTTAAAAAAGCAATTTGATGACGTTGTGATTTTGGATGAAAAAAGTGAAATCAAAACGGTTCAATTTGGTATACATTTTTCAGAAGATTCATTCGGACTCGTTCGTTTTCAGCTACATGAACGGGATATGTTGCCGAAAGCGTTTGTAAACAAACTAAGACAAGATTTTTTAAAAGTGTTTGCTCGTATTCGCAAAGTGTCTGAGGTGTTAAGCGAGGAAAAAAGATATGAACAGTTGCATCGAGCGGCAACAAAAATTCATGCGTCGATGAATATCGGAGATGTTCTTGAAGAAATTGTGAAAACGTTAAAAGAAGTGTATCCAACGTTTACTTGCCACTTGTTTTTGTCGTATGACAGCACGACAGATCGTGACTTGCCGATTAAATTGCTCACATTTGAAAATGAAGATGAGCATATGGGAGCGATGCAGGCGTACGTGACGGGACAAATTCAGCTCCACGATTCGCTTGTCCATAAAAAGTCTGTCATCTACGCTCCGATTAAAGGGGCGCAAGGGATTTATGGCGTCATCGAAATGATTGCTCCGACAGTTATGGAACTTCCAGAGCGGGAGATGCGTTTTATTTCCTTGCTGGCAAATACAGCTGGTAGCGCTCTAGAAAATGCAAAATTGTACGAACAATCGAAACGATTAATTGCTGACTTACAACTCATTAATGAAACGATTCACCACTTGAACACGAATTTACGTTTCCAAGACGCCTTGCAGTTTATGATCGAAAAAATTAAAACATCGTTTGATGCGGAAGAAGTCGGTTTTATTATTTTACAAGAAAAAGAGCGAAAAGTGCTTCCGGGTAGTACATCTTTTTTTCAATCGCGTGAAGCAAAAGCGTATGTAGATTTCGTTTTTCATCGTATTCAACATCCACGTGATACGTTATTTTTAGGTGATGTGAAAATCCATAGCAATGATACGAAACGTTTTCGCTCGCTTATGGCTGTACCGATGATGCGCGGTATGATGAAAGGTGTAGCGATTGTATTGCATCAAGAGGCATATCATTTTTCGTTTGATATGTTTAAATTGTTGCAGTCGCTTATTCATCACTCAACATTGGCGTTCACAAATGCAGCGTTGCGTGAAGAACTCGAACGGATGGTCATTACCGATCGGTTAACGAATTTATACGCACGTCATTACTTAGATGAACGCATCCAACGTTCGATGGAAGAGGATGGATTAGGTACGTTTATTTTAATAGACATTGATAACTTCAAAAAAGTAAACGACACGTACGGACATCAAGTAGGTGACGAAATTATTATTCAAGTGGCAAACATTATTAAAGCAAACATTCGCCAAAACGATATTGGGGCTCGATGGGGCGGAGAGGAACTTGCTATTTATTTACCGAAAGTGTCCATTCATGCGGGTGTATCGATCGCCAATCGTTTAGTACAAAAAGTTCGTGAACTAACGAATCCACCTGTGACCATTTCTTGTGGCGTATCGTATTGGAAGAAAAATCGTGCTGACTCCGTGAAAGAGCTATTTAATCGTGCGGATGAAGCGCTATATACAGCGAAACGGACGGGAAAAAACCGAGTTGTTGTGCAAGAATATTAAAAGAGGCCAATTCATCGGCCTCTTTCTTATATGTTGAGATGCTGAACAAGCGTTTCAACAAAACGTTGTAAATATTGTTCATCTATTTCATCAAAGCGATTTTTGATCGGGCTGTCAATATCGAGCACACCGATGACAACACCGTTTTTCATCATTGGGACGACAATCTCAGACTGAGATGCTGCATCGCATGCGATGTGACCCGGGAACGCGTGAACATCGGCAACACGTACTGTGCGCTTTTCAGCAGCAGCCGTTCCGCATACCCCTTTGCCGAACGGAATGCGCACGCAAGCC
This sequence comes from Anoxybacillus flavithermus, assembly GCA_002243705.1. Lineage (GTDB taxonomy): Bacteria > Bacillota > Bacilli > Bacillales > Anoxybacillaceae > Anoxybacillus > Anoxybacillus flavithermus. The sequence continues at coordinate 1,144,339 of CP020815.1, forward strand.
GGTAACCCTTGAAACGGACCAAGAACGAGTTCGTTTCCTTCGGTTATATAAAAACCGACCCAGTTAATATCGTGCAGAAAATAATTCAATAAAGCGGAAGCGTTCGCTAAGTTCGCTACAACACTTTTTTCATCTGAAATTAACGCTTTCAGTTGTTCGATGACAAGTGTATAATTTTCCTCTCTTGTCCCTGTGTATGTTTGCGTATGAAACATGTTCTTCACTCCTTTATATCAACATATGTTCGACTCCTTGATGAAGGTTGAAAGCCGAGTGGGCATCTGAACCATACACAAGAGGGATGCCGCGTTTGACGGCTTCCTTGACTACCCAATGAGGTGGATATGGCTCTAAACAAAGTGGTTTTACTGTGCCAGCCCCGTTATAATCAAGCTCTAGTTGACGATTTTTCATTTCATCAAGAATGTGTGCGATGATGTCTGTTGCATCGTATTCACACGGATATGCGCGATGAAACTTGCGGACGAGTGTTATATGTCCGATGCGTTTTGGTTTGTGCACCCCTAAATCAGCTACAACAGAAGCTAAAACAGTACGATAATATGCATCGTACACTCGTTCAATGGAACCAAACGATGTAACGATGTCGCCAAACATGTCTTCGCTATAGTCGATACACATGTATCGATCGTTAACGTGTAAAAAATGAACAGATAAAATGCTGTCATCTAATTGTGGACCAATTTCATTTAAAAACTCCTTTGTTTTTTGTTCATATCCGAGAATGAAATCAACTTCTAATCCGATGCGAATACGAATATGTCTTTCGTACTGTTTTTTTAATGATTGTAAAATGGATACGTACGACGCTAGCTGTTCCTCTTTCATCGCGCTATCTTGATAGGGGGTTGGGTCTATAAATCCTTTCGGAAGCGGTGCATGTTCAGTAAATGAAATATCTGTATAACCGAGCGAAATGGCTCTTTCAATATATTCATGGAGCGCATCATCGCTTCCGTGAGGGCAAAATGGTGTATGAATATGCCCATCGCGCACATTAGTCACTCCTTTAGGCGCAAAGTTCGACAAAAATCACGTTTTTTAGGAAAAAAATTAAAATTTTTGCTCAAAAAATGTTGCTAACATGGTATCATAAAATCATTGAAAAGAAAATGCCTTCTCCATAAAAAAAAGAAAGCTTGACAACAAGGAGGCCCATTATGGAATTTGTAGCGATTAGTGCGCTCCTCGTCATCGGAGGACTTACATATACATATGTGCATCGAAAACGTTTATATAAACAAATTGATCAATTGGAGCAGTGGAAAATTTCTTTAATGAATCGTCCTGTTCCAGAAGAACTGTCAAAAATTAAATCATTAAATATGATGGGAGAAACGGAGCAGCTGTTTGAAAAGTGGCGAAATGAATGGGATGATATTGTTGCTGTTCAATTGCCGAATATTGAAGAAAAGCTATTTGATATTGAAGAAGCGGTTGTCAAATACCGATTTATGAAAGCAAAAGAGGCGTTGCGTCAAACGGAGCAACAACTACAAGAAATTGAAGGGAACATTCAACGTATTTTATTAGAGCTGCAAGAATTAGTCGGAAGTGAAGAGAAAAATCGTGAAGAAATTGAACAGTTAAAAGAAAAGTATCGTCACGTGAAAAAAGCGATGCTTACCCAACGCCATACGTTTGGGCGTACGGAAGCTGCGCTTGAGGCAAGATTAAACGAGCTTCAACAACAGTTTCAATCATTTGAGCAGCTAACGACGGAAGGAAATTATTTGGCTGCTCGTGAAGTTGTGTTGCTTATTCAAAACGAACTAAATGAATTCAATCGTTTTATTGAACACATTCCGCTTTTGTTAAGCGATGCGCAAGTTGAAATTCCAGCACAACTCGACAACATTATTGAAGGATATCGTGAATTGTTAGAAAAAGAATATGTACTTGATCATCTTCCGGTGGAAAAAGAAGTGGAAGCGATCCGTGGAAAAGTATCGGAAGTGCTTGCGTTGTTAGAAACACTTGCAGTAGATGAAGCAGAAAAACTTCTCCGTGAGGCGCAAGAAGATATAGATACGCTGTACGATTTGTTAGAAAAAGAAGTGTATGCAGAACGTTTCGTCCATGAAGAAACAGAAAAAATTGAACAAACGCTTTACGAGCTAGAAGAGGAAACGAAAGAAACACGCGATGAAACGCTGTTTGTACAACAAAGCTACCATTTATCGCAAAGCGATCTTGACAAATATCGACAAATCGAAAAGCAAGTACAACAGTTAATGAAACGATTTATGTTAATTCAACAGAAAATGATTGAAGAACGTTTAGCTTACTCGCTGATTCGTGAGGAACTAGAAGAAATTTTGGCGCAAATTGCTACGGTGAAAGAAAAGCATGTTCAATTCCGCGAACATTTATATGCGTTGCGCAAAGACGAGCTAGCGGCGCGCGAAAAGCTAGCAGAAATGAAAAAACAATTGTCTGAAGCGATTCGACTTGTGAAAAAAAGCAAACTTCCTGGGTTGCCAGAATCTTATATGTTGCAAGTGAGCGAGGCGCGTGAAAGTTTAACGCGCGTATCGCTTACGCTAGATGGGAAACCGTTAAATATGGAAGCTGTTCATCAGTCATTGGACGAGGCGATTGTTTTCGTGCAAAACGTATATGACCAAACGAAAGAAATGATTGAACAAGCTCAATTAGCGGAGAGCGTAATTCAATACGGCAACCGCTATCGTCGCCGTTTTCATGCGGTAAATGCGGGATTAGAAGAAGCGGAACAACTATTCCGACGATACGAATACGAACTGGCGTTACAAAAAGCCATCGCCGCAGTAGAGCAAGTGGAGGAAGGGGCATTCGAACGCATCCGCCAGTGGTTAAAAGAAAACGAGTGAAAGGGGTGACCCTTTCACTCGTTTTAGCTTGCTTTTCTTTCGGTACGTGCGACATGATTTGTTTTATTTAGTAATAACCCGATCAATCCGCCGATAAGTGCTGGTGTGAGCCAGCCAATTCCTTGTTCAAAAAGCGGCAATGTTTTTTCATATACATATAAAATCGCTGATACGTCAAATCCTGCTGTTTTCAGTCCATCGACGATGCTAACGAGAGACGTACCAACTAGCGCTCCGATGTAAACCGCTTGTTTTCCGTTGAAATAGTCATGTAAAAATGATAAAACGACAAGAGTGATGGCTAACGGATAAATGATAATAAGCACAGGAATCGATAACGAAATAAGCTTTGTTAGACCGACATTTGCAATGACAGCACTAAAGCCGCTCATCACAATGACAAAAGTGCGATAAGAAAACTTTGGCGAAATTTTCGAAAAATAACTTGCGCATGATGACAATAAACCGACAGATGTTGTTAAGCATGCTAGCATAATAATGATCGATAAAATGATTGTACCAGCTTGACCAAATAAGTAAGTGGCTGCTTGACTAATAATTTCTCCGCCGTTATCGCGATAGCCGATCGCTTGTACGCTTGAGGCACCGATGAAAGCGAGTGATAAATAAACGAGCGTCAATCCAGAAGCAGCAATAAAGCCAGCCTGAATACAAAGTTTAGTTAGTTGTTTTGTATTTGTAATTCCTTTTTGTTGAATCGCCTGAATGACGATAATACCAAAAACGAGTGCTGCAATGGCGTCCATCGTTAAATATCCATCAATAAACCCTTTAAATAGCGGAGCGTCTGCATACGTATCCGTCGGTTTTTGGATTGTGCCCATAGGCGTCCATATGCTTTTTATAAAAAATAACGTAAGACCAACGAGCAAAAGTGGTGTTAACAATTTCCCAATTCGGTCAACTAATTTCGAAGGGTTTAACGCTAACCAAAGGGATATGCTAAAATAAACAACAGTATACACCGCTAACATGATGGATCGATCGACCGTTTCAGGTAAAAATGGTGTCACGCCAATTTCAAATGATACCGTGCCTGTCCGTGGAATACCAAAAAATGGACCGATTGCTAAATACATAACAGTTGTGAAGATAACACCAAATACAGGATGTACTCGGCTGGCTAATTGTTGTAAATCACTTCCTGTTCTTGCAATGGCGCTGACTGCTAATACAGGTAGCCCAACACCCGTTATTAAAAAGCCTGCAATCGCAATCCATACGTTTTCTCCTGCCGCTTGTCCAAGGGCAGGAGGGAAAATCATATTACCAGCGCCGAAAAATAAAGCAAATAACATAAAACCGATAGCCATTAAATCTTTTTTCGACATACTGCTCCTCCTTTGTTGTCTCCGTACCAGCCTATATACTACCATACAAAATAAAAATTTTGTCGTTTTTATCAAAAGTTTCAATCTTTAAAATATTCGTTGATCATTTCTTTTTTGAATAAAGATGTGATAATATAAGAAGGCTGTTTGTATACGAACGTAATGGAGGTTTGGGCGATGATATATTTAGATAATAGCGCCACAACAAAACCGTTTCCAGAAGTGCTACAATCTTTTTTAAAAGTCGCGAGCGATTATTTTGGTAATCCGTCTTCGCTACACGGACTAGGTATGCAAGCCGAGCGACTGCTCACGCAAGCGAGAGAACAAATCGCACGTTTGCTCGAGGTGAAGCCGACCGAAGTGATTTTTACATCAGGTGGGACGGAAGGAAACAATTTAGCCATTAAAGGTGCGGCTTGGCAACATCAGCAGCGCGGCCGCCACATCATTACAACAGCGATTGAACATCCATCTGTCACCGAGCCGTGCAGACAGCTAGAACAACTCGGTTTTCAAGTTACATATGTACCTGTTGATGAACGTGGTATCATTTCTCCAACACATATTGAACAAGCGTTGCGCGATGATACAATTCTCGTTTCTGTCATGCATGTAAATAACGAAGTAGGCTCTATTCAACCGATTGAACAAATTGGTGCGATGTTGAAAAAGTATTCGAAAGTGTTGTTTCACGTTGATGGAGTGCAAGGTGCGGCGAAGGTGCCGCTTCATTTAAAACGTGCGAATGTGGATTTATATACGATATCTGCTCATAAATTTCATGGGTTAAAAGGAGCAGGAGTTTTGTACGTTCGCGAAGGTGTGCGCCTTTCTCCGCTTTTATCGGGAGGGGCACAAGAAATGCAATTGCGCTCAGGAACAGAAAATGTCGCTGCTATTGTTGCGATGGCGAAAGCGTTACGATTATCGATGGAAAAGTATCATGAGGCATATGATCGACTTGAGAAAATGAAACGAGCGCTCATCGAACGTTTACAAACGATTGAAGGTATTCGTGTTCACACGCCATTTGAACAATCAGCTCCACATATTATTCATTTTTCACTAGAAGGAATAAAATCAGAAACGTTTGTTCACGAATTAGAAAAGCAACATATATACGTATCGACAACATCAGCTTGTTCATCTCGTAAAAAAGCGCCAAGTAAAACATTGTTAGCGATGGGAATCGAAAAAACGCGGGCGGAGCGTTCGATTCGCATAAGCTTGTCATACGAACAACAAATGGAACATGTCCCAATCATTATTGAAGCCATTGAACAAGCATATGAACGATTAAAAATAGTAGTGAGGGGAACGAAATGACGTATGATCACATTGTAATTCGTTACGGTGAAATGTCGACAAAAGGAAAAAACCGTTTGCGATTTGTTCGATGTTTAAAACGAAATATAGCGAAAAAATTGAAACATTTTCCGAATCTTCAAATTGAAGCGTCACGTGATCGAATGTACATTCGTTTGCATGATACACCGCCGCACCCAGTCATCGAAAAATTGCAAGAAGTGTTCGGTATTCAATCGTTAAGTTTGGCATTAAAGACAGAGAGCGACTTGCAAAAAATAAAAGAAGCAACATTATTTTTCGTGAAACAATTTCCATACGAAGGGAAAACATTCAAAATATCAGCAAGAAGAGCAGATAAACAATTTCCGATTACAACAAATGAATTAAACTATGAGCTCGGTAGTTATGTGCTGAAAAACACAACGGGCTTAACGGTCGACGTCCATCATCCAGACATTGACGTTCGTGTTGAAGTGCGAAAGGAAGGAACGTACATTACTGCATATGACGTACCAGGAGCGGGTGGTTTACCTGTTGGAACGAGTGGGAAAGCGATGCTCATGCTTTCTGGTGGAATTGATAGTCCAGTAGCTGGATATTTGGCAATGAAGCGAGGCTTGCAAATTGAGGCTGTTCACTTTTTTAGCCCACCATTCACAAGTGAGCGAGCGAAGCAAAAAGTGATCGACTTAGCGCAGCGTTTAACGGAATTTGGTGGTACGATTCGTCTTCATATTGTACCGTTTACCGAGTTGCAACAAGCGATTTATAAACAAGTGCCGGAAAATTATTCGTTGATCGCTACGCGGCGTGCGATGTTGCGCATTACAGATGAAATTCGCAAAAAAGAAAATGGGTTGGCGATTGTAACGGGGGAAAGTTTAGGGCAAGTTGCTAGTCAAACACTTGAAAGTATGGTCGTTGTTAACGATGTTACAACGACGCCAATTCTTCGTCCGCTCGTCTCAATGGACAAAACGGAAATTATTGCGATTGCTGAACGAATTGGTACACATCACATTTCTATTCGTCCATATGAAGATTGTTGTACGATTTTTACGCCGAAAGCACCGAAGACGAAGCCGAAAAAAGAAAAAATTATCCAATACGAAAAGTTTTTACCTTTAGATGAAATGATTGCACAAACTGTTGCTCGTGTTGAAACGATCACGTTAAAACCGAATGAGCCATTGGACGAGCTCTTTTAGACGTATGAAGTTCATTTGTTTTGCACAACCTATAGTTGCGAGGGGGTGAAAACAAATGGCAAATCGAAATCGATTGCTCGTCCCTGGTGTGCAACAAGCGATTGATCAAATGAAATATGAGATTGCTCAAGAGTTTGGCGTGCAGTTAGGCCCAGATACAACTGCGCGAGCAAACGGTTCTGTCGGTGGCGAGATTACGAAACGTCTTGTGAAAATGGCAGAACAACAATTGAGTAGCCAAAAATAAATGTTAGGTGACAAAACTCGGTAGTTCATCCTACCGAGTTTTTATTTTTAAAATTTTTAGAAAAGTTATACAAAATTATTCGATTTTTTTGTATAATTTTTTTGTATCATACGGTAAGGGGGAGAGGAAAATGAATTTAATTGCACCAGAAAAGTACAATTTAACAAGCGAGTTTGAAAAGTATGCGGACGATCCAAACCGAATGGCGTTAAAATGGGAGAGTGAATCGGGAGAAACGAAAGAGCTTACATATGTTGAGCTAATGAAACAGGCGAATAAAATTGCAAACGCTTTCGTTAATCACGGATTGCAAAAAGGAGATAAAGTGCTTGTGATGCTTCCGCGTTTGTTAGAAGCGTATGCGGTATATATAGGTGCGTTGAAAGCTGGGCTTGTCGTTATTCCGAGTTCCGAGATGTTACGTACAAAAGATTTGCAATATCGAATTTCTCATGGGGAAGTAAAAGGGGTTATTGCTTATTTTCCATATATTGAGCAATTTATTCCTATTGAGGGTATGGAAAATATGGTCGCATTTTCGGTCGGCGGTTCGACTGAGCGATGGCTCGATTTACATGAAGAAATGGCAAAACAAAGTGATGCATTTGTTGCCGTAGAGACGTCTCGTGAAGATATGGCGTTTTTATCTTATACATCGGGGACGACAGGCAATCCGAAAGGTGTAGTGCATACGCACGCTTGGGCATATGCGCATTTGCGAACAGCAGCAAAAAATTGGCTTTGTATTGAAGAAGGAGACCTTGTGTGGGCAACAGCAAGTCCAGGGTGGCAAAAATGGGTATGGAGCCCGTTTTTATCAACGCTTGGCTCTGGAGCGACAGGGTTTGTGTACTACGGTCGGTTTGAGCCAGAAAAATATTTGCAGCTTTTAGAAAAATATCATATTAACGTACTTTGTTGTACACCGACAGAATATCGTTTGATGGCTAAAGTCCCGACGATTTCCCAATATAAATTGCCGCACTTGCATAGCGCTGTATCAGCAGGTGAACCGTTAAACCGAGAAGTCATTGATACATTTGAGCGATATTTTGGTGTTCAAGTTCGCGACGGATATGGACAAACAGAAAATACGTTGCTTGTCGGCGTGATGAAAGGAATGAAAATAAAGCCAGGTTCGATGGGGAAACCGACACCAGGGAATCGTGTTGAAATTATTAATGAGTTCGGTGAGCCTTGTGCGGTTGGAGAAGTGGGAGATATTGCGGTTCACGTCGAAACGCCAGCTTTATTTAAGTGTTATTATAAAGACCCAGAACGAACAGCGATGCAGTTTCGTGGAGAATATTATATTACTGGCGATAAAGCGAAAAAAGACGAAGAAGGTTATTTTTGGTTTGAAGGTCGTGGGGACGATATTATTATTAGCTCAGGTTACACGATCGGTCCGTTTGAAGTGGAAGATGCGCTAGTAAAGCATCCATTTGTGAAAGAATGTGCGGTTGTCGCTAGCCCGGATGAAATTCGGGGGCACGTCGTTAAGGCGTTTATTGTGCTACGAGAAGGAGTAGATAAAAACGACCCGAATTTAATTCCGCAGCTTCAAGAGCACGTGAAACAACTAACAGCGCCGTATAAATATCCGCGCAAAATCGAGTTTGTTGATGATCTACCGAAAACGACTTCAGGAAAAATACGTCGTGTTGAATTGCGTGAGCGTGAAATGAAAGCTATGCAAAAGTAATATATTCCGCTCCGATTTATTCGGAGCGGAAAAAGCTTGACGAACAAAAAAATTTTTTGTATTATTCTTTTTAGAATTTTCTTAAAATTAAGAAAATGTTTTTTATCTCTCTTTTTGGTAACGCTTACATTTTGGTTTTTCGATGTGTAAAGTCATAAACATATGAAAACGCCCATAAAGTGTTATCGAAAGAGAGAGAAATAAAGAAAAAAGGGGGGGAGATGAAATGGGCATATTAAACGTGCAAAACGTGTCTATTCGTTTTGGTGGTGTTTTAGCGCTTGATGCTGTTTCTTTCGAAGTAAAAGAAGGGGAGATTTTTTCCCTTATTGGACCAAATGGTGCTGGGAAAACGAGCATGTTGAACTGTATTAGCGGCTTGTACAAACCGACAGAGGGGGATATCTTCTTCAAAGGTGAACGAATCACGCATGTCAAACCACATAAACGAGCGGCGCTAGGAATTGCACGAGCATTTCAAAACATCGAATTGTTTCCTCATTTATCTGTTTTGGACAATCTTATGCTCGGCAGGCATGTGCGCATGAAAACAGGCGTGCTTGCGGGGGGATTGTACTGGGGAAAAGCGCAAAAAGAAGAAGTAGAGCACCGTTATAAAGTCGAAGAAGTGATCGATTTTTTAGAGCTTGAACATGTACGCAATGTGCCTGTTGGTACGCTATCTTACGGTTTACAAAAGCGGGTAGAAGTCGGTCGGGCATTAGCGATGGAACCAGATTTACTGTTGCTCGATGAACCAATGGCCGGCATGAACAACGAAGAAAAAGAAGATATGGCGCGCTATATCATCGATATTCACGAAGAAAAAAAGACGACAATTATTTTAATTGAGCACGACATGGGTGTTGTCATGGATTTATCCAATCATATTGCTGTGTTGGATTTTGGAAAATTGATCGCGTACGGAACGCCAAAAGAAGTACAAACAAATCCGCGCGTCATTGAAGCGTACTTAGGAGAAGAACATGCGGTGTAAAGGGGGAGTTTTATGGAACAAATGACGTTTCCGCAACTATTAACCGCTCGTGCGCGGCAAAAAACAAATCAGGTCGCATTGCGTGAAAAAGATTACGGCATTTGGAACGAGTATACGTATGGCGACTATTACGAACAAGTGAAAGCGTTCGCATTAGGGCTTGCTTCGCTCGGGTTTCGCCGCGGCGATAAACTTGCGATCATCGGGGATAACCGACCTGAATGGGTATTTAGCCAACTCGCAACGCAAAGTTTAGGAGGGGTGTCTGTCGGCATTTATCAAGAGTCGTTACCGAATGAGCTTGCTTACATTATTGACAATTGTGACGCAACGTTTGTCGTTGTTGAAGATCAAGAACAAGTGGATAAGGTGCTTGAAGTAGAAAAAAATCTTCCAAAAGTAAAACATATTATTTACTATGATCCACGTGGTATGCGAAACTACAAACACGATAAACTATTATATTTTCAAGATGTGCAAGCGCTCGGTCGTCAATTTGAACAAACGCATCCGACATATTTTGATGATGAAGTGCGGAAAGGATGCTATGATGATATTGCCATTTTATCGTATACATCTGGAACGACAGGCAATCCAAAAGGAACGGAGCTTTCTTATCGCAACTTATTTGAAATGGCAAAGAACCTCGCAAAAATCGACCCACTTGACGAACAAGACGAATACCTTTCATTTTTACCGCTCGCTTGGATAGGCGAACAAATGATGACCATTTCCATGGCATTCCACTGCAACATAGTTGTGAACTTCCCAGAAGAGCCTTCAACAGTATTTGAAAATTTACGAGAAATTGGACCACACGTCATGTTTTCACCACCGCGCATTTATGAAGATATTGTTTCAAAATTTCAAGTGCGCATTCAAGATGCGAGTTGGTTCAAACGAAAAATGTATGAATGGTGCAAACCAATCGGAGAAAAAGTAGCAGAAGCTCATTTTACGAAAAGCGATGTTTCATTTTGGACGAAATGTTTGTATAAATTGGCTGATTATTTCGTGTTTAGTGCCATTCGAGATCATTTTGGGTTGTTGCGTTTAAAGCGGGCATATACAGGTGGCGCCCCGTTAGGTCCAGATGTATTTCGCTTTTTCCACAGCATCGGTGTGAATGTGAAAAGCATTTATGGTCAAACCGAAGTATCAGGCATTGCGATTGTTCATCGCGATGGGGACATTAAAGTGGATAGCGTTGGCTTGCCAATCCCAGAAACGGAAGTGAAAATTTCTGAGCAAGGTGAAATTTTGTTAAAAAGCTCGAGTGTATGTTGTGGCTATTATAAAAACGAAAAAGCAACGAAAGAAACGATTGAGGACGGCTGGTTGCATACAGGCGATGCAGGGTATATAGATGAAACCGGTCATTTGTATGTTATTGATCGTTTGAAAGATGTCATTCGTTTACAAACGGGTGAGATGTTTTCGCCACAATTTATTGAAAACAAATTGAAATTTAGCCCGTACATTCAAGAGGCTGTGGCTATTGGTCGCGATCGTCCATACGTTGTGGCAATCATTAACATCGATATGGCGAACGTCGGGCGTTGGGCAGAAAAAAATCAACTCGTTTATACGACATATTCTGATTTGTCTGCGAAACAAGAAGTGATTCAGCTTATTCAAGAACAAGTAAACGAAATTAATCAATCGCTTCCAGAGAAAGCGCGTGTGAAAAAATTTGTGTTGCTTTATAAAGAACTTGATGCAGATGATGAAGAGTTAACAAGAACGAAAAAAGTGCGTCGTCAATTTATCGCCAAAAAATATGCTTCACTTATTGAAGGGATGTATTCAGAGACAGATCATATCGCTGTAGAAGGAACAATCAAATATCGCGATGGCAAAGAACAAGTCATTAAAACGACGTTAAAAGTCGTCTCGATTGATGAAGGGGAGGGAGCAGCGTAAATGGCTTTTTTCTTACAAATGCTTGTAACCGGCATCGTTGTCGGGAGTGTATATGCACTTGTTGCGCTAGGGTTTGTACTCATTTACAAATCGAGCGATGCCATTAATTTTGCGCAAGGCGAGTTTTTACTCATTGGAACATACGTTTGTTTAACGCTTGTTGCTAGCTATAACGTTCCATTTATTGCGGCGCTATTGCTTGCTCTAGCGTTTAGTGCATTGCTCGGTTGGAGTGTAGAGAAAGTAGTATTGCGTCCTTTCATTGGAAAACCGGTCATTTCTATGATTATGGCAACGATCGGACTATCGAGTGTACTTGCAGGAATCGTCCATATCATTTGGGGACATGAAACGCGTGTATATCCACCTGTTTTTTCTGAAAAGCCATTGCAGTTTGGTGAAGTCATTATTGCTCCTGTATATGCGTGGTCGTTTGTCATCGTAATGATTTGGCTCATCATTTTTACGTTATTTTTCAAATATTCACGGTTTGGGATCGCGATGCGGGCGACGGCAGACGATCAACAAGCAGCTTTGTCTATGGGAATTAGTGTAAAAACGATTTTCGCGATTGCATGGGCGATTGCAGCAATTGTATCAGCAGTTGGCGGAGTGCTATTAGGAAATATTAATGGAGTTAACTCTTCGCTTTCGCTGATCGGATTGAAAGTGTTACCGGTTGCTATTTTAGGTGGGCTTGACAGCATTCCTGGGGCAATTATCGGTGGGATTTTCATCGGGATCATTGAAAGCATGACAGGGGGATATTTAGATCCGCTTGTCGGAGGCGGTTTGAAAGAAGTCATTCCGTTTGTCATTCTCGTCATCATTCTTATGGTCAAACCGTACGGATTATTTGGTAAAAAAGAAATTGAAAGGGTGTGAGAAATGGTGCGAAATCCGTTTGTGATGCAATGTGGTGAGTTCCATGTCGATTATAAGCAAGATATGGCGATTTGGAAAATTGCACGTGTGCGCTGGCGTATTGTAACGATTGTTGCGCTATTTGCACTTTTTCCTATGGTTGCGACAGACTACGTAGTCGGTTTGGCGACATTATGTGGTATTGCAGGCATTGGGGCCATCGGATTAAATATTTTGACAGGGTTTACTGGTCAAATTTCAATCGGGGTTGGTGCATTTTTAGGAGTAGGAGGATATACATCCGCCATCTTAACTACAAAGCTAGGCATCAGCTTTTGGATCGCTTTCCCGCTTGCTGGTCTCATTACAGCGCTTGTCGGTGCTTTATTTGGGATCCCATCACTGCGTTTAAAAGGGCTATATTTAGCGATCGCCACGCTGGCCGCACAAGTAATCATTTTGTTTGTCATTTCACGTTGGGATTCGTTAACTGGAGGTACAGCGGGGCTTGTGTTGAGTCGTCCACAAATCGGTTCGTTTACGTTTACGAGTGAAACGAGCTATTATTACTTAATGTTTGTCGTTTTACTCATTACGATTGTTTTTTCGCTGAATTTATTTCGCACGCGTGTCGGACGCGCATTCATCGCTGTGCGCGATCGCGATATTGCTGCCGAAGTGATGGGGATTGATTTATTTAAATACAAAGTGCTTGCCTTTTTCGTTAGTTCATTTTTCGTTGGTATTGCTGGCGCGCTTCTTGGGCATTACACGATGATCGTTAGCCCAGAACTTTATAGCATTTCCGTTTCAATTGAATATTTAGCGATGATTTTAGTCGGTGGCTTAGGAAGCGTGTTCGGTTCATTGTATGGAGCTGTGTTTATTACGCTTATGCCGGTTGTTTTACGGAGCGTTGTCGATGTATTAAGCGGTACGTTTCCTGGGTTAGAAGCTGTTCTCATTGGTATGAAAGAAGTTGTCTTCGGGGTTGTGATCATCTTATTTCTCGTGTATGAGCCAGATGGACTAAATAAAATTTGGTCCAATATAAAAAATTATTTTCGCCTCTGGCCATTTTCTTATACGAAGTAATAAAGCGGGATAACCGCTTTATATAAAAATGAGAAAACATAAGGGGGATGAATGAATGAAGAAAAAAGGTGCATTACTCGCCACATTGCTTCTTGGTGCAAGCATGTTGTTTGGATGTTCAGGAGGTGACAAGGCAGCGACAGAACCGACAAAAGAGGGTGGAAAAGAGCAAGGAACGATTAAAATTGGTGCACTGTTTGATATTACAGGTGCAACCGGTGATGTTGGTACACCGTATGCAGAAGGAGAGAAAGCGTATATTGAATATATTAACTCAAAAGGTGGGGTAAACGGCTACAAAATTGAGCTTGTTGGTCAAGATTATGCGTACAAAATTCCTGAAGCACAAAAGTTGTATCAAAAATACAAGTCAAGCGATAAAGTATCCGCCATTTTAGGATGGGGAACAGCTGATACAGAAGCGTTACGACAACAAGTGGCAGCGGATAAGCTACCGTTTTTTTCCGCTTCTTATTCTGAAAATTTAAAAAATATAAAAGAAAGTCCATACAACTTTTTAACAGCTGCATCGTATTCCGATCAAGCTCGTTCCGTGCTCCGTTGGATTAAAGAAAATCATACAGGCGGCACGCCAAAAGTTGCGCTCATTTACAACGACACCGCATTTGGAAAGTCGCCAATTCAAGATGCAAAAGATTTCGCGAAAGAAATTGGAGTAGAGATTGTGGATGAACAAATTGTTGACTTAAAAGCGCTTGATGCGACGTCCCAGCTTCTAAATATGAAGAAAAAAGCACCGGATTATGCGATTATTCAACAAACATGGGGAGCGACAGCAACGATTTTAAAAGATGCGAAAAAACTAGGCATTGAAACACAATTTATTGGTTTAAACTGGACAACTGGTGAAGGATTGCTTCCAATTGCAGGGGATGCGGCAGAAGGGTTCATCGGCGTTGTCACGCATGCGTTTCCATATGAAGATTTACCAGGCATGGCTGAAGTGAAAGAGTACTTAGCGAGCAAAGGTGAAAAGTTAGAGGATAAAAACCAAAAGTTTATTCAAGGATGGGTGACAGCAAAAATTTTAGTGGAAGGAATTAAGAAGGCGGACGATCCAACGAGTGGAGAAGGCATCCGTCAAGGATTAGAAAAATTAAAAGATCTTGATTTGGGAGGCTTAGCTGCACCAGTTACGTTTACGGCTGACAACCATGCGGGAACAAATCAAATTCGTCTAGCAAAAGTAGAAAACGGACAGTTTAAGGTGTTTACAGACTACTTCGGATATTAAAGTGAATGAAAGGGTGTTTTCAACGGGAAGCACCCTTTTACTTTCAGAAAGGGGGAGACGGATGCTTACGTTAAACAACGTAGAAGTGATGTATAATCGTGTCATTCTCGTGCTTAAAGGAATGTCGATGGTCATTCCAGAAGGAAAAATTGTCGCGTTGCTTGGCAGTAACGGGGCAGGAAAAACAACAACGCTAAAAGCAATTTCGGGACTGTTAAGAAGTGAAGACGGTGAAGTGACTGATGGTTATATTGAGTTATATGGGGAACGAATCGAAGGAAAAGATGCAGAAGAAATTGTGAAAAAAGGTATTTTTCAATGTATGGAAGGAAGGCGAGTGTTTGAACATTTGACGGTAGAAGAAAATTTAATCGTCGGTGCTCATACGCGTAAAGATCGCCAAAACATAAAAGCTGATTTGCAAAAAGTATATCATTACTTTCCGAAGCTTCATATGTTACGTCATCGACAAGCTGGATATTTATCAGGTGGAGAACAACAAATGTTAGCGATTGGTCGAGGGATGATGGCGAAACCGAAAATTTTATTGCTTGATGAACCGTCGTTAGGAATTGCTCCGCTACTTGTGAAAGAAATCTTTTCGATCATTAAACGAATTAACGAAGAAGAAGGAACGACCATTCTCGTCGTTGAACAAAATGCGAATATCGCGTTGTCGATTGCGCATTACGGATACATTATGGAGAACGGTCGCATTGTCATGGACGGTCCTGTTGAGAGACTACTTGAAAATGAAGATGTAAAAGAATTTTACCTCGGCATAAGTGAAAAAGGAAGGAAAAATTATCGGGAAGTGAAGTCGTATAAACGGAGAAAGCGGTGGTTGTAGTGGAAAGATGGAAATCATTTTTAATTGAGGCGTATGAGCAGTCGCCTGCATTGCGCAAGCGATTAGACGCTGAAAACATCGATCCGTATGAACTAGAAGCGATTGAACAACTTCATCGTATTCCTGTATTAAAAAAGGAACAATTGCCTCTTTTCCAAAAACATGCGTTGCCATTTGGGAATATGATTACAAAACGATCGAATGAATTGGCGCGCATATTTATGTCTCCAGGACCGATTTACGATCCACAAGGAGACGATCAAGACGTTTGGGGATTTGCAGAGGCGCTTCAAGCAGCAGGTTTTACGAAAGATGATATTGTCCAAAACACGTTTTCTTATCATTTATCTCCAGCAGGTTTTATGTTTGATAGCGCCCTTCGTCAGATCGGAGCGACAGTCGTTCCTGCAGGACCGGGCAATCGCGAACTGCAAGTGCAACTTATGAGCGATTTACAAGTGACGGGATATGTCGGTACACCAAGTTTTTTACATTTATTGTTGCAGTACGCGGATGAAAAGAGAGTGCGTGTCGCAGTAGAAAAGGCGTTTTTTACCGCAGAGAAGTTAACGGAAAGCATGCGTGAACAGTTTGAACAAAGAGGTATTCGCGTTTTTGAAGGATATGGCACAGCTGATTGCGGGTGTATCGCGTTTGAAGATCGAGAGGGATCGGGCTTAAAAATTAGTTCACGTGCGATCGTGCAATTATGCGACCCGATTACAGGCGTACCGCTTGATGAAGAAGGGGAAATCGTTGTTACGATATTTGATCGGACGTATCCGCTCGTTCGGTTTGGTACGGGAGATGTTTCACGGTGGGTTGATGGCTACAAAGGAGAGCGTATCGTCGGTGTGCTTGGACGTGTCGGAACTAGTGTAAAAGTGAAAGGAATGTTTGTTCATGAACAACAGTTAAAGCAAGTGATGACGGAAGTGGGGTGTCCGACATTCCAAGCCATTGTGACAAACGAAAACGACCGTGATCAATTAACGATTTACACCGAAAAAGAACTGGGTGAAGAAGCGAAGCAAAAAATTAACAACGTCATTCGTGTGACCCCAGTATTCGTTTCTGTACATCGTATAAACGAAGAAGAGCGGTGTCTTGTTGATCGAAGAAAATGGTAAAAAGAGGCGTTATGCCTCTTTTTACAAAAATGTTCGTTTTACTTTTTCCCAAAAAGAGTTATCTTTTAATTTGACCGTTTTTATGACTTTTCCACTTAATGCAATATCAATTTTTTCAACATGTTGAATGCTTAATGCTTCATTATCCATCCCGATAATTGGATAGTCGTTTCCGTCTTGTACGACTTTTAATGTAAGTTTTCGGTTTCCGCTTAAAATAAATGATGAACCGAGGGTGCGATAACGATTGTTGTTTAGCGATGCTAATTCGCTTACTTGAAAGCAAGGAAGCATCGGGTCTACGACTGCCCCATTGACCGATTTGTTGTAGGCGGTACTTCCCGTCGGTGTAGCAATGATCATGCCATCCCCACGGAATGTTTCAAAATGCAAATGATCAATAAATACATCCATGACAAATGTTTTAATAATACTTGAACGAATCGTACATTCATTTAAACAATAAAATGATGTAGAGTCATTTACTGTAACGTAAATCGTTGGATATTTACGTACTTCAATTTGTTCGGTTGCCATCGCCTCAATCATTTTGTCCGTATCATGAATATGAAAATCACAATACATACTTAATGAACCCGACGTTGAAATACCGGCATATAAGCAGTCGTCACGGAAGCCTGTTTTTCTGACGGCTTGTAAAAATGTCCCATCGCCACCTACGCTTACAATAATGTTTGCATGCTTCGCATCGTCCATGACTTGAAATCCATACTGTTTGGCGAGTTCAATAAGCGGTTGTACTTGCTTTGTCGTTTCTTCATCATGTTTATGAAAAAAGTACATGCGATTACGGCGTTCAGTCATCGTTTTCCCTCCGTTAAAATGTCCTCACGTTTATTTTATCATTTATTTTCCATTCATTGCGAATTTATTCGTTTAATTTTGCTCGTTTTTGTCGAAAATGTCATCGGGAAGGAAGTGAAAAACCGATGATTTTTATTATTGCCATCATCTTTATTGCCTTCTTAACGTTCATTCCTTTTTTACATGTATACATGACGATTCAATTTCAACATGCACAAGATAATGATCAATTTACCATTGATGTTCGTATCCTTCGCATATTTCATTACCGATTTGTTGTTCCGCTCATTGAAATATCGAAAAAGGAAGCTGGAGTAGTGACAGAGCAAAAAACAACAACAGGAAAAGACGAAAAAACAACGTTTACTGTCACCGATGCTCGCCAACGTCTAGCGCAATTGAAACAATGGCTAAACCAAATCGTTCATTTACATACAATCATGAAAAAGTTTTTGCAACATGTGTCGGTTTTACAGTTTCAATGGCATACACAAATCGGGGTTGGGGACGCAGCAAAAACAGCGATGCTTGTTGGGACTGGATGGTCAGTAAAATATTGGGTGGTGGCGATGATTAGTAAATATATGAACGTTTGTAGCACTCCTTCCATTTCCATCGTGCCTTTTTTTCAAGGGGCATTGTCGCGTATGTCGTTTACATGTATGATCCGTTTTCGAATCGGTTATGCTATATTAGCAGGACTGAAGGTCGTTAAACATTGGAAAAAAGGGGCAAAAGTTTCTAGGAGGAATGAACATGAGTGGACATCCAATTGAAGGACTAATGACGACAGCAATGGAAAATTTAAAACAAATGATCGATGTGAATACGATTATTGGTGATCCTGTCGAGACACCTGATGGAAGTGTCATTTTAACCGTTTCGAAAGTCGGTTTCGGCTTTGCGGCAGGCGGTAGTGAGTTTATGTTAAATGGCGGGCATGAACAACAAAAAGAAGCTCATCCGTTCGGCGGAGGAAGTGGTGGTGGAGTATCCATTACGCCAATTGCTTTTTTAATTGTGAACAGCTCCGGTGTGAAATTGTTGCATGTGGACGAAAGCACGCATTTATACGAGAAAATTTTAGACTTAGCCCCGCAAGCGATTGAAAAAATTCAACAAATGTTTGAGAAAAAAGAAAAGCCGCAGCAACAACATGAAGCACCAGATTTTGATATTTAGTCTCAATCGAAATAATTGAATTTTTCATCTAATTACGTTATGATGAGCCTGTATCTTATATAACGAGGAGGCTTACTATGGCGAAGGTTACATTTAAAGGAAATCCTGTCACATTAATCGGTAACGAAGTGAAAGTCGGTGATGCAGCTCCGAATTTTACGGTGCTTGCTAACGATTTATCACCAGTGACATTAGATGATACAAAAGGATTTGTTCGTTTAATTAGTGTTGTGCCATCTGTTGATACAGGCGTTTGTGATGCCCAAACACGTCGTTTCAATGAAGAAGCAGGAAGCATCGAAGGAGTAAAAGTATTAACGATTAGCGTCGATTTGCCATTTGCCCAAAAGCGTTGGTGCGCAGCAAACGGATTAGAAAACGTTGTGACATTATCTGACCATCGTGATGTGTCATTCGGCCAAGCATACGGTGTACTCATCCAAGAGCTACGTTTACTTGCTCGTGCTGTATTTGTGGTGGATCGCAACGATCGCGTGACATATGTTGAGTATGTATCAGAAGCGACGAATCATCCAAACTATGAAGCGGCCATTGAAGCGGCAAAACAAGCAGCTCAACAATAATGATTTGAGGCTATCTCAAAAAGGGATAGCCTTTTTCGTTTATATTTTCTAAAATAAAATGTCGGACAGAAAGGAGTGAAGTGTATTGGAAAAGCTATTTACAGTCATTGATGAAACGGCGACATGGTTACAAGAAGAATTAAAATGTTCGTATTTAGAGGCTGTTGCGGAAACAGGTGAAAACTTATTTCATGAGGATGTCTTGCAAGAAGAAGTGAGCGAGTTGTTAAAGAAACGGTTACAAAAGGCGTATGCATCTGTTCATTTGCACGAATGGAAAAATGAACACATCCGTAAAGCGTTGCAATTAGCGATGTTGAAAGGAATGAAGGAATACGTACAGCCACACCACCAAATGACGCCGGATGCGGTAGCGGTATTTATCGGCTATTTAGTTGATGAATTTACAAAAACGTATTTTTCGTTATCGCTTCTCGATCCTGCTATTGGTACAGGGAATTTAATGACAGCTGTTTTGAATCAACTGACAAATAAAAAAGTAAAAAGTTACGGAGCGGATGCAGACGATTTATTATTGAAACTTGCTTATGTAAATGCAAATTTACAACAACATGACATTCAATTGTTTCATCAAGACAGCCTAAAACCATTATTTATTGAACAAGTAGATGTTGTTGTATGTGATTTGCCAATCGGATATTACCCAGATGATGAAAACGCTAAATCGTTTCGCTTACATGCAACAAGCGGTCATTCATACGCTCATTATTTGTTTATTGAGCAAAGTATTCGTTATACGAAAGAAGGCGGGTATGTATTTCTCGTAATTCCAAATACGCTGTTTACATCAGACGAATCAAAACAACTGCATGCTCTAATCAAAGAAGAAATGTTTATTCAAGGCTTGTTGCAACTTCCGCTTTCGATGTTTAAAAATGAAAAGGCAGCGAAAAGTATTTTTATTTTGCAAAAGAAAGGCGCGCATGCAAAACCACCGAAACAAGCATTGCTCGCACAGCTCCCTAGCTTCTCAAATAAAGAGGCGATGCAAGCGATGGTTGTGAAGCTTGAACAATGGCTGAAAGAAAATCGTTCATAACCTTCTGAATATAACAAATATGTGAAGAAAACGTTTTCGTCACGTTTGCATACTTGAAAAGGGCGATGAACGACACGTAAAATGAGAGACGTACCGATGAAATTCGCATATTTGCATACAATAATTGTGAACGACGTTAAAGGAGCTGTTTAATCAAATGCCAAAAGTCATTGCGATCAATGCAGGAAGTTCTTCGTTAAAATTTCAATTGTTCAACATGCCGAGCGAGGAAGTATTAACAAAAGGTGTAGTTGAGCGAATTGGTTTTGAAGATGCGATTTTTAATATTACAGTCAATGGTGAAAAAATAAAAGAAGTAACGCCAATTCCGGATCATGCGGTTGCTGTAAAAATGTTGCTTGATAAATTAATTGAACTTGGTGTTATTCAATCGTTTGACGAAATCGAAGGAATTGGTCATCGTGTGGTACATGGTGGAGAGAAATTTAGCGACTCCGTTTTAATTACAGATGAGACGTTAAAAGAAATTGAAGACTTATCTGATTTAGCGCCATTGCACAACCCAGCAAACGTTGTCGGCATCAAAGCGTTTCGTGAAGTGTTACCGAACGTACCAGCTGTTGCAGTATTTGATACAGCATTCCATCAGACGATGCCAGAACAGTCGTTTTTGTATAGCTTGCCGTATGAGTATTACGAAAAGTTCGGCATTCGTAAATATGGCTTCCATGGCACATCACATAAATATGTGACACAGCGAGCAGCTGAATTGTTAGGTCGCCCAATTGAGCAGCTTCGTTTAATTTCTTGTCATTTAGGAAATGGAGCAAGTATTGCAGCGGTAGAAGGCGGGAAATCGATCGATACGTCGATGGGCTTTACACCGCTTGCTGGTGTAGCAATGGGGACGCGCTCAGGAAACATCGACCCAGCGTTAATCCCGTACATTATGCAAAAAACAGGGAAAACAGCCGAGGAAGTCATTGATATTTTAAATAAAAAGAGTGGTATGCTTGGTTTAACTGGTTTTTCAAGCGATTTACGCGATATTGAAGAAGCAGCTGCAAAAGGTGATCAACGCGCAGAATTAGCGCTCGAAGTGTTTGCTGGGCGCATTCATAAATACATCGGCTCATACGCAGCGCGCATGTGCGGTGTCGATGCGATTATTTTCACAGCTGGTATTGGGGAAAATAGTGATGTCGTGCGCGCGAAAGTATTACGCGGACTTGAATTTATGGGTGTTTACTGGGATCCGGCATTAAATAAAGTGCGCGGCAAAGAAGCGTTTATTAGTTATCCGCATTCTCCGGTAAAAGTATTAGTCATTCCAACGAATGAAGAGGTTATGATCGCCCGTGATGTGATGAGATTAGCGAACTTAGCATAAAAAAGGTGTCCGTATGGGCACCTTTTTTAAAAGATAAGAAAGTATAAAATTTCAAATCTGGGGAGCTGTCTAGCTCCAAGCGCCATCGGTGTGATGCGCTCCGCCCCATACTGCGGCGGCGACACATTGAGATACTTCAGTGATGTTACCCACGCAGAACCAAGCGACTGCTTGGTTCGAGCTCTCCTCGGTGGGGCTTGTGCGCTCTTCGCGGAGCCAAGGATGGCGACATTTCGCCGTTGCCCGCACGATGCGGGTTGCCTTTAGGCGAAATTGGGGCGATTTGCGCTTTTCCTATTGATGTATGCGGTTTGTTACTGTTTGATTCATTCGATACCAAATCCATAAATCGTTAATGATGGACGCGAGCGCTGCAATTTCAAAGTTGAGCGTGCATGAGCGAGAGAAATCATTTTCTTCTCCAAGCTGTCGTTGCTTTTCATTAATTTGTTGTTCTAGCTCGATAATTCGATCAGGAATTTTGCCACGAATCGTCTCCCATTCTAATAAAATTTCTGCTTGTTCTTCTTTTGTGTACATGTCCCATTCTTTTTGTAAATGTGGCAGGCGAATGCCAAGGCGTTCATCATATATAAAATGTGCACTCATGTTATTCTCCCATCCTTTTCGCTTATTAATTTTTATTTTAATCAAAATAGTTATTGAAAAAAAGAAAAATAGCTGTTACATTATTAATATGCGAAATGAATAAATATAAATATATAAGTATTTTTATTCTTTAAGGAGGAACGGTCATGGCAAATCCAAAAGTGGTGCTCGCTTATTCAGGAGGTTTAGATACATCGGTAGCGATTAAATGGCTACAAGAACAAGGATATGATGTTGTTGCTTGTTGTTTAGATGTGGGTGAAGGAAAAGACTTAGAATTTGTAAAAGAAAAAGCGCTAAAAGTTGGTGCTGTCAAGTCATATATGATTGACGCAAAAGAAGAATTTGCGAATGAATATGCGTTAATTGCTTTGCAAGCCCATGCGCTATATGAAGGAAAATATCCGCTCATCTCTGCGTTGTCCCGTCCGTTAATTTCAAAAAAGCTCGTTGAAATTGCTGAATTAGAAGGAGCAGTTGCTGTTGCGCACGGTTGCACAGGAAAAGGAAATGACCAAGTGCGCTTTGAAGTATCGATTCAAGCATTAAATCCGAATTTAAAAGTGATTGCACCTGTTCGGGAGTGGAAATGGTCACGTGAAGAAGAAATCGAATATGCGAAACAACATGACATTCCGATTCCAATCGATTTAGATAGTCCATTTTCCATCGATCAAAACTTATGGGGAAGAAGTAACGAATGTGGCATTTTGGAAGATCCGTGGGCTGCGCCGCCAGAAGAAGCATACGAGTTAACAGTTGCGCTTGAACATACACCGAATGAACCAGACATCATTGAAATCGGCTTTGAGCAAGGGATACCGAAAACAATTAACGGAAAAGCATATTCGCTTGCAGAGCTCATCTTACAATTAAATGCATTAGCAGGGAAACATGGCGTCGGCCGCATCGATCATGTTGAGAACCGACTTGTCGGCATTAAATCGCGTGAAGTGTACGAATGTCCTGGCGCGATGACGCTCATTAAAGCGCATAAAGAGTTAGAAGATTTAACACTTGTTAAAGAAGTCGCTCACTTCAAGCCGATCATTGAGCAAAAAATCGCAGAAGTCATCTATAACGGCCTTTGGTTTTCACCACTAAAAGATGCGCTCGTTGCGTTTTTAAAGGAAACACAAAAAAATGTTACAGGCGTTGTACGCGTGAAATTGTTTAAAGGCCATGCGATTGTAGAAGGTCGGAAATCTCCGTTTTCGTTATATGATGAAAAATTAGCGACGTATACAGCAGAAGATGAATTCGATCATCAAGCGGCTGTCGGATTTATTTCTCTATTTGGCTTGCCTACAAAAGTATATAGCATCGTCAATGGAGAAAAGAAGGTGAGCGTGTGAAAAAGTTATGGGGGGGACGATTTACAAAAACAGCAGCACAATGGGTCGATGACTTTGGTGCATCGATCCATTTTGATCAACAACTTGTTGAAGAAGATATCGAAGGAAGTATCGCGCATGTGACGATGCTTGGTGAATGTGGCATTTTGCCAAAAGAAGATGTTGAAACGATCAAAAAAGGATTAACAAAACTGTTAGAAAAAGCGAAACGAGGAGAGCTTTCTTTTTCTGTTACTTATGAAGACATTCATTTAAACATTGAAAAAATGTTAATTGATGAAATTGGTCCTGTTGGTGGTAAGCTTCATACAGGGAGAAGCCGAAACGACCAAGTGGCGACAGATATGCATTTATATTTACGAAAACGAGTGATAGAGATTATTGAACTAATTCGTCAGTTGCAACGTGTGCTTGTCGAAAAAGCAGAACAACATATCGAAACGCTTATTCCGGGTTACACGCACTTGCAGCGTGCGCAGCCGATTTCGTTCGCTCATCATCTTATGGCGTACGTATGGATGTTTGAGCGTGATCGCGAGCGTTTCGCTGAATCGCTCAAACGAATGAACAAATCACCGCTTGGCGCTGGGGCGCTCGCTGGGACGACATTTCCGATCGATCGCCACCTCACCGCCCGACTTCTCGGTTTTGATGGCATATATGAAAACAGTTTAGATGCGGTAAGTGATCGCGATTTTATTATTGAATTTTTAAGTAATAGCTCTATTTTAATGATGCATTTATCCCGTTTTTGTGAGGAACTCATTCTTTGGTCAAGTCAAGAGTTTCAGTTCATCGAAATGGATGATACGTTTGCGACAGGAAGCAGCATTATGCCACAAAAGAAAAATCCAGATATGGCTGAGCTCATTCGTGGAAAAACAGGGCGAGTATACGGTCACTTAATGGCTTTATTGACCGTTATGAAAGGGCTACCGCTTGCTTACAATAAAGATATGCAAGAAGATAAAGAAGGAATGTTTGACACCGTGCAAACGGTGATCGGTAGCTTAAACATTTTTACTGGTATGATTGAAACGATGACGATTCGCACAGATGTGATGGAAAAAGCAACGAAGCAAGATTTTTCGAATGCAACGGAACTAGCTGATTATTTAGCGAAAAAAGGTGTGCCGTTTCGCGAGGCGCATGAAATCGTCGGAAAACTTGTGCTGACATGTATTGAACGAGGTGTTTTTTTAGCTGATTTACCGCTTCATGTGTATCAACAAGCTTCCCCTTTATTTGAGGAAGATATTTATGAAGCGCTCAATCCGTATACAGCTGTCAACCGTCGCACGAGCTCAGGAGGAACAGGGTTTACGGAAGTGAAAAAAGCGATTGAGAAAGCAAAACAAATGATAGAGGCATAAAAGCAAACGCTTTTATGCCTCTGTTTGTTCAGGTGTGCGTACGACGAGTACATCGCATTTCGCATATCGTGTAATATGTTCGGAAACGCTTCCGATGAAAAAACGTTCTACAGCGCTCATTCCTGTTGCACCGCAAACGATTAAATCAACTTCATATTTTGGAGCGACTTCTTTTGAAATTTTCACTTTTGGGGAACCGTACTCAATATCTGTGACAACTTCTTTGACGCCTGCATCAACCGCCTGTTTTTCATACGATTGCAACAATTCTTTAGCAAATTTTTCTGCTCGCTCTGCCACTGTTCGATCGTATGCTTCGATGGTCGCAAATGAGCGAACATCGATAATGTGCGAAAGAACAAGTGACGCATCGTTCCTTTTGGCAATTTCAATTGCTTTTTTAAACGCCCATTCCGCTTCTTTTGAGCCGTCCACTGCCACTAAAATTTTTTATATTTGTACATAAACATTCCCCCAATAAAAAATTTTCCTTCCAATTCAAGTATATCATTTTTTGTAAAACAAACACTACATATTGTCGAAAAATTTATGACGAAAGGGGTAGAACGATGCGTGAAAAGGAACAAAAAGAACAACTTTATTATGATGAAAGCGGCGTTTCAGAAGTAACTGAGCAAATTACAGACGCTTACATTAGTGGGGTTATTGAACAAGAGGATGAACAAAGGAGGCGATGATGCCTCTTTTGTTTCTTTCGAGCATTCCATGTGTGTTCCTCCGTCTGTTTGTAGTACGATAAACATAGCAAAGCATAGATGGAGGGATGATTTATGAGACACGCTATTATAACGGCAGGGACGAAAGGTCTTGGAAAAAAGGTGACGGAACGATTTTTAAACAAAGGATATGCTGTTACCGTTCATTATCGAAGCGATACACAAGCTGTTGAAGCGTTAAAAGAAATGTATCGTGGCTGTCATGAGCGTCTTCATTTTGTCCAAGGCGATGTGACGAAGAAAGAAGATTTAATTCGCATTGTTGATGAGGCGGTTGCGAAATTCGGCCGCATCGATTATTTAATCCATAACGCAGGTCCTTACATATTTGAGCGAAAAAATTAGCTGATTATACGGATGATGAGTGGTATGAAATGATTGAAGGAAATTTGAGTGCGATGTTTCATTTATTTAAACGGGTTGTACCAATTATGCGAAATCAACGTTTTGGGCGCATTGTGACATACGGTTTTCAAGGAGCAGATCACGCGCCAGGATGGATGTACCGTTCAGCATTTAGCGCGGCAAAAGTTGGGCTTGTTTCATTAACAAAAACGATTGCACTTGAAGAAGCGGAGTATGGCATTACAGCGAATATGGTTTGTCCGGGGAATATTATTGGAGACATGAAAGAAGCAACAATTGCATATGCTCGCCAACGGAAAGATGATATGACGCCGATTGGTCGTTCAGGAACAGGAGAAGATATTGCACGTGTTGTGGAGTTTTTATGTGATGATTGTTCCGATATGATTACGGGAACAGTCATTGAAGTGACGGGCGGTCTTGATGTCATTCATCGTTATCGAAAATAGGCTGCCATCGTGACAGCCTATACGATTTGTAGTTCTTTTGGATATGTTGTTAAAAGAAGAGGTCCTTTTTCAGTCATATATACGTCGTCTTCAATGCGTACGCCACCGATTGATGGGACGTAAATACCGGGCTCAATTGTAAATACCATTCCAGCTTGAAGTGACATGGTGTTTGTTGCATTCATGGACGGATATTCATGAACGTCAATACCGAGACCATGGCCGATTCGATGTGGGAAGTACGCCCCGTAACCTTCTTGTTCAATTCGTGAACGAGCTGCCTTGTCAATGCTTCCGATGGATGCACCAATTTGACATGCATGAATGGCAGCTTGCTGTGCTTGTAAGACGGTGTTGTATATGCGTTTTTGTTCTTCTGTTGGTTGCCCGAATACGACCGTGCGCGTAATGTCGGAACAATATCCATCAAGCACGATACCGAGGTCAAATAACACGAAATCACCTGCTTGAATGCGATTCATTCCTGGGACACCGTGGGGATGTGCGCTATTTGTTCCAACGAGGACCATCGTATCAAATGCCATCGTGCGCACCCCTTTTTTCTTTAGCTCGTATTCAATTGTCGCGATGATTTCTAATTCTGTTCTTCCCTCTTTTATGGAACGAACACCGATATCGACGCTAAAATCAGCTAATTCAGCCGCTTGACGAAGCGTTTGTAGCTCTTTTTCATCTTTGATCATTCGTAACTCATGAAGCGTATCGGTCAAATCGACAAATGAGGCATGAGGAAAATATGATTGAAGTTGTTCAAGACGACTTACTGTCATATGAGATTTCTCGATGCCGATTTGTTCTGTTTGTACATTTCTCTTGTTTAGTTCATTGCTCAACATACGCCATGGATTATGTACATCATCATAGCTGACGATCGCATACGGCCAACCCGCTTGCTTTGCTTGATTTGCATCCATTTCTGGACAAATGAGAAACGGTTCGTCATTTGGAAATATAACAATAGCTAACAGTCGTTCATGTGGATTGCTGTAAAAGTTGCTAAAATAAAAAACGTTTGCTGTCGATGTAATGAACGCCCATGATGCATTTGTTTCTTTCAATTTTTGTTGGAGTTTACTTATTCGTTCCATCCAGTTCACATCCTTTCTTTTTCAGCTTATCACGAATGAAAAAAGAAGGAAATAGTGCAAAAACGAAGAAAAAAATCATGTAAAAAACGAAGAAAGGAGAAGGAAAGATGAAGCTCACTTATCACGGACATTCTGTTGTAAAAATTGAAACGAACGGCAAAACAATTTTCATTGATCCTTTTATTACAGGAAATCCGTTAACGGATTTAAAAGCAGAGGACGTTCATGTCGATGTCATTTTATTAACACATGGCCATAATGATCATGTCGGTGATACGGTCTCATTAGCGAAAAAGAACGATGCCCTCGTCATTGCTCCGTATGAATTAGCTACGTATTTGAGCTGGAAAGGTGTTCGCATCCATCCGATGCATATTGGTGGATCATTTACGTTTGATTTTGGAAAGGTAAAACTAACTCAAGCGTTTCACGGCTCTAGCTACGTAGAAGAAAATGAAACGATTGTGTATACAGGAATGCCAAGCGGTATTTTATTTCATGCCGAAGGAAAAACGATTTATCATGCCGGGGATACAGCGTTATTTTCTGATATGAAACTTATCGGTGAAATGAATGATATTGATGTGGCGTTTTTGCCAATTGGTGATAATTTTACGATGGGACCGAAAGATGCGGCGATCGCAGCAAAATGGTTAAAGGCGAAAATGGTTGTTCCAATTCATTACAATACATTCCCTGTCATTCAACAAGATCCACAACAGTTTGTGTCAATGATTGAGGGGATTGGTCGCGTCTTACGAATTGGCGAAAGTATCGAACTGTAAAAACGTTCATTGAATGCCAACATGCACACCCTTATAATATAAAGTAAGAAACTGTCGAAAAAGGGTGGGACAACTTGACGATTACGAAGCATGAACAAATTTTACAATATATCGAAAGCTTACCGGTTGGAGAAAAAATATCTGTTCGTCAAATCGCGAAAGAAATGGGAGTAAGTGAAGGAACGGCTTATCGTGCCATTAAAGACGCTGAAACAAAAGGGTATGTAAGCACGATTGAGCGTGTTGGAACGATTCGAATTGAACAAAAAAAGAAAGAAAATATTGAAAGGTTAACGTATGCCGAAGTCGTTAATATCGTCGATGGGCAAGTGCTCGGTGGGAAAGAAGGATTACATAAAACGTTAAATAAATTTGTGATCGGAGCAATGAAGCTCGAAGCGATGATGCGCTATACAGGTGCAGGGAATTTGTTGATTGTTGGGAACCGAACGAAAGCGCATGAATTAGCGCTTGAAGCTGGGGCAGGTGTGTTAATTACAGGTGGTTTTGATACCGAAGAACACGTAAAAAAATTAGCGGATGAGCGACAGTTGCCGATTATTTCGACAAGTTACGATACATTTACAGTTGCGACGATGATTAATCGCGCCATTTATGACCAGTTGATTAAAAAAGAAATCGTGCTCGTTGAGGATATTTTAACACCATTTGAAAAAACGGCATATTTGTATGTGACCGACCAAGTTGAGAGGTGGTATGAGCTCAATCGTGAAACGAATCATAGTCGTTTTCCAGTCATCGATCAACAATTAAAAGTGCAAGGAATTGTGACGGCCAAAGATGTGATGGGGTATGAGCGCGATGTGCTTATTGAAAAAGTAATGACGAAACATCCGATTACGGTAAGCGGGAAAACGTCAGTCGCTTCCGCTTCACATATGATGGTGTGGGAAGGCATCGAAGTGTTGCCGGTAGTCGATGAATATGATCGGCTCCAAGGAATTATTAGTCGCCAAGACGTATTGAAAGCATTGCAAATGGTGCAACGTCAGCCGCAAGTGGGTGAGACGATTGACGATATTGTAACAACCCAATTTTTAACTGAAACAGTTGATGGCGTTTTTCGCTGTAACATTACTCCGCAAATGACGAACCATTTAGGAACGTTATCATATGGTGTATTTACGACAATTGTAACTGAGGCAGCTACGCGCGCGCTTCGTTTACATAAACGAGGTGATTTGGTAGTAGAGAACATTACCATTTACTTTATTAAGCCTGTGCAAATTGATAGCGTGATCGATATTAAACCGAAATTGTTAGAAATTGGACGTAAATTTGGGAAAGTTGACGTTGAAG
This sequence comes from Anoxybacillus flavithermus, assembly GCA_002243705.1. Taxonomy (GTDB): domain Bacteria; phylum Bacillota; class Bacilli; order Bacillales; family Anoxybacillaceae; genus Anoxybacillus; species Anoxybacillus flavithermus. The sequence continues at coordinate 1,174,254 of CP020815.1, forward strand.
TGTTTAACGAAGGGACGCTTGTCGGAAAGGCATTAATGATGTGTCAGTTGTTTGAACGACAATAGGCTGCGTACGGCAGCCTATTTCGTTTCTTCCGCTTCTTTTACAGCAAGCGGAAAGTAATAGCGATGAGCTCGGTATCCTGCCCATATGCTCCCTGCACCGACGAGAAGAAGCACAATGCCAACGATGAGAGATACTGTCGACTGATGAATGAAAAATTGGTTGATCGCAAAGAAAAATACAAACGACCCGAGCGCCATGCTTGATTTTGCACTAATCCATTTTCGTTCCATCGGCTTTTTACTGCGGACATATTTTATTTTGTAATACAAATAAAACGAAAGCGAAAAAACGATAAGTATAACAAATATTGGCATATTCAGTCCTCCAAAAGAAAAAATTGTTGCGTGATTATTTTACATCTTTTCGAATCATAATAAAATATGTTTTAATGGAGAAAAAAAGGGAGAAACGCCATGGAACAAAAAGTGCTGGAAATTATTGAAAATATCCGACAATTTGATACGATTATTATTCATCGTCACGTCCGTCCTGATCCCGACGCGTACGGTTCACAAGGAGGATTAGCAGAGCTTATTCAAGCGTCGTTTCCAGAAAAAAGAGTATATACGGTTGGAAAAGATGAACCGTCGCTTGAATTTTTACGTAAGATGGATGTTGTTCCGGATGAAATGTATAACGATGCACTTGTCATTGTTTGCGATACAGCAAACGAAGAACGGGTATGCGATCAACGCTATAAGCTAGGGAAAAAGATTATTAAAATCGACCACCACCCAAATGAAGATCCGTACGGCGACATCTTATGGATCGATACAAATGCAAGCTCCGTTAGCGAAATGATTTATGAGTTATACTTAATTGGAAAAGAACAAGGTCTTATTTTAACGAAAGAAGCTGCTCGGCTCATTTATGCGGGCATTGTCGGTGATACAGGTCGCTTTCTTTTCCCAAGTACGAATCCGAAAACATTTAAGTACGCAAGCGAACTAGTTGAATACGGGTTTTCGTTCGTTGATTTATATGATCAACTGTATCGGACGAAATTGTCGCTCGCACATTTAAGCGGATATGTGTTGCAAAATTTTGAGCTATCTGAATACGGAGTGGCTCATATTGTATTAACAAAAGAGTTGTTGAAGCAATACGATGCAACGCCGTCCGAAGCTTCACAACTCATAAGTGTGCTTGGAAATATTGAAGGAATCAAAGCATGGGTGTTTTTTGTGGAAGAAGACGATCAAATTCGTGTCCGTCTTCGTTCAAGAGGTCCGATTGTCAATGAAGTGGCGAAAAAATACCGTGGCGGAGGTCATCCGCTAGCAGCAGGTGCGTCGATTTATTCGTGGGAAGAAGTTGAACACGTATTGGCAGATTTAAATGAAGTATGCAAGCAACAGTAGAGCGCTTTCTACTGTTGCTTTAATTTTAGTTCAATAGATATATGAGTGAAAAATAAAATCGTTTCGATATCGAGATGGTACGTTCGATTGTCGATGATGTACGTTTTATTTTCAATTGCTTTTTTTAATAGCTCTCTACTTTTATATACCGTTTCAATATCTTTTGCGGTGATATGTTGAATGTCTTTTTTTATATCTTCTTCCATGCGAAAAGTTGTATACGTGTCGATGCCATAAGATTTGGCATTGATCACTTTTACATCAATGGATTGGATTGTTAGTCGCTTTTTATTTTCTTTGTTTAGCTGAATGTAATCTTGTTGCCAAATGTTCAAATCATGTTTTAATTGCGCAATAATTTCTTGTTGCATTTTGAGCAGGCGCACTTGTTTTTCTTGTAAAATGCCAAAGATTTGTGAGAAAACGATCCAACTGATAAGTGCACCAATTGCCGCTCCAGCGAAAAAGCGTTGCCAGCCTGGATCGCGTGTGTACGGTGGAACTCTCATGCGCCATGCTCCTGTGTAAACCAGCGAATGAATGTCATACCTGTTTGTGCCCCGCCAGTTGCCGATAAAATAAGTAAAAATTGTTTAATGACATCACGCGTTTCCCCTTGGAAAAATCCGCGTTCCATGCTGTAAAACGTATCAAACGTACCACCAATGGCTGCAATTAACGCCCAAATTTTCAAACTGCTCGCAAAGCGATACATCATCGTCAGCGGCGGTTCACCAGACAAAAAAGCCCCGAATCCCCCGATGAGTGCCCCTCCAACTAACACGCCTAAAGCAATGAAATAGCTTTGAATAAAAGCAGGTAAAAACGCTGTTTTTATCTCCATCTCGCTCACTCCTTCTGTATACTATGTATATGGGACAAATAAACAAGGTATGTTTTGCTTTTCGGCTTTTATAGAGCATATAATAGAAAAAAATAGAAAAGGTGGGAGACACATTGTCGTTTATCCATCTACAAGTGCGGAGTGGTTATAGCTTATTAAGTAGCACAGTCAAAATAGAGGAACTTGTCACGCGCGCACGTGAACTCCAATTTCCAGCCATCGCTTTAACAGATGAAAACGTCCTATATGGCGTTATGCCTTTTTATGAGGCGTGTCAAGCGCATGGAATTAAGCCAATTATCGGCATGATGGCAACGATTATGGATGAACATGGTCATCCGGATCAGCTTGTGTTGTTAGCAAAAAATAACGACGGGTATCGTCAACTTGTCCATATTGCTACAGCCATTCAAATGAATGATGGAAAGGGCATTTCTTTGCTTGATTTCTCACATCATACGAGCGAACTCATCGGTATGACAAGTGGGGTATACGGTCGGGTGGAGCAACATTTATTGAACGGCGAAATAGAGCAAGCAGAGGCGATCGTTCAAACGTATGCGAAGCTGTTTCAACGTGGCGACTTTTATATAAACGTGCAGCGACATGGCTTACAAGAACAAGAGCATTTGTTGTCACTACTTTTTGAACATAGTAAACGATGGGACATCCCGCTCGTGGCAACAAACGATGTGCGTTACATATATAAAGAAGATACGCTTGCTTTTGAATGTTTGCTTGCAATGAAACACGGAAAGAAAATGGTTGACCCGAACCGTCCTCGCTTGGCAACAAATGAATATCATTTGAAAAGTGCTCACGAAATGGCCGCGTTATTTTCAAGTGGTTACGAAGCGGTCGAGGAGACGGTACGCATTGCGCAGCGATGTCATGTGACGTTTGAGTCTAAAAGATGGTTTATGCCGCGCTATCCTGTTCCTTCTGGGAAAACGGCTGACGAATATTTGCAAACGTGGTGTTGGGAGCAATTCACGAAACGGTTTCCTGATCGACCAAAAGCATATGTCGCTCGATTGCAATATGAACTGCAAATCATTCAACAGATGAATTTTAGTGACTACTTTTTAATTGTTGCTGATTTTGTTCGTTTTGCTCGTGAACGAGGCATATTAACGGGGCCGGGACGTGGATCAGCCGCTGGATCGATCGTCGCTTACATACTCGGTATTACCCAAGTCGACCCTCTGCAATATGGGTTATTGTTTGAGCGCTTTTTAAATCCGGCACGTTTATCTCTCCCAGATATTGATATCGATTTTCCAGATGATCGTCGTGAAGAAGTGATTCGTTACATCGAGCAAAAATACGGAACCGATCACGTTGCACAAATTGTGACGTTTGGAACTTTCGGAATGCGTTCTGCTATTCGTGAAGTTGGTCGTGTTTTTGATGTCGATGAACGCGAAATCCAACAAACGCTAGCAACTGGAAGCTTTGATCGTACGCTCCCATGGCACTACGTTGCACAACGAATTGAAGGATTACCGAAGCATACGTCCGTTCATGCTGCCGGTATTGTGATTAGCCCCCGTCCATTAACGGACATCATCCCTCTTCAAAGCGGGCAGACGACAACATATGTGACACAATATGCAATGGATGCGCTTGAACGACTAGGCTTACTAAAATTCGATTTACTTGCGCTTAAAAATTTAACGATGATCGAACAAATGATTCAAAGCATTGAACAACGTACAGGCCATCGTTTGAGTTTTGAAAACATGCCAATTGATGATCAAAAAACGTACGCACTTTTAAGTCGAGGGGATACATTTGGTGTGTTTCAGCTTGAGTCAGAAGGAATGAAGCGGATATTGCGCGAATTACAACCGACAACGTTTGAAGATATTGTTGCAGTGAACGCCTTATTTCGTCCGGGACCGATGGAACAAATTCCAACATATATTGCTCGCAAACATGGCCGTGAACCAATCCATTACATGCATGATGATTTGCAATCGATTTTGCAATCGACATATGGCGTCATCGTGTACCAAGAACAAATTATGAAAATTGCTGAACAAATGGCGAAATTTTCATTAGCTCAGGCAGATTTATTACGTCGAGCAATAAGTAAAAAAGACGTTGGACAAATGGAAAAAGAGAAAAAACACTTCATTGAGGGATGCATACAAAATGGATACGATGCGCATCTCGCAAACGAATTGTATGAGCTTATCGTTCGTTTTGCTGGATATGGGTTTAACCGTAGCCACGCGGTAGCATATAGCTACATCGCATATATGCTCGCGTATATTAAAGCACATTATCCGCTTGATTTTTATGCCGCTGTACTAACAAACGTAAGTGGGCAAAAAGAAAAAATGATGCAGTGTGTACACGAACTTCGGAGCAAAAAAATACGGCTACTCCCTCCTTCCATTGCACGAAGCGAAGGGCACTTTACTGTTGATGATAACGGTATTCGCTTTGGGTTGTTGGCAATTAAGCAAGTGAACGCTGCTTTTGTCAAACAAATGGTTCGCGAGCGTCAAAAACGTCCATTTTCCGATTTTTTTGATTTTGTTTCACGGCTACGTATGGAATCTTCACAAAAAAAAGTGATCGAGGCGCTTATTTTTTCAGGTTGTTTTGACGAGTTTCATATTGAACGTGCCACCCTTTACGCAAGCATTGATGTTGCGATTGAGCATGCGGAGTTGATGAATTTCTCTCTTCATGTACAGCCAAAATACGTTCATGCTGAGCCGTTATCGCTTATCGATCAACTAAAATATGAAAAACAATGGCTGAACGTATACGTGTCCCCACATCCTGTTGAATCATTTTCACATTTTTATTCGATGTGGGGAGCAAAGCGCATGTATGAATGGACGAAAGAAAATGTGAATCATGGCAAAGTAATTGTATATGTTGAGGAGGTGACGAGAAAACGGACGAAAAAAGGGGAAGAAATGGCGTTTGTTACAATTTGTGATGATAGTGATGAATGGCAAGCGGTCGTATTTCCGACGAGTTATCGGCGGTTTCATGATTTATTGCAACAAGGAAGCATACTGTATATGGAAGGAAAAATAGAGCAGCGATCGAGCGGGTGGCATCTCATTGTACAACAAGTGAGAAAACCAGTATGTGTGTATATCAAAATTGATGAACAGCATGCGTCGCCAGTTGTGTTAAAGCAGTTGAAGGATGTGCTAACCGCTCATCGTGGACATGCACCTGTCATTTTGTATTATGAAACGGAACGAAAAAAAGTACAGCTTTCCCATGAATACGCGGTGTCTCCAAACGATGTATGCATTCGGCAATTAGTAACATTGCTCGGGGATGGGAATGTTGCAGTGAAATAAAAATGCTTTACTATTTTTCATTTTTATTATATTTTTATAGAAGTTAAGTGGTCAGACCAGTAAGGATCACTTTGTGAGGAGGAAGATGTCGTGTCGTTGTTTGAAGAAGCGCTCCGTATGCATAAGCGCTATCAAGGAAAACTAGAAGTAAAGGCGAAAGTACCGTTAAAAAATGCTTACGATTTAAGCTTGGCTTATTCTCCCGGTGTAGCAGAACCGTGCAAAGTGATCCATCAAGAACCGAGCAAAATATATGATTATACGTTAAAAGCGAATACAGTAGCTGTCGTATCCAATGGAAGTGCGGTGTTAGGACTTGGGAATATCGGGGCAGAAGCAGCACTGCCAGTCATGGAAGGAAAGGCAGTCCTTTTTAAAAGTTTTGCTGGAGTTGATGCGTTTCCAATTTGTTTAAATACATCAGACGCGGAACAAATCATTCAAACAGTAAAGCTACTTGAGTCGACATTTGGTGGCATTAACTTGGAAGATATCGCGGCCCCGCATTGTTTTATCATCGAAGAACGCTTAAAGCAGGAACTGAACATCCCTGTTTTTCATGATGATCAACACGGAACAGCGATTGTGACCGTTGCAGGTTTAGTGAATGCATTAAAGTTAGTGAATAAAAAAATAGAAGACGTTCGAGTTGTTATTAATGGAGCAGGAGCAGCTGGGATTGCGATTATTAAATTGCTTCGTTGTTACGGAGTGAAGCATATGATCATGTGCGATTCCAAAGGGGCAATTTATGAAGGACGCCCGTACGGGATGAATGACGTGAAGCGAGACGTTGCTCAGTGGACAAACGATGAGAGAAAGTCTGGATCGTTACAGGAAGTGATTGTTGGCGCAGATGTATTCATTGGTGTGTCTGTTGCAGGAGCATTGACAACGAGTATGATTGAAACGATGAATCGCGATGCAATTATTTTCGCGATGGCAAACCCGACGCCAGAAATTATGCCGGAAGAAGCGTTACAAGCAGGTGCAACTGTTGTTGGCACCGGGCGTTCTGATTATCCGAATCAAGTGAATAATGTTTTAGCGTTTCCAGGTATTTTTAGAGGAGCGCTTGATGTGCGCGCTAAACAAATTAATGAACAAATGAAAATGGCAGCCGTTGAGGCGATCGCTAATTTAATTACAGAAGACGAGCTACGTGCGGATTATGTCATTCCCGCTCCATTCGATCCGCGTGTCGCTCCAGCTGTTGCCGCTGCTGTGGCGAAAGCTGCGATGGAAACAGGTGTTGCACAAATTATTGTCGATCCGAAAGAAGTAGAAAGACGGACACGACAATTGGCTTTCATTGCAGGTGAGCATGAACATGACTACTTCTAAAGTGTACATCGAAACATTTTGGCAAATTCATCGCATGATTGAAGAAGCAGGTCTTCAACCAGGTGATCGGCTTCCATCTGAACGAGAGCTAGCCGACCGATTAGGAGTCGGACGCTCTTCTGTTCGTGAAGCGTTGCGGGCGTTAGAGTTGCTCGGATTAATTGAAACGCGTCGCGGGGAAGGAACGTTTATGAAACCGTTTGGTGACCATCAGCTCATTCAGCTTCTCGGCTCGTTTATTTTACAAGGAAATCGGGAAAAACGAGATTTAATCGAAACAAAAGTTCTTATCGAACGAATATGTTTGCAGCTTACTTGTGAACGACTGACGGATGAGAAGCTTGAGCGTATCAAACGGGAGGAACATACGTATCATTCATTTTTTCGGCGAATTGTAGAAGCGACGGATAACGATTTGCTGTTGCGCATTTGGCTCGTATTAGCCGACTTTTTTAAACACGTCTATACGTTGACTCTCCCTTCCGAATTTTATGAACAAATGTGGGTGGCATTACGAAAACGGTCGTGTGAAGAAGCAATAGCGGTGTATGAACAATACGTGATGCAAAAAATGTCGAAAGAGAACTGACACAATATGACAAACAAAGTTGTTTTTATTCGGTAAAGTAGAAATGGACTAAGTAGGGGAGGGAAATATGTGCTGAAAGATTTGTTCTCCAAAAAGAAGAAATATGCTACCATTCCATCTGAACAAGCGAAGCAAGACGTGCCAGAAGGCATTATGACGAAATGTCCAAAATGTAAAAAAATCATGTATACGAAAGAACTAGTGAAAAACTTACGCGTTTGTATATCGTGTGGCTATCATCATCCGATGTCTGCTCCTGAACGAATTGGGTGTTTATTAGATGAAGGAACGTTTCAAGAATACGATCGTCACCTTCTTTCTAAAAACCCGCTCGAATTCCCTCAATATATGGAAAAAATTGAGGAAGATCGCGAAAAAACAAAACTAAATGAAGCAGTCGTGACCGGTGAAGGAACAATAAACGGTTTCCCGGTCGTTATAGCCGTAATGGATTCCCGTTTCCGCATGGGAAGTATGGGATCGGTTGTCGGAGAAAAAATTGCACGTGCCATTGAACGAGCGATGGAAAAATCGGTACCTTTTATTATTTTTACCGCTTCAGGTGGAGCGCGGATGCAAGAAGGTGTATTAAGTTTGATGCAAATGGCGAAGACAAGCGCTGCGTTAAAACTGTTTAGTGAACAAGGCGGGCTTATTATTTCAGTGATGACTCATCCGACAACAGGTGGTGTATCAGCAAGTTTCGCCTCGCTTGGAGATTACAATTTTGCTGAGCCAGGGGCACTCATCGGCTTTGCAGGACGGCGCGTCATTGAACAAACCGTTCGTGAGGAATTGCCAGATGACTTTCAAACAGCGGAGTTTTTATTGAAACACGGACAGCTAGATGCGGTGATTCCACGTCATGAACTAAAAGACACATTAACGAATGTATTAGACATTCACCAATCGCGAGGTGGAGACGAATGGCATACGAATTAGAATTTGAAAAACCACTTGTAGAATTGCGAAAAAAAATTAGTGAATTAAAAGAATTTACAAAGCATCGCGATGTTGACTTTTCCGATGAAATTAATAAATTAGAAGCCCGACTTGAAAAGCTGGAAAACGACATTTATGCAAACTTAAGCCCGTGGGATCGTGTGCAAATTGCGCGCCATCCGAATCGACCGACAACGCTTGATTATATTGAACGGTTGTTTACAAACTTTTTCGAATGTCATGGTGATCGCTGTTTTGGTGATGACGAAGCGATCGTAGGAGGAATTGCAAAATATCACGGATTACCTGTGACTGTCATCGGTCATCAACGTGGGAAAGATACGAAAGAAAATATTCGTCGTAATTTTGGTATGCCCCATCCAGAAGGATATCGAAAAGCGCTTCGTTTAATGAAGCAAGCTGAGAAATTTGGGCGTCCGATTATTTGTTTTATTGATACGAAGGGGGCGTATCCAGGAAAGGCTGCTGAAGAACGGGGGCAAAGCGAAGCAATCGCACGGAACTTATTTGAAATGGCAGGGTTGACAGTTCCAGTTGTATGCGTTGTTATTGGCGAAGGAGGAAGCGGTGGTGCGCTTGCCCTCGGTGTTGGAAACTACGTTCACATGCTTGAAAATTCAACATATTCCGTTATTTCACCAGAAGGAGCAGCAGCAATTTTATGGAAAGATGCATCGCTTGCAAAAAAAGCTGCAGAAACGATGAAAATTACAGCAAAAGATTTAAAACAGCTCGGTGTCATCGATGAAATTATTCCAGAAGTGCGTGGCGGTGCGCATCGAAATGTTGATGAACAAGCGAAATATATTGACGATGTGCTTAAACGTTCCTTGCGTGAATTGCTTCCACTACATGCCGAACAGTTGATTGCGCAGCGATATGAAAAATATAAGAAGATTGGCGACTTTGTTGAATCTCAGCAACATGTGTCGGTTATGTAAAAAAGGTCATCCATGTCGATGGCCTTTTTTATTACATGAAAAAAAAAGCTTTGGGTAAACTTTTTGTAGTGTGAAAAAATCAACGTTTTGTGAAACATTTCATTATGTATTGTGTTCTATATACCTTCGTGTTATCTTAAAGTAAGAGGTCATACTTCTTATTTTATTTTGTTAAAGAGGTGAAGAGCGATGAAAAGAATTGGTGTGCTTACGAGCGGTGGCGATTCGCCGGGAATGAATGCTGCCATTCGTGCCGTTGTTCGAAAAGCGATTTATCACGGATTAGAAGTGTACGGCATTTATCACGGATATGCAGGATTAATTGCTGGTCAAATTAAAAAACTCGAAATCGGGGATGTTGGCGATATTATTCATCGTGGCGGAACGATGTTATATACTGCTCGTTGCCCAGAATTCAAAACGTTAGAAGGGCAGTTAAAAGGAATTGAGCAGTTGAAAAAACATGGGATTGAAGGACTTGTTGTCATCGGTGGTGACGGCTCTTATCAAGGCGCGAAAAAGTTAACAGAACACGGTTATCCGTGTGTCGGTGTGCCGGGGACGATTGATAACGACATTCCAGGAACAGATTTTACAATTGGTTTTGATACAGCGTTAAATACGGTTATTGATGCCATTGACAAAATTCGTGATACAGCGACATCTCATGAACGTACATATGTGATTGAAGTCATGGGACGTCATGCTGGTGATATTGCGCTTTGGGCAGGTCTTGCAGGCGGGGCAGAAAGTATTTTAATCCCAGAAGCAGACTATGATATGGACGAAATAGTCTCGCGTCTCAAACGTGGACATGAACGCGGCAAAAAACATAGTATCATTATTGTTGCAGAAGGTGTCGGTAGCGGTGTGGACTTCGGTAAGCGTATTGAAGAAGCAACGGGACTTGAAACGCGTGTGACAGTACTCGGTCACGTCCAACGCGGTGGTTCACCGACAGCGTTTGACCGTGTCCTTGCGAGCCGCTTAGGTGCTCGTGCCGTAGAATTGTTGATTGAAGGAAAGGGCGGACGTTGTGTCGGTATTCAAAACAACCAACTTGTTGACCACGATATTATTGAAGCATTAGCCCAAACCCATACGGTCGATCAAAAGATGTATCAACTATCAAAAGAGCTTTCAATCTAATGGATATTTGTGGTATCGTTTCCATATGCAAAGTGTAGGAGGGTATTTATGCGCAAAACGAAAATTGTTTGTACGATCGGTCCTGCGAGTGAAAGTGTAGAAAAACTTGTGCAATTGATTGAAGCGGGAATGAATGTGGCCCGTCTTAACTTTTCCCATGGAAGTCATGAAGAACATGCAGCGCGCATTCGAAACATTCGCGAAGCGGCAAAAATGACAGGAAAAACAGTTGCGATTTTATTGGATACGAAAGGTCCAGAAATTCGTACGCATAACATGGAAAATGGAGCAATTGAGTTAAAAGTAGGTGCTGAAGTCACCATTTCAATGAAAGAAGTGCTTGGCACACCAGAAAAATTTTCGATTACTTATGAAGGACTCATCGATGACGTACATGTCGGTTCAACGATTTTGTTAGACGACGGACTCATTGGTTTAGAAGTATTAGCTGTTGACAAAGAAGCAAAAGAGATCAAAACAAAAGTGTTAAATGGTGGCGTGCTGAAAAATAAAAAAGGCGTAAACGTCCCAGGAGTAAAAGTAAAACTACCGGGTATTACGGAAAAAGATGCAGAGGACATTCGCTTTGGTATTGAACAAGGAATTGATTTCATCGCCGCATCGTTCGTTCGACGCGCTTCCGACGTGCTTGAAATTCGCGAATTGCTCGAAGCACATAACGCATTACACATTCAAATTATCCCAAAAATTGAAAACCAAGAAGGCGTAGACAATATTGATGAAATTTTAGAAGTGGCAGACGGCTTAATGGTTGCACGCGGAGATTTAGGCGTTGAAATTCCAGCAGAAGAAGTGCCACTTGTCCAAAAAGAGTTAATCAAAAAATGTAATGCGCTTGGAAAACCAGTCATTACAGCGACACAAATGCTTGATTCGATGCAGCGCAATCCACGTCCAACTCGTGCGGAGGCAAGCGATGTGGCGAACGCCATTTTTGATGGAACAGATGCGATTATGCTCTCAGGTGAAACAGCAGCAGGGGCTTATCCAGTCGAGGCGGTACAAACGATGCACCGCATTGCTCTGCGCACAGAACAAGCGTTACAATATCGCGACTTATTATCGAAACGAAGCAAACAGAGCGGCACGACGATTACAGATGCGATCGGACAATCGGTTGCTCACACCGCATTAAACTTAGATGTCGCGGCGATTGTGACACCGACGGTAAGCGGGCATACCGCGCGTATGATTTCAAAATACCGTCCAAAAGCGCCAATTATCGCTGTTACATCGAATGAAGGTGTTTCGCGTAAATTAGCGCTCGTTTGGGGTGTTTATCCACGCGTTGCTCAACACGCAACGTCAACGGATGAAATGCTTGATATTGCTGTGGAAGCAGCTCTTGATACAGGCATCGTGAAACATGGCGACCTTGTTGTCATTACAGCGGGCGTTCCAGTCGGAGAAACAGGTTCAACAAACTTAATGAAAGTGCATATGATTGGCGATATGATTGCGAAAGGGCAAGGGATTGGCCGTAAATCAGCATTCGGGAAAGTTGTTGTAGCCAAAACAGCGGAAGAAGCGCTCGAAAAGATGATAGAAGGCGGCATTTTAGTTGCTCCAGCAACGGATGCAGACATGATGAAAGCGTTAGAAAAAGCTGCGGCGATCATTACAGAAGAAGGCGGCTTAACAAGCCATGCGGCTGTTGTTGGTTTAAGCTTAGGCATTCCGGTCATTGTTGGGGTAAACCATGCGACAGCTATTTTAAAAGATGGACAAGATATCACGGTAGATGCGAGCTTCGGTGCCATTTATCGCGGCCATGCGAGCGTGCTATAATAAAGAAGGGGACATCCCCTTCTTTATTATTTTGGGAGGGATGTGTGTGCGAAACATCTTTTTTCTTCTTTTTATCGTTATTCCAGCGTTAGAAATTGTTGTTCTTGTTTTGTCAGGAAAAGCAATGGGGATATGGCCAACTTTTGCATTGATCGTGACGACTGGTATCATCGGTGCCTTTTTAGCGAAAAAACAAGGACTATCCACGCTTCAACGTGCAAAATATGAGTTTATGAACGGGCGCATACCAAGCGATGCGCTATTAGATGGAGTTTGTATTTTAGTTGGTGGGACGTTATTGTTAACGCCAGGATTTATTACTGACACAGTCGGATTTATTTTACTTCTCCCATTTGCGCGAGAAAAAATAAAGCCGTGGCTTGTTCGCCTATTGAAGCGGATGTTTTATACAAAAACATGGGTTTACATTCGAAAATAAAAGCATAAGCTCGTCGCTTATGCTTCTTTTTTTCCGATAATAAAGTTCCAAATATCTTGAAATACACCAGCATGATGCAACGTTCGTCCAATGACGAGCAATACCGGCCCAACGATTAAACCGAGAAATCCGATCAATTTAAAACCGACGAACAAAGCGATCAATGTAGCTAATGGGTCGAGTCCGATATTCGAGGAAAGGAGCTTTGGTTCCATCACTTGTCGCTGTACGAGAACAACGACATATAGTACACCAAGACCGATTGCGAAATGAGTATTGCCGCTCATCGCAGCGTACACAATCCATGGAACAAATACTAATCCTGTTCCTAAATACGGTAAAACATCGACAATGCCGATAATAAGAGCGATCGTAATTGCGTATTCTACTCGCAACACAAGCAAGCCAACTAATACAATAAGTGTTGTAATAGAAATGAGTGTCGCCTGTGCTTTAAGAAAGCCAAATAGCGCCTTTTTTAATTCGGCAAACACTTTTGTCGTACTCGTCTGCACTTTGGTTGGTAACAATTTTTGAAACAATGCTTTTAGACGATACCAGTCTTTGCTTATAAAAAATGTGGCAAGCAACGAGAAAATAAAAATTGTTGCAAAATTAGGCAACCATCCAATAATTGAAGGAATATTTTGTAATATATTTTGGATAAATTGCCCGACCGTTGTAGCAATTTTTGTTCCCACGGATTGAATGTTTGCCATAATCGTATCTTGTTGAGATGTGTCTAAATTTTTAAAGAGTGTAGCTAGTTGGTTGTAGAGCGGAATGATTTGGCTTGCCACAAACTGCTCTATATAAATGACGAGCTTTTGAAAATGATTGGGAACAACTGTCGCTAAGTATTGTGTGCCAGTCACGATTTCGGCAACAAGAAGGGTAACAAGTCCAGCAACGAGTGCGAGCAAAAAAATTAAAACAACGATGACCGCCAACGCTCTTGGCATTTTCGCTTTCTTCTCTAATGCATCAACGACCGGGTTAATAAAGAAAGCAATCGCTAACGCAATTAAAAACGGATATGTTAACGTTGATACATAATATAAGCTCGCTAATCCGGCGATGATGACAAAGATGACAAATAAAAAGCGAAGGGAACGATATACGTAGTGAGTTGACATGTCCTCACCTCCCGTCTTTTGTCATTTACGACTATTATAATATACAATGCAAAGAAAGAAAAAGTTTCAAAGAAGGGGGGCATATTTCATGCAGCCATTTATTTTTCTGTTTATTCTTCTTGTCATTGGTATGATGGCGAAAAATCAATCTCTCATCATCGCTGTACTATTTTTACTTATTGTGAAAAGTATCGGATTAAGTTCTAAAGTACTTCCGTATTTAGAGCAAAAAGGAATCCAGCTTGGTGTGACAATCATCACGATTGCGGTATTAGTTCCGATTGCAACTGGAAAGATAGGTTTTAAGGAACTAACGGAGTCTGTTCGCTCAATTTATGCATGGATTGCAATGTTATCGGGTATTGCTGTTGCTTTGTTGGCAAAAGGAGGAGTGGCATTGCTTGCGAAAGATCCCCATGTAACGACTGCGCTCGTTCTTGGAACCATTTTAGCCGTATCTTTATTCAAAGGAGTAGCTGTCGGCCCGTTAATAGGCGCAGGTATTGCTTATGTAATCATGAAAATAGTAGATGTATTTTCATGATTGATTACTTTTTTATAATAATATTTTTGAATTATGATGTCTTTTAGTTCACAAAAGTCTGATAATTGTTTATAATAATAGTGGAGCATGTACGAAACGATCGTGTATATTCCCCTGCTCGCTTCGTGAAGCGGATAGGTGAATATATAACAAAATGTAAGCATTTTCTTTGCATTTTTATTCAGCCGTTTTGAGCAATCGCTCGACGACGCGTTTTAACATGGGAAAAGGGGAATAAAAGAAAAAAAAGGAGAGATGTAAGATGACAGTAACTCGCGGTCTCGAAGGGGTTGTAGCAACCACTTCCACAATTAGTTCAATCATCGATGATACGCTCACATATGTTGGGTATAATATCGATGACTTAGCAGAACATGCTACGTTTGAAGAGGTCGTCTATTTGCTTTGGCATCGCAAACTGCCGAACAAAGAAGAGCTAGAAACGTTAACAAAGCAGTTAGCGGAAAATGCCGATATTCCGCAACAAGTCATTGATCATTTTAAAATGTATCCGCTTGATCAAGTTCATCCAATGGCAGCGCTTCGTACAGCGATTTCATTTCTTGGCTTATACGATGAAGAAGCGGAAGCGATGAATCCGGAGGCGAACTATCGCAAAGCTATTCGTCTACAGGCGAAAGTATCGACAATTGTTGCTGCGTTTTCTCGCATTCGCAAAGGATTAGAACCTGTGCCACCGCGCAAAGATTTAAGTTTTGCGGCAAACTTTTTATATATGCTAACAGGTAAAGAACCAGATCCGATTGCTGAGGAAGCGTTTAATAAAGCGCTCGTGCTTCATGCGGATCACGAGTTGAATGCTTCGACGTTCACTGCGCGCGTCTGTGTTGCGACTTTATCAGATGTGTACTCAGGTATTACGGCAGCGATTGGAGCATTAAAAGGGCCGCTTCACGGCGGAGCAAATGAAGCGGTAATGAAAATGTTGACGGAAATCGGTACACTTGAAAATGTGGAAACATACGTTCACAACAAACTGAATAACAAAGAGAAAATTATGGGGTTCGGTCATCGCGTTTATCGCCAAGGTGACCCGCGTGCGAAACATTTGAAAAAAATGTCTGAGAAATTAACGAAGTTAACAGGAGAGCCACATTGGTATGATATGTCGGTGAAAATTGAAGAGATTGTTACATCGACAAAAGGTTTGCCACCAAATGTTGACTTCTACTCAGCTTCTGTTTACCATAGTTTAGGAATTGATCATGATTTATTTACACCAATTTTTGCGATTAGCCGCATGTCTGGATGGCTTGCGCACATTTTAGAGCAGTACGAAAACAACCGTCTCATTCGTCCTCGTGCCGAATATACAGGACCTACGAGACAAGTATACGTGCCGCTTGAAGAACGTGCATAACATGCGTAACAACGGTTGCTCAAGGTGAGAAACTCGCCTTTCTCACCTTTTTACACTACATGATTTGGAGGTCGTTATTGTGATGCAAGGTGAAAAAATTACGGTTACAAACGGGGTATTAAACGTTCCAAACTATCCGATTATTCCATTTATTGAAGGGGACGGGACAGGTCCAGATATTTGGGCAGCCGCATCTCGCGTATTAGAAGCGGCTGTGGAAAAAGCTTATAAAGGGGAGCGCAAAATCGTTTGGAAAGAAGTGCTTGCTGGGGAAAAAGCGTTTAAGTTGACTGGTGAATGGTTGCCACAAGAAACGCTTGATACGATTCGTGAATACATAATTGCCATTAAAGGACCGCTGACAACACCGGTAGGCGGTGGAATTCGTTCATTAAACGTTGCGCTTCGTCAAGAGCTCGATTTATTTGTGTGCTTACGCCCAGTTCGTTATTTTAAAGGAGTACCGTCTCCGGTAAAGCGTCCGGAAGATACAGACATGGTGATTTTCCGTGAAAATACGGAAGACATTTATGCGGGAATTGAGTATGCAAAAGGAACACCAGAAGTGAGAAAATTAATTGATTTCTTGCAAAATGAAATGGGTGTGCGTAAAATTCGCTTCCCTGAAACATCGGGAATCGGTATTAAACCAATTTCAGAAGAAGGTACGAAACGATTAGTGCGCGCAGCAATTAAATACGCCATTGAACATGGTCGCAAATCTGTCACGCTCGTTCATAAAGGAAACATTATGAAATATACAGAAGGTGCGTTCAAAAACTGGGGCTATGAATTAGCTGAGCAAGAATTCGGTGATCAAGTGTTTACTTGGGCTGAGTATGACCGCATCGTTGAAACGCACGGAAAAGAAGCTGCAAACCGCGCACAAGCAGAAGCAGAAGCAGCAGGAAAAATCATCGTGAAAGATGCGATTGCAGATATTTTCTTGCAACAAATTTTAACTCGTCCGCGCGAGTTCGATGTTGTTGCAACAATGAACTTAAACGGTGACTACATTTCTGATGCGTTGGCAGCACAAGTGGGTGGCATCGGTATTGCACCAGGCGCAAACATTAACTATGAAACAGGACATGCGATCTTTGAAGCAACGCACGGAACTGCACCAAAATATGCGGGATTGGATAAAGTAAATCCATCGTCGGTCATCTTATCTGGTGTCATGATGTTTGAACATCTTGGTTGGAATGAGGCGGCAAAACTGATCGTTGACTCTATGGAGAAGACGATTGCCTCAAAAGTCGTCACATATGACTTTGCTCGTTTGATGGAAGGCGCAACAGAAGTGAAATGTTCAGAATTCGCAGATGCTCTCATTCGAAACATGGGAGAATAAAATAAAAAAGGGGATGGAAGAACGTGGGTATGAAACGAAAAAAAATCTCAATTATCGGTGCTGGATTTACGGGAGCGACGACGGCGTTCATTTTAGCGCAAAAAGAGCTTGGAGACATCGTTCTCGTTGACATTCCACAATTAGAAAATCCGACAAAAGGAAAAGCGCTCGATATGCTTGAGTCAAGCCCTGTTCTTGGATTCGACGCTAACATTATTGGCACGTCGGATTATGCGGATACAGCTGATTCGGATGTTGTTGTTATCACTGCGGGCATTGCACGCAAACCAGGCATGAGCCGCGATGATTTAGTTACGACAAACCAAGGAATTATGAAGGCGGTCACGAAAGAAGTTGTCAAGTATTCGCCAAACTGCTTCATTATCGTATTAACGAATCCTGTTGATGCGATGACATATACGGTTTTTAAAGAATCTGGCTTTCCGAAAAACCGCGTCATCGGTCAATCTGGGGTATTAGATACCGCACGTTTCCGTACATTTGTTGCACAAGAGCTAAATTTATCCGTGAAAGATATTACAGGGTTTGTTTTAGGTGGTCATGGAGATGACATGGTGCCGCTTGTCCGCTATTCGTATGCAGGTGGCATTCCGCTTGAAACGTTAATTCCGAAGGAGCGCTTAGATGCCATCGTTGAACGCACGCGCAAAGGTGGCGGTGAAATCGTCAACTTGCTTGGAAACGGTAGTGCCTATTATGCGCCAGCTGCTTCTCTTGCTGAAATGGTTGAAGCGATCGTAAAAGACCAGCGCCGAGTTCTTCCAGCCATCGCTTATTTAGAAGGCGAATACGGATATGAAGGAATTTATTTAGGTGTGCCAACCATTTTAGGTGGCAATGGAATCGAAAAAGTCATCGAATTAGAGCTAACAGAAGAAGAGAAAGCGGCGTTAGCAAAATCTGTTGAGTCGGTGAAAAATGTGATGAAAGTGTTACAATAATAAAAAATTCGGGGTGACTCCCCGAATTTTTGTATATGGTCAAACAAAGGGGAGATGGGTATGCTGAGCAAAAAACGCAAACTTGGACGTTTAATTTCGGACATTTCCGTTGGTGAGAAGCTCGTCTTAACGGAAGCGATCGAAGATAAAGATTTATTGTTATACTTAGGGCTCACAAACGATGCCAATCCGCTCTATATTCAACATGACTACGCATCGCAAACGCCATGGAAACGTCCGATCGTACCAGCTATTATGTTAACAGGTATCATTACATCGGCTGTTTCAAAGTATTTACCGGGACCAGGAAGCCATATTGTTTCGCAAACGATTGAATTTAAACGACCAGTATATCATTATGAGCATGTTGAATTTTTATTTGAAGTGACATCTGTTGATGAAGAAAATAATGAAATTCATATTTCCGTTCAAGCGATCCGCGATGAAGAAGAAGTATTGGTTGGATCATTGCGTGTCGTTCCGCCATATCCGTTCGTTGAAGAGAAAGCGTTAGATAACTTTTAAAAAGGGGCTTTTGCCTCTTTTTTGTTTTTTTCTTTTCACATAACTCGTTATAATAAAAATGTAACAAATTTACGTTGTTGGAGGATGATTATGTCGAAACGTGTGTTAGTTGTCGATGACGAGCAGTCGATTGTTACGCTGTTAGAGTACAATTTAAAACAGGCAGGGTTTATTGTATTGACAGCTTATGATGGAGAAGAAGGACTGCATAAAGCGTTAGAGGAACGCCCTGATTTTATCATTCTCGATTTAATGTTACCGAAATTAGATGGGATTGAAGTATGTAAACAGCTGCGACAACAAAAAGTGATGACCCCTATTTTAATGTTAACGGCAAAAGACGATGAATTTGATAAAGTGCTTGGTCTTGAACTGGGTGCTGATGACTATATGACAAAGCCGTTCAGCCCACGTGAAGTTGTAGCGCGTGTGAAGGCGATTTTACGTCGCACAGTTATCCATGGACAAGAAGAAAAGCAAGAACATAGTGACGATTCGCTCGTTGTCGGACAACTAGAAATTTTCCCAGATCGTTATGAGGCCTATTTTGCACAAAAAAGATTAGAACTCACCCCGAAAGAATTTGAACTATTAGCATACTTAGCGAAATATAAAGGTCGTGTCTTGACGCGTGATCAATTATTAAGTGCGGTATGGAACTATGACTTTGCAGGCGATACGCGCATTGTCGATGTGCATATTAGCCATTTGCGTGACAAAATCGAACAAGATACACGCAAGCCTGTATATATAAAAACGATACGCGGCTTAGGATATAAGCTGGAGGAGCCGAAAGCGGATGAATAAATTTCGCTCTCGGCTATTGCTTGGGCTTATTTCTGTCATTTTGTCTGTTTTATTTGGCCTAGGTTTGTTATTAGGTCAACTGTTTCAAAAATTTTATGCAGACACGGTACATGACCGAATGGCGAAAGAGGCAAAACTTTTGGCTTTATATATGGAAAATAAATCGCTCCAGTCTGATATGTTTGGGCAACGATTGCGCGCAATTAGCGATATGCTGTCTGCTCGCATCACAATTGTTGATCGAGACGGAAAAGTTCTGTTGGATACGAATAACTACGTACTAATTGATAAAAAGCGTCATCAAAAGTTCATTCAAACGTTATTAAAAAAAGAAGATGAATCAGTTATATTTGAAGAAGAACAAGATTTATATTATTATGCTGTACCATTTTGGAAACACGATCAGCAGCTTGGGCATATTGTCATGAGTTTACCTATGGATGCGATTGAGCGGGTAGATGAACAAATTTGGCTGTTGCTTATGTTTAGTTTAAGTATTGCTTTTTTCATCATTCTTTTATTAGGTATGAAAATTACAAATCAATATACAAAGCCGATTGAAGCGGCAACAAAAGTAGCGATGGAGTTGGCGCGCGGCAATTATAAAGCGAGAACGTACGAAAGCAGAGAAGATGAAACCGGGATGCTCAGCCAGTCATTAAACATTTTGGCGCGAAATTTACAAGAGATGGTGCGTACACAAGAAATGCAACAAGACCGTTTGCGAGCCCTTATTGAAAATATAGGGAGCGGTTTAATTTTAATTGATCAACGTGGCTATATTTCATTAATGAACCGCGCATATAAAGAAATGTTCCGTATCGATCCGTCCGACTATGTTCATCGTTTATATTATGAGGCGTTTCCGTATAAAGAAGTGATTGCACTTGTAGAAGAAATATTTATGACAGAAGTAAATGTACGTAAACAAATGCTTCTTCCAGTCGACATTGAACGGAAACACTTTGAAGTGTACGGAACGCCAATTATTGGGACAAATGACGAATGGAAAGGAATTATCGTTGTATTCCATGATATTACTGAGCTTAAAAAACTTGAACAAATGCGCAAAGATTTTGTCGCCAATGTTTCTCACGAGTTAAAAACACCGATTACGTCCATTAAAGGTTTTGCAGAAACGTTGTTAGATGGAGCAATGCACGATGCTCAAACGCTTGAATACTTTTTAACCATTATTTTAAAAGAAAGTGAGCGTCTTCAACATTTAATTCAAGATTTGCTCGATTTGTCAAAAATCGAACAGCAAGGATTTACGTTAAATATATCCGTTGTTGACTTGCATGAAGTATTGAAGGAAGTCATCGTTATGCTTGAAGCGAAAGCAAACGATAAGCAAATTACATTGGAATATACATCGAATGCACCGGTTTGTTATATGTATGGCGATTTACACCGCTTAAAGCAAATTTTTATTAATTTAATTAATAACGCGATCGCTTATACGCCAGCAGGCGGGCGCGTAACGGTTTATGTGGAGAAAGATGAGAAAGAGCTACACGTTCATGTAAGCGACACAGGAATTGGAATTGAACAAAAAGAAATTCCACGTATTTTTGAACGATTTTATCGTGTAGATAAAGCACGAAGTCGCAACTCAGGTGGTACGGGTCTTGGATTAGCGATTGTGAAACATTTAGTGGAAGCACATCATGGAACAATTTCAGTAAAAAGTGAAGTGGGGATAGGGACGACATTCACCGTCCATTTTCGTGCAGACGCTTGTGCAGACGAATAATTTTAACGATATATTTACAATCGATTTACCATATATTAAAAAAATATTGATAACATAACAGGTGAAAACCCCTTCATCCAAGAAGCCGATTGTCTTGGAATAGGCGAGGACAACGAACGTTCTCGTCTTTTTTCTTTTTTGGCGGCGATCATGGTAAAATAAGCATAAATGAATACAAGAGGAGGTTTTCGATTTGGCAAACAAACTTGTTTTAATTGATGGCAATAGCATTGCTTATCGCGCTTTTTTTGCATTGCCGCTTTTACATAACGATAAAGGCATTCATACCAACGCCATTTACGGTTTTACAATGATGTTAATGAAGCTCATTGAAGAAGAGAAGCCGACGCATATACTCGTTGCGTTCGACGCAGGAAAAACGACATTTCGTCATGAAGTATACACAGAATATAAAGGTGGGAGACAAAAAACGCCACCGGAATTATCGGAACAGTTTCCGTTTTTACGCGAACTGCTTGATGCATATAACATTCGTACGTACGAACTTGAAAATTATGAAGCAGACGATATTATCGGAACGCTTGCCACGAAAGCAGAAAAAGAAGGGTTTGACGTCGTCATTATTTCTGGAGATCGTGATTTAACACAATTAGCGTCTGAACGCATTCATGTGCATGTGACGAAAAAGGGTATAACAGATATGGAGCGATATACACCAAAACACGTATTGGAGAAGTACGGGTTAACGCCTGCACAAATTGTTGATTTGAAAGGATTAATGGGCGATGCATCAGATAATATCCCAGGCGTTCCCGGAGTCGGAGAGAAAACAGCATTAAAATTATTAAAAGAATATGGAACGGTTGAACATGTGCTTGCCTCACTTGAACATATTTCTGGAAAAAAACTAAAGGAAAACTTGCAAACGTACCGTGAACAAGCGTTACTAAGTAAACAGTTGGCAACTATTCGTCGCGACGTTCCATTGACACTATCGCTCGATGAGTTAGCATGGCATTCGTATGATGCGGAACGGGTAGCAGCGCTATTTCAAGAGCTCGGTTTCACATCGCTTATGGACAAAATTGGTCAAAGTTCACAAGAACAACTATCATTAACCGATATTTCGTTTGTTACGGTTCAAACGATTGATGAGCACATGTTGACAAAAGAAGGTGCACTTGTTGTCGAAGTACTTGATGAAAATTATCATCAAGCGCCTATTGTTGGCTTTGCGCTTGTGAATGAGCGTGGACACTTTTTTATTCCGACGGACATAGCTCTCGCTTCATCACGATTTAAAAGATGGCTTGAAGATGAGCAGTGCAAAAAAAGTGTGTTTGATGCCAAACGAGCGATTGTTGCGCTGAAGTGGAACGGTATTGAACTTAAAGGTGTCGATTTTGATCTATTATTAGCTGCATACTTGCTCAATCCGACCGATGCGAATGGGGATGTGGCAGCCGTTGCAAAAACGAAGCAATATACGGATGTACAAAGCGACGAAGAAGTATATGGAAAAGGAGCGAAACAAGCTATTCCGCCGACAAATGTATTGGCTGAACATCTCGTACGAAAGGCGAAAGCGATCGCTTCGTTGAAAGAAACATATATTCAAGAACTAAAGCGAAATGAACAATTTGAATTGCTTGTACATTTAGAATTACCGCTGACGTTCATTTTAGCACAAATGGAATTTTACGGTGTGAAAGTGGATGTTGATCGTTTGGAGCAGATGGGAAAAGAGTTTACTGCCCAACTCGAACAAATTGAGCAACGCATTTATGAACTTGCAGGAACAACGTTTAACATTAATTCTCCGAAACAACTAGGAACGATTTTATTTGAAAAACTTCAGTTGCCGATTGTGAAAAAAACGAAAACAGGTTATTCTACCTCAGCGGACGTTCTAGAAAAGTTAGCGCCATACCATGAAATTATTGAGCAAATTTTACACTATCGTCAGCTCGGAAAATTACAATCCACATATGTCGAAGGCTTAATGAAAGTCGTCCGAAAAGATACAGGAAAAGTGCATACGATTTTTCAACAAGCGTTGACTCAAACGGGACGTTTAAGCTCTACAGAGCCTAATTTACAAAATATTCCGATTCGTATTGAGGAAGGAAGAAAAATTCGTCAAGCGTTTGTCCCTTCCTCAGACGATTGGGTTATTTTTGCAGCCGATTATTCTCAAATCGAGTTGCGCGTTTTAGCGCATATTGCTAATGATGAAAATTTAATTGCCGCGTTTCACCACGATCTCGATATTCATACGAAAACGGCGATGGATATTTTTCATGTCAAGGAAGACGAAGTGACCGCTCATATGCGCCGTCAAGCGAAAGCAGTTAATTTTGGCATCGTTTATGGGATTAGCGACTACGGATTATCGCAAAACTTAGGCATTACGCGCAAAGAGGCAGCCGAATTTATTGAACGATATTTTCGAAGTTATCCGGGTGTAAAACGGTATATGGAAGAGATCGTACAAGATGCAAAACAAAAAGGATATGTGACGACATTGCTTCATCGTCGTCGTTATTTGCCGGATATTACAAGTGGCAATTTCAATGTCCGTAGTTTTGCAGAACGGACAGCGATGAACACACCAATTCAAGGAAGTGCGGCCGATATTATTAAAAAAGCGATGATTGATTTAGCTAATCGTTTACATGAAGAACGACTGCAAACTCGTTTGTTGCTGCAAGTACATGACGAATTGATTTTAGAAGCACCAAAGGAAGAAATTGAATTGTTGAAAAAAATCGTACCAGATGTGATGGAAAATGCAGTATCATTACGTGTTCCACTAAAGGTCGATTACCACTTTGGACCGACGTGGTATGATGCGAAGTAAGGAAAGGATGAACAAACATGCCAGAACTACCTGAAGTGGAAACGGTGCGGCTCACGCTTCTTCCGCTTGTTGTTGGCAAAACGATTGAACGTGTGAAAGTGCATTGGCCAAAAATCATTCAGCACCCTGATGTAGCTACGTTTTGTGAGCGTCTGAAAGGACAGACGATTCACAATATCGGGCGGAGAGGTAAATTTTTGCTTTTTCAATTGGATGATGTCGTCCTCGTTTCTCATTTGCGTATGGAAGGACGTTATATATATGAAAAAGAAGATGCTCCATTTGATCAACATACACACATTTTTTTTACATTCACAGATCATACGGAACTTCGTTATCGCGATGTGCGAAAATTTGGTACGATGCATTTATTCAGTAAAGGGGAAGAATTACATGTCCCTCCTTTATCAAGTATTGGGGTTGAGCCGTTCGATGAGCAATTTACGGTTGCATGGCTTACAGATCAACTTCAACGAACAAAACGCACAATAAAAGCGACATTGCTTGATCAAACGATTGTCGCAGGATTAGGCAATATTTATGTCGATGAAGTATTATTTCGTTCGTCCATTCATCCAGAGCGGACAGCAGCAACGTTAACGATACGAGAAATCGAAGCATTACATGAGGCAATTGTTCAAACGATACAAGAAGCGATTGAAAAAGGTGGGAGTACCGTTCGAACGTACGTCAATACGCAAGGGAAAATCGGAACATTTCAAACGCAATTGTACGTATATGGGCGTGTAAATAAGCCGTGCCGGCGATGCGGGGAGCCCATTGTCAAAACAACGGTTGCAAATCGCGGCACACATTATTGTAAACATTGCCAAACGTAGTGTAAGAACATTGCCTAGACCTCTTCCATATACTATGGTAGCTTTTCAAGGAAGGGGCGGGCGTATATGATTACATGGTCTTTATTTTTGCTTGCGTTTGCTGTAAGCATTGATGGGTTGACTGTCGGTATTACGTATGGTATGCGGAATGTACATGTTCCGCTTCGTTCGTTGCTGATTATTTCGTTTTTTTCATGCATGACATTTTTAGTAGCGATGGGCATTGGTCGCATGCTATATATGTTTTTTTCGCCAACCGTTGCCAACGCAATGGGTGGGGGGATATTAATCATGTTAGGATTATGGATGCTCATTCAATTTATGCTGAAAAGCGATGATAAGGAAGAAAAATTTTTAATGAACGTAGAAATTCGTTCGCTCGGCATTGTCATTCAAATTTTGCGCAAACCAACGATGGCTGATTTTGACCGTTCAGGAACGATTACAGGGATGGAGGCTGTATTTTTAGGAATCGCCTTGTCGCTCGATGCGTTTGGCGCAGGCGTAAGCGCGGCGCTTTTGAACTATTCTGTGATGTTTACAACGTTTCTCGTTTGCTTGCTTAGCTTTAGCTTCTTATTTAGCGGTTTAAAAATCGGCAAGTCGTTCGGAAAATATGACTGGCTACAAAAATACTCGTTTTTACCCGGAATTATGCTTATCGTCATTGGTATTTTTAAAATGAGATAGGGGTGAAGGTGGTGTTAACGATCGGATTAACAGGGGGCATCGCTAGTGGAAAAAGTACGGTCGCGGCGATGTTCCGTGACTTACATATTCCTGTCATTGATGCAGATGAAATCGCTCACCGTGTCACAGCCATCGACGGTGAAGCGTATCAACTAATTGTTGAAACGTTTGGAAGCGACATTTTAGACTCAAATGGTGCGATTGATCGACGTAGGCTTGGTGCGATCGTATTTCATGATGAACAAAAGCGAAAACAGTTAAATGCCATTGTTCATCCGCTCGTACGTCAACATATGCTAAAACAAAAAGAGCAATATGCAAGAAAAGGGGAAAAAGCTGTTGTTCTCGATATTCCGCTTTTATTCGAAAGTAATTTAGAACATCTCGTTGATCGTATTCTCGTTGTGTATGTAGATGAACAAATTCAACTTCGGCGCCTTTGCGAACGCAATGGCTTTTCGTTTGAAGAAGCATGGGCGCGTATAAAATCGCAAATGCCGCTCGAACAAAAACGAAAAAAAGCAGATGCTGTCATCGATAATAATGGAACGATCGAACAAACGAAACGACAACTATACGAACGCTTAGTTGAGTGGGGTATCCTTGAAAAATAGGATGCCCTTTTTTTATTTTTTTATAGCATAAACACCTTAAAAATGTTATACTATTTTTGTGATTACCAGATAAATAGTATAACACATATATTGAAAGGGGCTATATAATGAAAGCGAGAGTAGCGATTAACGGGTTCGGACGCATTGGACGTATGGTGTTCCGAAAGGCTATTATGGACAATGATGTTGACATTGTAGCGATTAATGCGAGCTATCCGCCTGAAACGTTAGCTCATTTAATAAAATATGATTCGAACCACGGTAAATTTGATGGGGATGTCGTTCCTGTTGAAGATGGTTTAATTGTAAATGGAAAAAAAGTACAACTATTACATTCACGTGATCCACGACTATTACCGTGGGGAGAGCTTCAAATCGATATCGTTATCGAAGCAACGGGAAAGTTTAACGCAAAAGAAAAGGCGATGATGCACGTTGAAGCGGGAGCAAAGCGCGTCATTTTAACTGCACCAGGAAAAGATGAAGATGTGACGATTGTTATGGGAGTCAATGAACATATGCTTTCTCCAGAGCACGTCATCATTTCAAACGCTTCATGCACAACAAACTGTTTAGCACCTGTTGTGAAAGTGCTTGATGAGGCGTTTGGTATCGAAAATGGGCTTATGACAACTGTTCATGCCTACACAAACGATCAAAAAAACATCGATAATCCACATAAAGATTTACGTCGAGCACGTTCATGCGCACAATCGATCATCCCGACAACAACAGGGGCAGCCAAAGCGTTAGCACTTGTATTACCACATTTAAAAGGAAAAATGCATGGTATGGCATTGCGCGTTCCAACACCAAATGTTTCACTTGTTGACGTCGTTGTCGATGTGAAAAAGGATGTCACAGTCGATGAAGTGAATGAAGCGTTTATGCAAGCAGCTCGTGGAACGTTAAAAGGCATTTTAGACGTGACAATGGAACCGCTTGTATCCATTGATTTTAATACAAATCCACATTCTGCGATTGTTGATGGGTTATCGACAATGGTGATCGAAAATCGAAAAGTAAAAGTGTTAGCGTGGTATGATAATGAATGGGGCTATTCATGTCGCGTTGTTGATTTAACAAAACTTGTTGCGAAACAATTGTTAAAAAATGAAACGGTTGCGATGTCATAACGCTGGGGTTCCCAGCGTTATTTTTCTACCCATTTTTTAAAAAAATAAAAAACGATATTGAAAAAAATATATAAACGAAGTATACTATTTTTCGTGAACTTCTTGAACGCGTGGTAATGTGACTACTTAAAGGGTTAGGACCTCTTTGGACTAACTTTCCCCCGTGGTAGTTATACATTCCAGAAAGCAAAAGAAATTCATCGTTTATTTTTTTCAAAATTCATAAAGGGGGATACGATCATGGATACAATGGGTCGTCACGTTATCTCAGAACTTTGGGGATGCGATTTTGATAAGTTAAATGACATGGAGTTTATTGAAAAAACATTTGTTGATGCAGCGTTAAAATCTGGTGCAGAAATTCGTGAAGTTGCGTTTCATAAATTTGCACCACAAGGCGTTAGTGGCGTTGTCATCATTTCTGAATCACATTTAACCATTCACAGTTTTCCAGAACACGGTTACGCGAGCATCGATGTGTACACATGTGGGCATCTAGATCCAACGATTGCGGCTGACTATATTGCAGAAGCGTTAGGTGCGCAAACGCGTGAAACAATTGAATTGCCTCGTGGTATGGGTCCAATTGAAATTAAACAAGCAAAAGCTTTATAATAAACTGTAAAAAGAGGTGTAGATTATGCACCTCTTTTTTTATCATTCATTGAAAAGTGAGGAGACGAAAGATGAAATGGAAATATATATTCACGAATCATAATGAAACATCGGAACGTCATCCGGATGAGCAACTAAAAAGCCGTTATTACAAAACGACGCAATCTGCTGCATTACAAGTAGTGAAAGAAATGTTTGAACAGATGGACGGGTGTCACATTGTTGCCGTCTCAGCAGAACGAGGAGAAATAAGTGTATCACTCACGAAAGGAAGAAAAGTATTTGTCGTCGCAACTATTGTTTCTGTTCGTCCATTTGAAACAGCTATTGATTTTTCAGTTACGACAGAAACAAAATCGCTTCCAATTGACTTCGGATTTAGTCGCCAACTCATTATTCGTTTATATGATCAATTAGGGAAAAGACTCCCATATATCGGATCGGGAATATATGGGGATAAGTAGTTGTATATCCGCCTTGTTTTGTCTACTATAAAAGTAAGATTACTGCTAGGGAGCTGATACATATGAAATGCCCGTCGTGTCACCACAACGGAACGCGTGTGCTCGACTCGCGTCCTGCCGATGAAGGGCGTTCTATTCGTCGCCGTCGTGAATGTGAACGTTGCCATTTTCGATTCACAACGTTTGAAAGGGTGGAAGAAACACCGTTAATTGTTGTGAAAAAAGAAGGAACGCGAGAAGAATTTAGTCGTGAAAAAATTTTGCGTGGTCTTATTAAAGCGTGTGAAAAACGACCGGTTGCGCTTGAACAGCTAGAGGAAGTGACGCAGCAAATTGAACGAGAGTTGCGCAATAGCGGGATCAATGAAGTGAAAAGCGAAACGATCGGTGAAATGGTGATGGAACAGTTATCAAAAATTGACGAAGTCGCTTATGTTCGTTTTGCTTCTGTATACCGCCAGTTTAAAGATTTAAATGTCTTTATCGAGGAATTAAAAGAATTAATTAAAAAAGAACAAGGAGAAAGGGCATAATATGCTCTTTTCCATATGAAGAAGGTCGATAATATGGAATATAGTTGGAAAGAATTAATTGCGGTCGACCGGTATATTGTCCACGCCAATGGCGTTTTAAGCGAACTAGATCGGAAAGTATTGACACTTTTATATCAACCGTTAATTGGTGCGCAGGCGTATAGTTTATATATGACGTTATGGAGCGAACTTGAGCAAGCACGTTTATGGAGTGAAGAGACAACCCACCATAGTTTAATGGCAATTATGCAATGCAGTTTGCCAACGATATACGCTGAACGTTTAAAACTTGAGGGAATCGGGTTGTTAAATACGTATATGAAGCGAACAGGTGCAGATGATGAACGCGTATTTATTTACGAGCTTCGTCTTCCGCTTACACCAGAACAATTTTTTACTGATGGCGTGTTAAACGTATTTTTATATGACCGTGTAGGAAAAACGAAATTTCAAAAGTTGAAAAAGTTTTTTTCTGATCGTGCTATTGATCACACTTCTTTTGTACCTGTGACGCGCTCATTTCACGATGTATTTTCATCGATCCAGCCTGAAAAAATGATTCATAAGTTAAGCGACGAAGCGAAACAAGAAGTAACGCTCCAAGACGGGCATCAGTATATAGGAAAAGAACAAGCGATGTATACGATGCGAGATGATATATTTGATTTTGACGCATTTTATGCAGGACTGTCTCATCATCTCGTCCCACGTCGCGCGATTACTGAGAAAGTAAAAGAGGCGATCAAAAAGCTAGCTTTTTTATATGGCATTGGCCCGCTTGATATGCAAAAAATTGTGATGGGCGTCATCGATCCAGCCGAACAAATTGATATCGAAGCGTTAAGAAAAGCAGCGCAAGAGTGGTATCAATTTGAACGTGGTGAAGCGCTTCCGCGGCTATATGATCGCGTGCAACCGTTAGCGGAGCGGACGATGGCGCATGTCGAGCCAAAAAACGAAGAAGAATATTTAATGAAACAGCTCGAAACCGTTTCACCGAGACAATTACTCATGGACTTTTCTGGTGGAGCTGAACCAGCGTTAGCGGATTTGCAGCTAATTGAAGAAATGATGTTTAAGCAAAAACTGCCACCAGGCGTCATGAATGTACTTATTTATTACGTCATGTTGCGTACAGATATGAAGCTTCCGAAAAAATATGTAGAAAAGATCGCAAGTTCATGGGCGCGAAAAAAGGTGCGTACCGTCAAACAAGCGATGGAATTGGCGAAAAAAGAAGCGCGTGAATACGAAACATTTATGAAAGAAAAAGAGAAAAAAGGGGCGAAAAAGCCGATTCGTACCGAGCTGTTGCCAGATTGGCTACAAACAGACTATTCACAATTTGAACGAAAACAAACGAGATCAGAAGAAGAGCTGGAACAAAAGCGGCGCGAGTTGGAAGAACGGTTGAAAAAGCCGAAAAGTTAGGGGATACATGATGAAACCAATTCGGGAAACTATCCATCATTTGATGAATCGTCATGATTTTAAAGAGCGATATGAGGCGATGAAGCGCGATATTTTAAACGATCCACACGTTCAATCTTTTTTACGTGGTCATGATGTGACAGATGCGATGTTAAATCGTCATCTTGGAAAATTGTATGAATTTGTACAACAAAGTAAACATTGTGAGCGTTGTCCAAGTTTAGAACAATGTCCGAATTTGCTGAAAGGTTATACGCCTCATTTAATTTGGCAAGGGAAAAACATTGATGTACAGTACGAGCGCTGCGCTCGCAAAGTGCAAGACGATGAACGAAAAAAACAACAGTCGCTCATTCGTAGTTTGTTTATCCCGCGTGATATGTTACAAGCATCGTTTGAGAAGCTAGAAACGGACGATCTTGGACGTATTGAAGCGATCGAACTTGCGAATACATTTGCATCGACGTATGAAGTAGGTAAACGAACAAAAGGACTATATTTATACGGATCATTTGGAGTAGGAAAAACATATTTGTTATCAGCGATGGCAAATGAGTTAGCGAAAAGGCATATCGCTTCATTTCTCGTATATGTACCAGAGTTTGTTCGCTCGTTAAAATCATCGCTTCAAACGGATGCGTTTCAAGATACGATTGAATACGCAAAACAAGTCCCTGTGCTTATGCTTGATGATTTAGGGGCAGAGCTCATGTCAAGCTGGTGGCGCGATGAGGTGCTCGGACCGATTTTGCAATATCGCATGCTTGAACATTTGCCGACATGTTTTACATCAAATTTTGATTTAAAACGTCTGACACATCACTTAGCTCACTCCCAGCGAGGAGAAGAAGAACAAGTGAAAGCGGCGCGAATGATTGAGCGAATTGTCTATTTAGCTACTCCGATTGAGATGAAAGGAAAAAATCGACGAATTGAAATGTGATAAACGTTCGGTGTTCCCCATATATATAAAACAAGCATGTTTAGGGAAAAGGGGGGGCACCGTTGATTTATATCGTATTTCAAGATGGACAAGATGCACAACGGTTATTTACGGAATTAAACAAAGCACCGCAACCATACGGGAAGTTGCTTTACGATGACAAGACGATTACCGTTTTTTTTCATGAATCAGATGCGTCGCACATGCGCACAATGTTCATTCCGATTTTGACTTCATGCATCATTCGAGCGTTTGAAGCACGTTGGATTTTATCAATTATTTCACGCACGTTTTTTTATGAAAATGAAGAAGAACAACAACAAATTTTACAGCTTACTTACTCGTTTATTGACGGAGAAAGGCACGACTATCGTCTCGGAAAAAAGATGAATATACCGCGTGAGCAACTTATTGCTAAATCTCTACATGAATGTTTACATGAGGGCGTATTTTCGTTCGAGTCGCTTATAACTTTTCGGTTAAAGCCATATTATGACCGGCTTATGCATTATGTTGAATTAGCGATTGATGAATACAAACTAGAACAAGAATATCAAGCGTTCGTGCAATTGTTGCGCGAAATTGTTGCATCACGACAGCCACAAATGAACGTCCTTCATTTAGTATATGAAAATGATACGTTCCAATTTTTCGACGATTGCTTTTTTCACTTATCTTCTCAACAATTAAAGCAGTTTATTGATCGTCGTCTCATGGTGAGTCAGCCGATGTACATTGATACATCTGTATTAGCACCGCTCGTGTCGATGGCACCGGAAAAAATATATATGTATACAGATGTCACAGATGTAGGGATGATTCAAACGATTCAAAATGTGTTTCAAGAGCGAATAGAGCTTCGACCACCTCTTGATTTTCCAAAAAAATATGCTTATAATGACATACATAATGAATAAAGTCAAAAGTGATGATGAGGACATGGGTGTATTTTTACGGTTCACAGAGAGGGAAGGCATAGGCTGAAACCTTCCTAACACGAAAAATGCACTTACCACCTCTAAACTTCAGCAGTGAACAATGGGACGATTACCCGTTTAGTAATTGCTGACGGTTTGCGCCGTTATCGAAATGAAGCCGTTTATACGCTCGCTGTTATCCGTATAAGCGGGAAGAAGGGTGGAACCACGAAACCAACTCGTCCCTCGTTTTTGGGACGGGTTTTTTTATTTTCAAAAAAGGAGTGAATAGCTTTGGCGGACGTAGTAAAAATTACATTTCCAGATGGAGCAGTAAAGGAGTTTCCGAAAGGAGTGACAACGGAAGACATTGCAGCTTCCATTAGCCCAGGACTAAAGAAAAAAGCGATTGCAGGAAAGTTAAATGAGCGCATGATTGATTTACGCACACCGATTGAACAAGATGGTGCCATTTCAATTATTACACAAGATATGCCAGAGGCGCTTGATATTTTGCGTCATAGCACAGCGCACTTAATGGCGCAAGCGGTGAAACGACTATATAAAGATGTAAAACTTGGTGTTGGCCCTGTTATTGAAAATGGGTTTTACTACGATATTGATGTCGATGTGCCAATTACAGCGGAAGATTTACCGAAAATTGAACAAGAAATGAAAAAAATTGTGAAAGAAAATTTAGACATTGTCCGTAAAGAAGTGAGTCGCGAAGAAGCGATTCGTCGCTATGAAGAAATTGGCGATCCGTTAAAAATTGAACTGATCAACGATATTCCTGAAGGAGAAGTCGTGTCGATTTACGAACAAGGCGAATTTTTCGATCTTTGTCGCGGGGTGCACGTGCCGTCCACAGGAAAAATTAAAGAATTTAAACTGTTAAGTGTGGCAGGTGCGTACTGGCGTGGTGATAGTAAAAATAAAATGTTGCAACGCATTTACGGAACAGCCTTTTTCAAAAAAGAAGACTTAGACGAATATTTACGTCTTTTACAAGAAGCAAAAGAGCGCGATCATCGGAAGCTCGGAAAAGAACTTGATTTATTTATGACATCACAAAAAGTTGGACAAGGATTGCCACTTTGGCTTCCAAAAGGTGCGACGATTCGGAGAACGATCGAACGTTACATCGTCGATAAAGAGTTGTCGCTCGGCTATCAGCACGTATATACACCGGTGCTTGGTAGCGTGGAATTATATAAAACGTCTGGCCATTGGGATCATTATAAGGATGGCATGTTCCCACCGATGGAGATGGATAATGAGCAGCTCGTATTACGCCCAATGAACTGTCCACATCATATGATGGTATATAAACATAAAATTCATAGCTATCGCGAGTTACCAATTCGTATCGCCGAGCTCGGTACGATGCACCGTTACGAAATGTCAGGAGCGCTGACAGGCTTGCAACGGGTGCGTGGCATGACATTGAATGATGCACATATTTTCGTGCGCCCAGATCAAATTAAAGATGAGTTTAAGCGCGTCGTGAATTTAATTTTAGACGTATATAAAGACTTCGGTTTAACAGACTATTCATTCCGTCTATCGTATCGCGATCCGCAAGATAAAGAAAAATATTATGACGACGATGCGATGTGGGAAAAAGCACAAAGCATGCTAAAAGAGGCGATGGACGAGCTTGGGCTTGACTATTACGAAGCGGAAGGTGAAGCGGCGTTTTACGGTCCAAAGTTAGATGTTCAAGTGCGTACGGCGCTAGGAAAAGACGAGACGTTATCGACTGTTCAGCTTGACTTCTTGTTGCCGGAACGTTTTGATCTAACATATATCGGTGAAGACGGAAAACCGCATCGTCCGGTTGTCATTCATCGTGGTGTCGTGTCGACAATGGAGCGTTTCGTTGCCTTTTTAATTGAAGAATACAAAGGAGCGTTCCCAACATGGTTAGCACCTATACAAGTGCAAGTGATTCCAGTCGCTCCATCTATCCATATGGACTATGCGTATGAGGTGAAGCATGCGCTACAAGTTGCAGGTATTCGTGTTGAAGTCGATGAGCGCGAGGAAAAAATCGGTTATAAAATTCGTGAAGCGCAAATGCAAAAAATTCCGTACATGCTCGTTGTTGGGGATAACGAAGTAAACGAACGGGCAGTGAACGTGCGAAAATATGGTGAACAAAAGAGCGAAACGATGCCGCTCGATGCGTTCGTTGACTCTATCGCAAAAGAAGTGCGCAAATAAATAGTTGCATTTTCGCCCCATGTTTGTTATAGTTTTATTTGTTGTGATCAATTGACATCAGTTGACAATGTGTTTTGATATATGGTATATATGTTAAAGTAAAAGTAAATACTTGTTTGAACATAAGCAGAAGCACCCGCTTCTCACCTGATCGACGCCGTATGGCTGTTAGCAGGTTTCATGACAGAAAAATGTTGTGAGTGAGACGTGTGGGTGTATTGTGCCCACACGTTTTTTGTTGTGCGCGTTCTGCTTTAACAAACAAGTTTGAAAAAACCGTGGAGGTGGCTAGTTATTAGCAAAGATTTTATTATCAATGAAAACATTCGGGCACGTGAAGTTCGTTTAGTCGATCCAAACGGCGAGCAGCTTGGGATTAAGACGAAACAAGAAGCGTTAGAAATTGCAGCGCGTTTAAACTTAGACTTAGTGATGGTTGCACCAAATGCGAAACCGCCAGTATGCCGCATTATGGATTACGGTAAATTCCGTTTCGAGCAACAGAAGAAAGAAAAAGAAGCGCGCAAAAAGCAAAAAGTAATCAACGTGAAAGAAGTTCGTTTAAGCCCAACGATCGAAGAACATGACTTCAACACAAAATTGCGCAACGCGCGGAAGTTCCTTGAAAAAGGAGATAAAGTGAAAGCGACAATTCGCTTTAAAGGGCGTGCGATTACGCATAAAGAAATTGGTCAGCGTGTGCTTGATCGATTTGCTGAAGCGTGCGCGGATATTGGTACGGTTGAGACGGCTCCAAAAATGGATGGCCGCAGCATGTTTTTAGTGCTAGCACCGAAAAACGACAAATAACAAAAGGGAGGAACACCTTATGCCAAAAATGAAAACTCACAAAGGCTCAGCGAAGCGTTTCAAAAAGACAGGAACAGGTCAATTAAAACGTTCACACGCATTCACTAGCCACTTATTCGCAAATAAAACACAAAAACAAAAACGTAAACTTCGCAAAGCAACACTTGTATCAAAAGGCGATTTCAAACGCATTCGTCAATTGTTAGATAACGTAAAATAATTTTAGGAGGGAAATGTTATGCCACGTGTAAAAGGCGGTACAGTCACACGCAGACGTCGTAAAAAAATTCTTAAACTTGCAAAAGGATATTTCGGTTCAAAACATCGTTTATATAAAGTAGCAAACCAACAAGTGATGAAATCTTTAATGTACGCGTATCGCGATCGTCGCCAACGCAAACGCGACTTCCGTAAACTTTGGATTACGCGCATTAACGCTGCAGCGCGCATGAACGGTCTTTCTTACAGCCGTTTAATGCACGGATTAAAGCTTGCAGGAATCGAAGTAAACCGCAAAATGCTTGCTGATTTAGCAGTAAACGATGCGGCAGCATTCACACAACTTGCAAACATCGCAAAAGAAAATTTAAACAGGTAATAAAAGAAATGACCATTCTCCCTTGAGGGGATGGTCATTTTTTGTAAGAGGGGGAGAAAAATGAATTTACAAACATTATTTTCTATGCAACGGCAATTGGATGAGCGAATTGAGACAGAACGAGGATTGCGTGGCGAACGTTTAGTCGAGCGCAAGTTGTTAGCTCTTCTTGTTGAAATTGGAGAACTTGCCAATGAAACACGTTGTTTTAAATTTTGGAGCTCAAAACCGAAAGCGGCCGACGAAACGATTTTAGAGGAATATGTCGATGGTCTTCATTTTATTTTATCGCTCGGACTAGACCTTTCTCTTGATAAGCATGTTCAATGGCCAAACGTTGAAGAAAGTGAACCGCTTGTTGAGCAATTTTTACGCGTATTTGAGACCGTTCATGCGTTTCGGATGAAGTTAGACAGCGAGGCATATAACCAATTAGTATATGCGTACGCTAAGCTCGGTCATGCGCTTCAATTCACTGCTGAGCAAATCGAACGAGCGTATGTCGCAAAAAACGAAGTGAATCATGAACGGCAAAGTCACAATTATTAACAACTGTCAAAATGTTTAGTATAATGAGTGTTGTACATAGAGAGGAGTGACATACGTGAAGAAATTAGATGAAACGTTAACGATGTTGAAAGCGTTAACGGATGCAAAAGGCGTTCCAGGGAATGAGCGAGAAGTACGCGAAGTAATGAAGTCGTACATCGCTCCGTATGCGGATGAAGTGACGACCGATCGTCTCGGGAGCCTCATTGCGAAAAAAGTAGGAAAAGAAAATGGACCAAAAGTGATGATTGCCGGTCATTTAGATGAAGTTGGTTTTATGGTGACGCAAATTGATGAAAAAGGTTTTATTCGCTTCCAACCGCTCGGTGGCTGGTGGGGGCAAGTCATGCTTGCTCAACGTGTGACGATCGTGACGAAAAAAGGCGACATTACAGGTGTTATCGGATCGAAACCGCCACATATTTTACCTGTAGAAGCGAGAAGAAAGCCTGTTGAAATAAAAGATATGTTTATTGACATTGGGGCTTCGAGTCGTGAAGAAGCGATAGAATGGGGCGTCCGCCCTGGCGATGCGATCGTTCCGTATTTTGAATTTACGGTCATGAACAATGAAAAAATGTTGCTTGCGAAAGCATGGGATAACCGCATCGGTTGCGCTGTTGCGATTGATGTGTTGAAACAATTAAAAGATGTCGATCATCCAAACGTCGTATATGGCGTTGGAACCGTACAAGAAGAAGTTGGGTTGCGCGGCGCGCGTACATCTGCTTTTGCGATTGAGCCAGATATTGCGTTTGCGGTAGATGTAGGGATTGCTGGTGATACACCAGGCGTATCAGAAAAAGAGGCAATGGGTAAACTCGGCGGTGGGCCACACATCGTTTTATACGATGCAACGCTCGTTTCTCATAAAGGATTGCGTGAATTTGTCATTAGTATCGCAGAGGAAATGAACATTCCATACCGTTTTGACGCAATGCCAGGCGGTGGAACAGACGCAGGAGCAATTCATTTAACAATGCGCGGAGTTCCAGCGTTAACTATTTCGATTCCAACGCGATACATTCATTCTCATGCTGCGCTCCTTCATCGCGACGATTACGAACAAACCGTAAAACTATTAGTTGAAGTTATTAAGCGACTGGATGAAGAGAAAGTAAAAGAAATTACGTTTGATTGATGGCAAAGAAGTCGACTCGCACAGAGTCGGCTTTTTTGTGTTTTTTCAGAAAATTTTTGTTGACTATAAACAAAAAATTTACTAAAATTTTTACTAGTAGGCGAAAACGCTTACATAAATATATTTAAAAAAGGGGTGGAGAATGAATGTTTAAACGTTATTGGAAGTGGTTTGCCTTAGTCTTAATGCCGGTGCTCGTGTTAGCAGCTTGCAGTGGCAAACAGTCATCGACGGACGACAAAGGGGGAGAATCAAGCGAGAAAATTGTCTTAACAGCTTGGGCTTGGAACGTAAACGTTGGGGCTTTAAATGAAGCGATGAAAGAGTTTCAAAAGAGCAACCCAAATATTGAATTAAAGGTGGAAGATATCGGCCGTTTGGATGTATATGACAAATTATCGACAGGATTAGCTGCAGGTGGAACAGGTCTTCCAGATATTGTGCTTGTAGAAGACGACCGTATTCATGGCTATGTGAATGCGTTTCCAAAAGGTTTCGTCAATTTGTCGGAAAAAGGATTTGATCAGTATAAAGATGTATTCCCGGCGTTCAAAAAAGATTTAACATCTGTCGATGGAAAGTTTTATGCGATGCCGTTTGATGCAGGTCCGACAGGGATGTTCTATCGCACGGATTTGTTTGAAAAGGCAGGAGTGAAAGCAGAAGACATTGAAACATGGGATGACTTTTTAGCGGCAGCGAAAAAAATTAAAGAGGCAACAGGTGCATTTGCAATGCCTCTAGATAAGTTTAAAGATGATCCGATTTTCCGTATGATGCTCAATCAACGTGGAATTTATTACTTTGATAAAGATGGAAAAATTGACTTGACAAATCCGAAAGCTGTAGAAGCAATGGACATGTTGAAAAAGTTTGATGATGCAGGACTTATTAAAGATGTTGATGGATGGAATGGAATTGTATCAGCAACAGTAGATGGTTCTGTCGCTACGGTTCCATTTGGTGCATGGTATTATGGAACAATTGTCGATCAAGCGAAAGATACGAATGGCAAATGGGGAGTATTTTTACTTCCATCTTTCGAAAAAGGTGGAAATCGCGCAGCGAATCTAGGTGGTAGTAGCTGGATGATTCCTGCTTCTTCAAAACATGTTGACGAAGCATATAAGTTTTTAGAGTTTTTCTCAACAACAAAAGATATTCAGTTAATGGCAATGGAGAAATATGGGTTATTCCCATCGTTAGCGAGTGCATATGACTCTGAATTGTTCACGAGCGGCGTAGAATTTTTCGGAGGACAAAAAATTTGGGAATTGTTCGCAAATGAAATGAAAGACATTCCAACAGCCTACTATACGAACGACTATGCTGTTGCTTTAGATGAAGCGATTAAGGCACAAGCGGACGTATTTAATGGAAAAGAACCGAAAAAAGCGCTTGAAGAAGCTGCTAAACGTTTGAAAGATCGAACGAAGCGAGAAATGAACACTTATTAAAATACGGATATTTGAAAAATGAAGATGAGAGATTTAGTGATATAGCTAAATCTCTCATTTCTACTTAAAAGTGAACAAGGAAAGGAAGAGGGAGTTTGAGTACAAAAATGGTGGAAGTAAACTCGATGACACCTAAAGTCGAGGGGCACACAAAAATGAAAAAACATGTATGGAAAAAGAAAATTGTGCCGTACATTTTCATTGCTCCTTCTGTAATTTTGTTTTCCATTTTTATGCTTTATCCGATCGGTTACTCTCTCATTATGAGTTTTCAGACAAGTGTCGGCGGGGAGATGACGTTTAACGGTTTAGAAAACTATAAGCGTTTATTTAATGATGCCATTTTTTTAAAGGCATTAAAAAACACCTTTATTATTTTAGTGGTTCAAGTTCCGATAATGCTCTTTTTAGCGCTTATTTTAGCCGTCCTTCTTCACTCTTCACTTTTAAAATGGAAAGCGATGTTTCGTGTATCTTTTTTTCTACCAGCTGTTACATCGCTTGTAGCGTATTCCATCATTTTTTCAATTATGTTGATGAACGATGGGTTGATGAATCAGCTGTTAGAATGGATAGGTATTGGGAAAATCCCATGGCTTTCACATCCATTTTGGGCGAAAGTATCCCTCATTTTAGCCATGACATGGCGTTGGGTCGGATATAATATGGTCATTTATTTAGCCGCTTTGCAAAATATTTCAGAAGACTTATATGAGGCAGCAAGTATCGATGGGGCAAGTAAGGTGAGACAGTTTTTTTCAATTACCATTCCCCAGTTAAAACCGGTTATTTTATTTACAGCTATTCTATCAACGATCGGTACGCTCCAATTGTTTGACGAACCATATACGTTAACAAAAGGTGGTCCGAGTGATGAAACATTAACAATTGGAATGTACTTGTATCAAACAGGATTTCGCTATTTTGACTTCGGATATGCCTCAACAATTGCGTACGTCATTGTCGTTTTAATTGCTATTTTAAGCTTTATTCAATTTAAAGTATCGGGGGATGAGCGATGAAAAAAATCAGCTTATACGTTACGTTGACGATCGGGGCGCTCATTTCGCTATTTCCGTTTTATTGGGCGTTTATCGGTGCCACAAATGAGAGTGGAAAGCTTTTTTCTAAGCAGTTGTCATTTGTTCCGGGGACAAAACTTATTGAAAATGTGACAAATTTGAATGAATCTATCGGAATTGGTCGAGTGTTGTTTAACTCACTATTTGTTTCTCTAACGTATACAATTTTTAGTTTACTTATTTGTACGATGGCTGCGTATGCATTTGCGAAATTTGAATTTAAAGGAAGAGACACGATTTTTGCTATTTTTCTATTGTCGATGATGATCCCATATCACGCCACCGTTATACCTTTATTTAAAATGATGGCTGCATTCGGATGGCTGAATACGTATAAAGCACTTATTTTGCCGAATTTAGCATATCCTTTTGCTATTTTCTTAATGCGACAAAACATGTTAGCATTTCCAAATGCTTTGATCGAAGCGGCAAGAATAGATGGTGCGGGGGAATGGCGTATTTTTTTCCGTATCGTGTTGCCGTCCATGAAACCAGCGCTTGCAGCGACTGCCATTTTTCTATTCATGTACCAATGGAATAGCTTTTTATGGCCTTTAATCGCTGTGTCGTCAACCGATATGTACACGTTCCCTGTTGCACTTTCTAGTTTATTCGGTTTATCACGTATCGATTACGGGCAAGTGATGGCAGGGGTAACGTTAGCTACTGTTCCAATCATTGTTTTCTTTTTGTCATTACAAAGACATTTTATTTCGGGTATGTTGGGAAGCGCGGTGAAGTAAAATGCCTATTTTTATTAATGAGTCGTTACGGCAATTTCATTTACAAACGAAGGAAAGCAGTTACATTTTTTGTGTGTTAAAAAACGGCCAACTTGGTCATTTGTATTACGGAAAAAAAGTCAATCATCGTGAGGATTTTTCTCACTTGTTTCAATTACCGAATGAACCGATCGGAAATGCAACATTTTTATACAAAGGAGATCAAACGTTTTCTCTTGAGGTGATTAAACAAGAATATCCATCGTATGGGACGACAGATTTTCGTGAACCAGCATTTCATATATGGCATGAAAATGGAAGTCGGATTACTCGGTTTGTTTTTCAATCATACAAAGTGATAAAAGGAAAACCGAAGCTTGACGGTCTTCCTGCAACGTACGTAGATGATGAAAATGATGCAACGACGCTCATGATTACGTTATATGACGAAGCATCACGTGTACAGTTACAGTTACAATATAGTGTCTTTGAACATGAAAGTGTGATTACTCGAAGCGTTCGTTTAACAAATGATGGGCAACATCCGATCGCTATTGAGAGGATATTAAGTGCTGTTGTTGATTATCCAGATGCTCAGTTTGAGATGATTCATTTAGATGGAGCATGGATTCGCGAACGTCATGTCACATCGCGAGTGTTGAAAAAAGGAGTTCAGTTTATTGATAGCAAACGTGGCACAAGTAGTTCACAGCATAATCCTTTTTTTGCTCTAAAACGTATCGAGGCAACAGAACATACGGGAGATGTGTATGGCTTTAGTCTTGTATATAGCGGAAACTTTATCGCAGGAGTTGAGGTTGATCATTATGATGTTGCACGCGCTTTTATTGGCATAAATCCGTTTGATTTTCGATGGATTTTGCATCCAAATGAATCGTTTCAAACACCTGAAGTCGTTATGGTATATTCATCGGCTGGATTAAATGGAATGAGCCAAACGTATCACCGTCTGTATGCTTCTCATCTTGTGAGAGGACCTTGGCGCCATCGTCCGCGCCCTATTTTAATCAACAACTGGGAAGCAACGTATTTTCAATTTCATGAAGATAAATTGTTAGCGATTGCTGATGTGGCAAAAGAGCTAGGTGTTGAGTTGTTTGTTTTAGACGATGGATGGTTTGAGGGAAGAAATGATGATACGACATCACTAGGGGATTGGGTTGTAGATGTGAATAAAATTCCAAACGGCTTATGTTGTTTAGCAGAGAAAATCAACAAAAAAGGGTTGCAGTTTGGTATTTGGATAGAGCCGGAAATGATATGTGAAAAAAGCAGATTATATGAAGCACATCCAGACTGGGTGTTGAAAGCACCGAACTGTTCAGAGATTTCACATGGAAGAAATCAATACATTCTCGATTTAACAAGAAAAGATGTGAGAGATTATTTATACGATACAATCAGTCATTTGTTAGAAAGTGCAAATATCACATATGTGAAATGGGATATGAACCGAAATATGACAGAAATAGGATCTGCTCTACTTGAAGCAAGTAGACAAGGAGAAGTTGCGCATCGCTATATTCTCGGATTATATGAATTGCTCGAGCGGATCATAAATAAATTTCCACATGTTTTATTTGAATCTTGCGCTAGCGGCGGAAATCGATTTGACCCTGGTATGCTTTATTATATGCAACAAAGTTGGGCAAGCGATAATACTGATGCATGGGAGCGTGTCAAAATTCAATATGGCACATCATTTGTCTATCCGATAAGTTCGATTGGTGCACATGTATCGGCTGTACCTAACCATCAGACAGGAAGGGTTACGCCCCTAAAGACAAGATGGCATGTAGCCATGTTTGGAGCATTTGGTTACGAATTGGACGCTACAATGTTAAGTGCACAAGAAAAGCAGCAAATAAAAGAACAAATTTCCTTTTTTAAAAAACATCGGGAACTTTTGCAGTACGGTACGTTTTATCGTCTATTAAGTCCGTTTGAAGGGACGGACTCAGCGTGGATGGTC
Organism: Anoxybacillus flavithermus; assembly: GCA_002243705.1. Taxonomy (GTDB): domain Bacteria; phylum Bacillota; class Bacilli; order Bacillales; family Anoxybacillaceae; genus Anoxybacillus; species Anoxybacillus flavithermus. Next base: position 1,217,140 of record CP020815.1, read on the forward strand.
GTTTCAGAAGATAAAAGAAAGGCGATCGTTGTTTTTTATCGTTTTGTAGCAAAACCAAATCCTTCATTCCTGCGATTATATGTAAAAGGTCTCGATCCTTCATTGAAGTATGAAGTAACAATAGAAAATCAAAAAGAGACACTTTATGGAGATGAACTTATGCATATCGGACTTTTTCTTCCGCCGTTTTATATGGGGACAGTAAGGACGAAGGAAACGGTAATGGTAGGGGATTACGTGTCTTGCTTGGCTGTGCTAGAGGCAATAGAGTAGGAGGAGAAATGAAATGAATGAGTTAGTGCGTGATTTTATTCAATTGTTTGGTCAAAACGAGAAAGATGTTTGCACGTTTTTCGCCCCCGGTCGTGTGAATTTAATTGGTGAACATACGGATTATAATGGAGGATATGTGTTGCCGTGTTCTTTGCATATCGGAACGTATGCGGTTGCTCGATTAAACGATGAGGGGATGATTCGATTGTATTCGAAAAACTTTCATGAAGATGGAATTGTCTCCGTCACAAAAGAAGAACTTGCATATGACGAACGTCATGGATGGGCGAATTATCCAAAGGGAATCATTCAGGCGCTTATGCCGAAAGATGCACAAAATGGGATTGACGTTTTATATTATGGCAATATTCCGAATGGGGCAGGATTGTCTTCATCCGCGTCGATCGAGCTTGTTACTGCCGTTATGTTGAATGAGCTTTTTCACCTCCGTATGGATATGATGGAATTAATTGAAATTAGTAAAAAAGTAGAAAATGAATATATCGGTGTAAATTGTGGGATTATGGATCAATTTGCGGTGGGGATGGGAAAGGCAGGGCATGCGTTATTGCTTGATTGTCAGACACTCCAATATGAATATTTGCCGCTTTCTTTAGAAGATTGCTCGATTGTCATTGCCAATACGAATAAAAAACGCGGATTAGCGGATTCAGCATATAATGAACGCCGTGCGACATGTGAACAGGCGCTTGCGAAATTACAACACTATGTACGTATCCACTCACTTGGAGATTTAACGATGGAGCAGTTTCAACAATATGCGCACGTTTTGTCACCGATAGAACAAAAGCGAGTACGGCATGTTGTTTCAGAAAATGAACGAACGAAGCAAGCGGCTTTCGTTTTGCGTCATGGAGATTTGCATACGTTTGGACAATTGATGCGTCAATCACATGAATCGTTGCGTGATGATTATGAAGTGACAGGAAAAGAGTTAGATACGCTCGTGGAGGCGGCATGGGGACATCAAGGAACGATTGGAGCACGCATGACAGGAGCGGGGTTTGGCGGTTGTACAGTAAATATTGTAAAAGACCATTATATTCCGTCCTTTATCGAAGAAGTGGGACAAATGTATGAGATGGAAATAGGATATGCGCCCAGTTTTTATGTAGCTAAAATTGGTGACGGAGCAAAACAACTTACAGAGGAAGGGAAGATGATGTCATGATTCTCATTTGCGGTGGAGCAGGATATATCGGGAGTCATGCAGTACACCGCTTCATTGAAAAAGGGGAGCAAGTTGTTGTCGTCGATAACTTACAAACAGGTCATCGCAAAGCAATCCACCGAGATGCGCTATTTTATGAAGGGGATATTCGTGACCGTCAATTTTTAAATGATATATTTAACAAACATGAGATAAATACGGTTATTCATTTCGCCGCTCATTCTCTCGTCGGTGAAAGTGTAAAGAAACCGCTTATGTACTACAACAATAATGTTCACGGAACAGAAGTGTTGCTTGATGTAATGAATGCACACGGCGTAAAACAAATTGTTTTCTCTTCAACAGCTGCTGTGTATGGGGAGCCAAAACGAATTCCGATTGAGGAAGAAGACGAAACGAATCCCGAAAGTCCATATGGTGAAACGAAGCTTGCAATGGAAAAAATGATGAAATGGGCGAACGTTGCGTACGGTATTCGTTATATTTCTTTACGATATTTCAATGTTGCTGGTGCATATGGAACAATGCTCGGAGAGGATCATCACCCAGAGACGCATTTAATTCCACTTATTTTGCAAGTGCCGTTAGGAAAAAGAGACGAGATTCATATTTTTGGAGATGATTACGACACACACGATGGCACTTGTATTCGTGATTATATTCACGTTTTAGATTTAGTAGATGCCCATATGTTAGCGGTTGAAAAGCTGAGAAATGGTGGCGAAAGCGATGTATACAATTTAGGGAATGGTAGCGGCTTTTCTGTAAAACAAGTCGTGGAAGCAGCACGTCGTGTCACAGGACATGAGATTCCAGCGAAAATTGTGGCGAGACGATCAGGAGACCCTGCCCGTTTAGTTGCTTCGTCTGCAAAAGCGCAACGCGAGCTTGGATGGAAACCGATATATACAAATATAGAGGAAATTGTTGCATCGGCATGGGAGTGGCATAAAGCGAATCCGAACGGATATGAAGAGGTGTAGACGATGGTCAACATTTATGAAGAAATCGAAGCACTTATTCAGTATGCTCTTTATCATCGTTTAATTGAACAAGAAGATGTCATTTATACGCGCAATCGGCTGTTAGCTTTTTTAAAATTAGACGAATGGCAACAAGTAAACGTAGCGCCTTCCTTTGATCGTCCGCTCGTTTCCATTTTACAGCGTATAATCCATTGGGCTGAAGTCCATGGGCGATTTGCTGGAAAGACAGTAACCGAACGTGATTTATTTGATACAGAAATTATGAATTGTTTTGTGCCACGTCCGTCTACAATCATTCAAACATTTTATGAAAAATACAAACGCAATAAGCAAGAAGCAACAACTTGGTTTTATAAGCTTAGTCAAGCATCCAATTACATTCGCGTAGACCGGGTGATGAAAAATAGACAATGGAAAGCGCGTACGAAATACGGAGATATGGATATTACAATCAATTTATCAAAGCCAGAAAAGGATCCTCGCGATATTGCACGCATGAAGGAAACAAAAGAACAACATTACCCTCCTTGCTTGCTATGTATTGAAAATGAAGGGTACGCAGGAACCATTCGTCATCCTGCGCGAGCAAACCATCGTATGATCCCGATTGATTTATGTGGAGAACGTTGGTTTTTTCAATATTCTCCTTATGTTTATTACAATGAACATTGCATCGTGTTACGCGATCAGCATGTACCGATGAAAATGGAAAGAAAAACGTTTGAACGGTTGCTTGATTTTGTCGATCAATTTCCTCACTATTTTATCGGTTCAAACGCAGATTTACCTATTGTAGGAGGATCGATTTTATCGCACGATCATTTTCAAGGTGGACAATATACATTTGCCATTGAAAAAGCTTCAGCTGATTTTACGTTTACATTGCAATCTTACCCTAACGTACAAATAAGTATCATTCGTTGGCCGATGTCAGTCATACGTATACGAGGAGCAAAACAAGATGTGTTAGAAGTGAGCGATTTTATCTATAGGGAATGGCAAACGTATAGCGATCCTCAAGTAGATATATATGCACAAACAAATGGTGTATCGCATAATACAGTCACACCAATTGCTCGCAGACGCGGGGAATTATATGAGATGGATATTGTGTTAAGAAACAATCGTACATCAGAGAAATATCCGTACGGTATTTTTCATCCACATGAGGAGTTGCATCATATTAAAAAAGAAAATATCGGTTTAATTGAAGTGATGGGATTAGCCGTATTGCCTAGTCGATTAGCGGATGAATTAGAGAGTGTAGCGATATATATGACAAACAAAACGCCGAAAGAACAATGGGAACCTGCATTATTGAAACATTGGGAATGGGTGCAAGAGATCATGGAGAGACATGCGATTATCGATGATGTACATGAGCTATTAAAAGAAGAAGTAGGAAAACGATTCGAACAAGTGCTTGAACATGCAGGTGTGTTTAAACGAACGGAAGAGGGAAAGGAAGCGTTTCATCGGTTCATTCGTCATATGCAAGAACGAAATAACTAAAAACGGAGGAAAAAACATGTATGTAGGAGTGGACTACTATCCAGAATATTGGCCAAAAGAAATGATCGATGAAGATATTCAAGGAATTAAAGCGCTTGGAGCTAACATCGTTCGCATCGGAGAATTTTCTTGGCATTTAATGGAGAGAACAGAAGGGAATATTGACTTTTCTTTTTTTGATGACGTCGTCAAAAAGTTGAAAGAAAATGGACTTTCGATCATGTTTGGCACGCCGACCGCAACGTTTCCAGCTTGGTTAGCAAAAAAGCACCCAGATATTTTATCGAAAGACGAATATGGACGTACGCGTGTATTTGGGGGACGACGACAATATTGTTTTAACTCGAAAACATATCGCTCATATGCAGCCAATATAACGGAACAACTTGTTAAACATTACAAAGATGAGGAAGCGATCGTTGCTTGGCAAATTGATAATGAATTCGGACATGAAGGGAGCGATATGTGTTATTGTGAACAGTGCCATCGTGAGTTTCAACGATTTTTGCAAGAGAAATATAAACAAATTGACGCATTGAATGAAGCGTATGGAACAATCTTTTGGGGACAGACGTACAACGATTTTTCAGAAATTCCAATACCAACGAAAACCATTACGACGCATAATCCATCTTTGCAGTTAGATTGGGCTCGTTTTCGTTCGTTTTCAGTCAATCGTTTCGCTCACGAAATGACAAACATCGTCAAAAAATATAAAGGTTCTCATCAGCAAGTAACGACAAACGTATCTGGCGGATTTTTTTATAAATGGTTTGATCACGAAGAAAATGTGCGCCACATGGACTTCGTGTCTTATGACAACTATCCGGTATGGGGGGGACTAGATGAACCGATTTCTCCTGCAGCGATTGCGATGAGTCATGATTTTAATCGCGGATTGCTCGGGAAAAATTATTGGATTGTCGAAGAGTTAATGGGAGCTCAAGGGCATGAGATGATCGGATATTTACCGCGGCCGAATCAAGCAAAAATGTGGTCGTATCAAGCGTTCGCGCATGGATGTACGAATATGTTATATTTTAGTTGGCGCGGAATGGATCGAGGAGCTGAACAATTTTGTTATGGAATTGTAGACCATAGCAATATACGCGGAAGAAAGTACAAGGAAGTGCAATCTGTTTTTTCGCATATTCCGACATTTGAACACGTATTACAGTCGCCAATTCAGGCGGATATTGCTGTTTTATATGATTATGATAACATTTGGTCGTGGCGTTTTCAGCCACAAAGCAAGGCGTTTGATTTTACAACTGAACTTCTTCGGTTGTATGAGCCGTTTTATCGTTTAAATACAACTATCGATGTCATTCCTGTGTCACGCGAGTTTTCAACATATAAAGTACTCATCGTCCCTGTATTACAAATCATTGACGAACAATTAGCAGAAAAACTGAAAACGTTTGCTCGGTCTGGTGGAACGATTATTTTTTCTTTCCGAACGGGATTAAAAAACAAACAAAATAACATTCATTTCAAACATATATTACCTGCGTACGTGAGCGATCTTGTCGGTGCGCATATTCACGAAGTAGAATCGCTAGCATATCGTCATGTTCCAATCATCGGTGAAGGACGATGGCAAGGTAAAAAGGCGATGTGCTCTGTGTGGCGCGATTTGCTTGAACCAACAACAGCTAATGTATTATATCGATATGACGATCCGTTTTATCCACTTGCCGCGATAACAGAAAATGAATATGGTGATGGGAACGTGTATTATATTGGCGGTGGAATAGACCGCCATGTTCTTGATGAACTTGCCAAAGACATTGTGCAAAAACATCGTATATGGCATGTAGAAAGCGACGAAGGTGTTGAAGTATATCGACGTGTATGTGAAGATGGGGAGTATATGTTCGTCCTCAATCATACAGATCAAGAAAAACAATTTCGCGATTTGATCCTCAAACCGTACGATAGTCAAATCATTAAAATTTAGCATAAATAAAGGGGTGGCATCGATGGCTACATTGAAAGAAATTGCTGAGAAAGCAGGGGTTTCGGTCGCCACTGTATCGCGCGTACTAAACTACGATACAACGTTATCTGTCTCGGATGAAACGAAAAAGCGCATTTTTGAAATTGCCCAAGAGCTGAACTATAAAACGCCTCGGGAACGCAATCAAATGAATGCAAAAGACCGACTTCGTTTTGGGGTGGTGAACTGGTATTCGGAATCTCAAGAACTTGACGATCCATACTACATGGCTGTTCGTCTTGGCGTTGAAAAGGAATGTTTTCGCCGCCAAATTGAGTTAGTGAAGTTGTTTAAAAAAGAAGGTTCGTATGAATCGGAGTGGTTGACAGGTTTAGATGGCATTATAGCGGTCGGGAAGTTTGGGAAGAAGGAGATTGATTTGTTTTCATCTGTTACCGACCATATCGTTTTTGTTGACTATTCGCCCGATGAAGATCGCTTTGATTCGGTCGTTGTCGATTTTCGGAAAGCGACTGCTCGTGTTCTTCAATATTTAATTGACCTCGGTCATAAGCATATCGGTTACATTGGCGGACGTGAATATGTTGATGACGGTCATTTAATTCAAGATGAGCGTGAGCGTACATTTTACGAATATTTATATTTGCGTGGTATGTTCATTCCCGAATATGTTTTCACCGGGCGTTTTATTGCGGAAGATGGATATATGTTAATGAAGCAAGCGCTTCAGCTACCGAATCGGCCAACTGCGTTTTTTATCGCAAGCGACTCGATGGCGATTGGAGCGTTGCGAGCGTTACATGAAGCTGGGATTGACGTTCCAAACGAAATAACGGTTGTCGGTTTTAATGATCTCCCTACATCGAAATTTGTTCAGCCGCCGTTGTCGACTGTGCAAGTGTATACAGAATTTATGGGGGAAACAGCTGTCGAATTGCTTGTTGAACAAATTCAAACGAAAAGAGACATTCCGAAAAAAGTTGTTGTTCCGACGAAACTGGTCGTAAGAGAAAGCAGCTGTGCTTATACGGTAAAGAAATAGCTTTCGCTTTGGTGAGAGCTATTTCTTTTATGATGTTACGAAAAAGGAGAAGAAGAATGAAGCTTGTACAAGAACAACGAACAGAAATCAATGGTCAACCGATCATCGCATTTACGCTTGCCAATGATCATGGAATGGAAATCACTTGTTTAAACTACGGTTGTATTATTACGAGCATACTCGTGCCTGATAAAAACGGAAACGCTGAAAATGTCGTTTTAGCATTTGATGATTTTTCTTCTTATTTCACAAACTATCCATACTTAGGAGCTGTTATCGGGAGGGTAGCGGGGAGAATAAAAGATAGTTGTTTTAATTTAAATGGAAAAACATATAAACTACATGCAAACGAAAACAAAAACCATCTGCACGGTGGAAAGAAAGGCTTTCATCATGTTATTTGGCAAGCCGAAGCATTTTCACAGAGCGAAGAGGTCGGTGTTCGCTTTTTACGTCGGAGTGTTGATGGAGAAGAAGGGTATCCGGGAAATGTTGACGTTCAAGTCACATATACACTAAATAATCAAAATGAGTTCATCATTTCTTATCACGCCACTTCGGATCAAGACACTCCGCTTACATTAACAAATCATACGTATTTCAATTTAAGCGGTAACGTAAAAAGAGATATTTTGCAACACGAATTAAAAATAAAAAGCGATCGCTTTTTACCGTTAGATCATGAATTTCTCCCGACTGGGGAAATAAAAGATGTAGCGGGTACACTTTTTGATTTGCGTCAAGGAAAAGTGCTGAAAGAAGTAATCGACTCAACAGATCCGCAAATTGTTTTAGTCGGGCAAGGATATGACCATCCATTTGTGTTAAATGCCCATCATGATGAAGAAATTGTTTTATGTGATCGAGAAAGCGGGCGAACGTTGATTGTCGAAACAGACGAACCCGCGGTAGTCGTTTACACAGGGAATCAGCTTCCTAATGAAGAAACGATAAACGGTTTACCATCGCGAAAATATTTAGGCATTTGTTTAGAAACACAAGCATTTCCAAACGCTTTACATCATTCGCATTTTCCGTCTTGCATTTTACGAGCAGGAAAAGTGTATTCGTCGACCACGAAATACACATTTCGTTTGGCACATGAATGACGGTGACCGTAAAAAATAGCCTTCAACGCGAAGGCTATTTTTTTACGGCTTCTTCTAATGTCGTAAGCATCGATTGTTTTTGTTCGTCTGTCGCATGATTCCATAGTGCTTCGAATAGAACGCCGAGACCAGGTAAATATTTTTCTTCTCCTTGTTGAATCGCATCAACAATTGTATGCTCGAGTTGGTCTTTTGAGCTGTTTGCAACATTGGCCATGACGGCACCACGTAAGTTAAAGTCCATTTGGTTCACCCCTTTCTTTATGTATTGCGTACGTAGTTTTTGCTATAATGATAACTACTATTCATAAAAGAGGAGAGATAAAAATGGAAAAAGCAACATTTGCTGGTGGGTGTTTTTGGTGCATGGTTACACCGTTTGAAGAACTTGATGGGATTTACGGCATCGTTTCTGGATACACAGGCGGTCATGTGGAAAATCCGACGTATGAACAAGTGAAAACAGGAACGACAGGACATTATGAAGCGGTACAAATTACGTTTGATCCCGATGTATTTCCGTACGAAAAATTGTTAGAGTTGTATTGGTGTCAAATTGATCCGACGGATGACGGGGGGCAATTTCACGACCGTGGCCCACAATATCGAACAGCGATTTTTTATCATAACGAAAGACAAAAAACATTAGCGGAGCAATCGAAAAAACAATTAGAAGAAAGCGGTCGTTTTTCCAAGCCAATTGTAACAGAAATTTTACCAGCGACAACGTTTTATCCAGCAGAAGACTATCATCAAAATTATCATAAAAAAAATCCGAAACATTATAAAGAAGACCGTGCGGCATCTGGACGTGATGAATTTATTGCGAAACATTGGGGGAACAACGAGTGAAACGAATTGAATCGCCGAAAAATGAACGAGTGAAGCAATGGAAAAGACTGCTCACGAAAAAAGAACGCGAGAAAACGGGACTATTTTTAGTAGAAGGATTTCATTTAGTTGAAGAAGCTTTAAAAAGCAACATCGTTGAACTTCTTATTGTATCAGAAACGAAAACGATTCCGACAAGCTGGAAGGTAGATCATATTCCGATGGTGATTGTCACGGAAGCGGTGATCGGCGAATTAAGCGATACGGAAACACCGCAAGGAATTGTTGCAGTGTGCAGGCACCTCCAGTGGAACGTCGCTGATGTACAAACAGCATTGTTCATTGACGCCGTACAAGATCCGGGGAATGTAGGGACGATTATTCGTACCGCAGATGCTGCTGGAATAGACGCTGTTGTCGTCGGAGAAGGAAGCGTCGATATATATAACGCAAAAGTGATTCGTGCAACACAAGGTTCGTTGTTTCATTTCCCTGTGATAAAAGGAGATATTGGACAATGGATCGCCCACTTTCAAAACAGGCATATTCCGATTTATGGAACATCGCTTCAAAACGGAGTAGACTATCGATCTGTATCCCCTTCGTCATCGTTTGCATTAATCGTTGGAAACGAAGGAAGCGGTGTAAACGATAAGTGGCTAAAACAAACAACTGCCAACTTATATGTGCCGATTTACGGGCAGGCAGAATCGTTAAACGTAGCCGTTGCGACAGGAATTTTACTTTACCATTTGCAGAAAAAATAAACGCAACCTTGCACGTTATTCCCCATTTGCTTATAATAAATGAAGAATTTCATCATACAAAAAACGATGATCGAGAAGAGTAGCTTGCCGATCGCCATTCAGGGAGAAAACGCCATAGACTGCGAGCGTTTTTATGGTGGAAGCAAGTGAATTCACCTCGGGAGTTGGCGCTTGGACCATTTTGCGCATGCAAAATGTAAAGGCGTTCCGGTGTAAACCGTTATCTGAATGAAGTGAGCTATGCGAACGACATAGCTAACAAGGGTGGTACCGCGAGTGCACTCGTCCCTTATTCAGGGACGAGTTTTTTATTTATATAGATTAGAGGAGGGTTTTTATGAAGGAGCGGTTACAACAGCTTCAACAAGAAGCGCTTGAAAAAATTGAACAAGCAAACGATTTAAAAGCGCTCAATGACGTGCGCGTCGCATATCTCGGCAAAAAAGGCCCAATTACAGAAGTGCTGCGCGGTATGGGGGCGTTGTCGCCTGAAGAGCGTCCGATTATGGGAGCGCTTGTTAACGACGTGCGCGAAGCGATTCAACAGGCGTTAGAGGCAAAACAAGCAACACTTGAACAAGCAGAAGTCGAGAAAAAACTAGCGGCGGAAGCGATTGATGTCACGCTTCCAGGGCGTCCGACTAGACGCGGTAATCATCATCCGTTAACGCGCGTTATTGAAGAAATTGAAGATTTATTTATCGGCATGGGCTATACGATTGCCGAAGGTCCAGAAGTGGAGCAAGATTACTACAACTTTGAAGCGCTCAATTTACCAAAAGGTCATCCGGCGCGCGATATGCAAGATTCATTTTATATCACAGAGGAAATTTTATTGCGCACGCATACGTCACCAGTGCAAGCAAGAACGATGGAAAAGCATCAAGGGCGCGGTCCTGTAAAAATCATTTGCCCGGGAAAAGTGTACCGCCGCGACAACGATGACGCGACGCATTCTCACCAATTTACGCAAATTGAAGGGCTCGTGGTGGACGAAAACATTCGCATGAGCGACTTGAAAGGAACGTTACGTGAATTCGCGCGCAAAATGTTTGGTGAAGATCGCGACATTCGCTTCCGTCCAAGCTTTTTCCCATTTACCGAACCGTCTGTTGAAGTCGACGTGTCGTGTTTTAATTGCGGCGGGCATGGTTGCAACGTATGTAAAGGAACAGGTTGGATTGAAATTTTAGGCGCAGGGATGGTTCACCCAAACGTGCTCGAGATGGCGGGATTTGATTCGAAAAAATATACCGGCTTTGCGTTCGGTATGGGTCCAGAGCGTATCGCGATGCTCAAATACGGCATTGATGATATTCGCCATTTTTACCAAAACGATCTTCGTTTCTTGCAACAATTTAATCGGGTGTAAAGGGAGGTTTCATGGATGTTCGTTTCATATAAATGGCTACAGGAATATGTGGATTTAACAGGCATTACCGCAAAACAATTAGCCGATCGCATTACGAAAGCAGGCATTGAAGTAGAAAGCGTCGAGGTACGGAATAAAGGAGTACAAGGAGTTGTCATCGGACATGTCCTCGAGCGTGAACAACATCCGAACGCCGATAAACTAAGTAAATGTCTTGTCGATATCGGCGAAGGAGATCCGGTGCAAATTATTTGCGGAGCGCCGAACGTCGCAAAGGGGCAAAAGGTTGCCGTTGCTAAAGTTGGTGCTGTATTGCCTGGCAACTTTAAAATTAAACGCGCCAAATTGCGCGGGGAAGAATCGAACGGCATGATTTGCTCATTGCAAGAACTCGGCGTTGAGTCAAAATTAGTTCCGAAAGAATACGCCGATGGCATTTTCGTTTTCCCAAGCGATGCGCCAGTTGGAGCGGATGCGCTAGAACTCCTTTATTTGGATGACGAAGTGTTAGAGCTAAGTTTAACACCAAACCGTGCCGACTGCTTAAGCATGATTGGCGTCGCTTATGAAGTAGCGGCAATTTTAGGACGGAGGGTGAAGCTTCCGACCATCGAACTTCATGAAAACAATGAAAGTGTTCATGATTATATTTCTGTCCGCGTCGATGCACAAGAAGATAATCCGCTATATGCAGGACGCATCGTGAAAAACGTAAAAATTGGCCCATCGCCGCTTTGGATGCAAGCGCGTTTAATGGCAGCTGGCATTCGACCGCACAACAATGTCGTTGATATTACGAACTACATTTTACTTGAATATGGGCAGCCGCTTCATGCGTTTGACTATGACCGCCTCGGCTCGAAAGAAATTGTCGTCCGCCGCGCGAAAAACGGTGAAACGATCGTGACGCTTGATGATGTAGAGCGCACATTGACAGAAGAACATCTTGTTATTACAAACGGCAAAGAGCCTGTCGCTTTAGCTGGTGTAATGGGCGGGGCAAACTCGGAAGTGAAAGATGATACGATGACGGTGTTTATTGAATCGGCTTATTTTACAAGCCCGGTCATTCGCCAAGCGGTCAAAGACCACGGATTGCGCAGCGAGTCGAGCACACGGTTTGAAAAAGGCATCGACCCAGCGCGCACGAAAGAAGCGCTTGACCGCGCAGCTGCGTTAATGGCGGAATATGCTGGCGGCGAAGTCGTTGGCGGCGTCGTCGAAGCGAATACATGGCAACCAAAAGAAGCGGTTGTCACCATTGCGCTCGACCGTATTAATCAAGTGCTCGGCACAGCGATTACAAAAGACGAAGTCGCACGTATTTTAACGAACTTGCAATTTCCGTTAAAGGAAGATAATGGTACATTTACAATTACTGTCCCATCGCGCCGTCGCGATATTGCCATTGAAGAAGATATTATTGAAGAAGTGGCGCGCCTTTATGGTTATGACAACTTGCCAGCAACGCTTCCAATCGGCGAGGCAAAGCCTGGGAAACTCACCCCATATCAAGCAAAGCGCCGCAAAGTACGCCGTTATTTAGAAGATGTCGGTTTGTTCCAAGCGATTACGTACTCGCTCACGAACGAAGCAAAAGCAACGATGTTTGCGCTTGAAACGGCGGAACCGATTCGTCTCGCTCTTCCAATGAGTGAAGAACGCAGCGTCTTACGGCAAAGCTTAGTGCCGCACTTATTGGAAGTGGCCAGTTACAACCGTGCTCGTCAAGTGGAAAATGTTGCTGTGTATGAAACAGGGGCGGTATATTTGTCAAAAGGCGACAATGAATTGCCAAACGAAAAAGAACGGTTAGCCGGTGTCTTGACAGGTGTGTGGCACGCCCATATGTGGCAAGGAGAGAAAAAAGCGGTAGACTTCTATGTCGCTAAAGGCATTTTAGATGGACTGTTCGCATTACTAGGGGTAGAGAACCGCATTGAATATAAGCAAGCAAAACGCGAGCATCTTCACCCAGGACGCACAGCAGACATTTTATTAGATAACAAGACAATCGGTTTCGTCGGTCAGCTTCATCCGGTCGTGCAAAAAGAGTATGATTTAAAAGAAACGTACGTATTCGAATTAGCGTTGACAGATTTATTAAATGCGGAAGTTGAAGACATTCGTTATTCGCCAATCCCTCGCTTCCCGTCGATCACGCGCGATATTGCCCTTGTCGTCGATGAACATGTCGTCGCGGGTGAGTTGCAAAAAGCGATTATTGAAGCAGGCGGTGAACTGTTGAAAGACGTATCGATTTTCGACGTTTACAAAGGAGACCGCCTTCCAGAAGGCAAAAAATCAATTGCTTTCTCACTCCGTTACTACGACCCAGAGCGGACATTGACGGACGAAGAAGTCACAAACGTTCACGAGCAAGTCATCAAAGCGGTCGAACAACAATTCGGCGCCACATTGCGCGGGTAAAACGAAACCCCCATCTGATGCACGGGTGAAGTGACCCAGTAAAATGGGACAAGGAAAAAACACCTCCTGAATCGAATGTATAACTTACTTCGATTTGTGGAGGTGTTTGTCTTATGGGGACAAGAGTTCATTATCCAGAGGAGATCAAGTGGAAAGCTATCGAGATGAAACAAGCAGGGTATACCAACCGAGAAATTATGGAGACGTTAGGATTAAAAATAAGACGCAGATCAAGACATGGATGAGATGGTATAAAAATGGCGAAACTCATCGGTTTTCTCAGCCTGTAGGGAAGCAATATGTATGGGGGAAAGGGACACAGGAATTAAATGAAATGGAACAGCTCAAAATGCAAAACCGTCAGCTAGAAGCACAATTGGAAATCTTAAAAAAGTACAAGGAACTCGAGAGGAGATGGTGCCAGAAGTAGTGGTCCAAGTTGTAAGAGAGTTAAAAGACAAATATCCTGTTACCCTTATCTGTTCTTGTTTAGGAATTCCAAGATCGACATATTATCGATAGGAAAAGAAATGGGAAGAGTTCATGATGGAATCAGAGTTAGAACGGTTGATTCAAGAAATTTGTGTAAAGAATCATTATCGTTATGGTCATCGCAAGGTAAGAGAAGTCCTACGGCTTAAATATGGAATCAAGTTGAATCGCAAAACCGTACAAAAAATCATGCAAAAACGGAATCTTCAATGCCGTGTGAAGAAAAAACGTCAAAACTGGATCAATGGAGAAAGTAAAATCATCGTACCGAATCGTTTAAACCGTGATTTTACAGCTTCTCAACCAAATGAAAAGTGGGTAACGGATATCACTTATTTGCCGTTTGGTACTTCGATGCTTTACTTGTCAACCATTATGGATTTATACAATAATGAGATTATTGCCTATCAAATCAGCGACCGACAGGATGTTCAGCTAGTGTTAAAGACACTAGAAATGGCCGTAAAAGAGCGACAACCAAAACAAGTGTTACTCCATAGCGATCAAGGGGCGGTCTATACGTCTTATGCTTTTCAACATTTAGCCAAAGAAAAAGGCATTACCACGAGCATGTCCCGCAAAGGAAACTGCCATGATAATGCCGTAATAGAATCGTTTCATTCTTCATTAAAGGCTGAAACATTCTATTCACAAGAAAAACAAAATCTCACTAACTCTATTGTAAAACAAATGGTTCAGAATTACATCTATTATTATAATCAAATTCGAATTCAGGCCAAATTAAACTACCTGTCTCCTATTGAGTTCAGGAAACAGGCAGCATAGGTGTTTTTTCTGTGTCTCAAATAGGTGGGTCAGTCCATCGATAACCATCTGGCTTTTTGTTCTTATTTTGCAGTCACAGTTTAGGGGAAGATAGGGATTAATTTCTCTTTTTTGCCGATGGCATTATTCTCGTTACGGAGGAAGAAAAAACGTCTTTTCCTGTGTGTATTTAGGAAAAGCATAGTTATTCTTTAAGAAATTCATATCATGAAGAGTGTATGGAAGAATCTCTCTATGAAACGTTTAGAAATGTCAAGATAATTGTTTGTTCTTGTCTTTTTTGGAATTTCCACTTCAAGTGGAACGATAACGTTCATTCCATGTTTCAATGGACGAAATATATTCATTTTGGCGAAGACCGTGCTCGATTTTTTTGCTTCTTTCCATGTATGATTCCGGTCAAGTCCAAACGATTGTGTAAACTCCCACATGAGTACACAAAATTATTACAGGCCCTTTCTGTGAAAGTTAAATAGTAGGAGATGAATTTTAATGGAACTTAGTGAAGTAAAAAGATTGATGAAAAACTTGAGTTGGAATATGCCCCAAGAAGTTCAACTATCTGCAATAAGGGAGTTAACAACAATTGATGATGAATACACTCCTTTGTTAATACAAGATACCGAGAAGCATTGTTGGGAGAATGCGGTTAAAGTTTTAAATAAAATTGGATACCCACGAAATAGGCTGGCGATACCCTGCTTAATAGAGTTAATGCAAGATATGAATTGGCCTGGTGTCCCTACAGCGATAGAGATATTGAAGAGTATAGATAAAAGTGTGATAGTTCCACATATAGAGGCTTCGCTAATAAAAGCAGCTGAGGATGACGATCGCATGTGGATAGGGGGAATTCAGAGACTTATAGATATATTACAAATTTCTGAATCAGACTTTCATGATAAGGAAGTATATAAGTTATTAAAATTATCGGATTGGTAAACCAAGAAATTAGGAGCGGGCACTTGTCTTTTATGAAATAATATTGTATAGAATCCCCCAACTGCGTAAAATGCAGCTGGGGGTGTTTTATAGGATGAGTATCTGTCACTTGGTTTATGTGACGAAGCGGGTGCCAATAAAAAATGGTAGTGCAATATATATGGGCCGCCTAGTGATGATGACGAAAGGCGGAGTCATTTACTATTTCGGTCTTCCATACTTTTTGCCAGCCTGCCTCTGTTTTTTCAATGCAATCGCTCCGAATTTGGAGCGGGAAGGCGGTTCGCCCGCTTGAAGTTGGAATGTCGCCACGATTTGGTTGCGCCCGTCTTGATCAAAATCATACAGCTCGATCGATTCGGGATCTGCAAGAACAGTGTTGGGTGGTATAAACTTTTTCGCTATTTCCATCCACTCATCGCGGGCCAAAGCATGAATGGACTGCAAGGAGAAGAGCCCTGCGAAAAGCAAAAAGCGAGCCGTTTTTTCATCTTGTTCCTCCGTTATCCGGTTTTTGAAGTTATGATTCCGGATTAGCGGCGGCATTTATACATGAAAACAGCGGCTCATCCCGGCAACATGCCGGACTTATGCAGCGCGGTGGAAAGCAGAAGAGCAGCGATCAAAGCGGGAATCGATATTGGCGAACAGTGCCTGGCACTGTTCGATAATCCATGCGAATGGCACCTATACCGCCTACGAGTATAATGATGCCAACCAGTTAAAATCGATTAAAAACTTTGGCGCGAACGGCAATGTCTTAAATTACTTCAACTACAGCTATGATGCCAATGGCAACATTACCAGTGTGGAAACCAACAATGGAACGATCACGTATCAATATGATGCGTTGAATCAGTTGACAAAAGAAACACTAGCAGACGGGACGACCATCACGTACGAATACGATGCTGTGGGGAACCGTACGAAGAAAATTGTAAATAATGGAACGACTACTACCACAACATACACGTATGACGCCGCCGACCAATTAACAGCGGTCAACGGACAAGCGTACACGTACGATGCCAATGGCAATTTAACGAACAACGGCAATAAGACATTTGTGTACGATGATGACAACCGTCTCATTGAAGTAAAAAATGTATCTGGTACAACCATCGCGTCTTTCACGTACGATCAGCTTGGAAGACGCATCAGCAAAACAACATCAAGCGGAACCATCTATTATCACTATGATGGTGACTCGAACCAAGTGCTATATGAAACAGATGCCAACAATAACATCGTGGCGGAGTATACGTGGGATTACCAAGGAAACCCAGTTACAATGACCAAGGGTGGGGTAACTTATTACTACCATATAAATGGTCACGGTGATGTCACGGCATTAACCGATGCAAATGGTAATGTTGTGGCACAGTATCAGTATGATGCTTGGGGAAATATTATTTCGCAAACAGGCACGATGGCTTCGTCTAACCCATATCGTTATGCTGGTTATCGTTATGATGAAGAAACTGGATTATACTATCTCATGGCACGTTATTATGATGCGAACATTGGTCGGTTTATTACAAGGGATACGTTCCATGGGTTTGAGGATGATCCGCAGAGTTTGAATCAATATGCTTATGCTAATAATAACCCTGTAGTGAATATAGATCCTGATGGGCAATTTGCCATGCTCATTCCTGCAGCTTATGCTGCGGCAGTGGCAGTTTTAGGCACTGCGTTAGTTTATTATGCAATTAAGGCACTTGATGCTGTGGGAGAATTAATTGATCAAAGTTTTGCTAGAGTAAAAACAAAACCGAACTATAGATCTAAATATGAGTTACATCATATAGTCGCACAAAAGGCCAAAAAAGCACAACCAGCTCGTAATGTATTGAGCAAGGTCGGTCTCAATGTAAATAATCCTCAAAACTTAATTAGCATTAAAACAGGGCTGCATAGAAGATTGCATACAAATAAATACTATGAAACAATTAATAACATCATGAATTATGCCTATAATAAAAAGTACAGTTATAAAACAAACAGAAAAAGAGTAATTGCAGCTCTTGATGCAATTAAAGTATGGTTAAAAACAAAGAGTTTCTTTTCACCGTTCTAATGGTGAAACTAGGTTGATTTTTCAGAATGGGCCGATTATAGCCTATTAGCATAACCATGCAAATGAGATTAACGTGGAGCCACTGCAGGTATGACTATAGAAAAGAAAAACGTCAGTAGACAAAATCCATCATACCCGTTACTCCATGTTAATCTCTATATTCTTAACCATTTAGAAGTTAAAGATTATACCTAAATCAAAACTTAAACTATTAGTGTCCTCGGTTAAGGAGGGATCAAAACATGTTTCAAATGAATCTAATAAAAAAACTAAAAACTTCTTACCGTATAAGACTGTCAGGAGATAATAAATTTTTATGTCATAATATGGATAGTAAGACGATTGTTTATGATTTAACGACTTGGGAAAAAATTATTGAATTAAACAAACCTAATTATCCAAGTGATATGAGGTTCTCTGAAAACAATAAATATTTATTAATTAAAAGCACTACAGGTACTATATATGTTTATAACACTGCGAACTTCCAGTTGGTAAAAAAGATCCAATCGAAAAAATCTTTTAAGTTGGTTGAAGGAGATACTAATTTTACCCAAGATAATTTAATGATTCTTTCTGTTCTAGAAACCAATGATGGGCAACAAATTGGAACTATTAACATTCATTCAGGGGAATACACGATACTCACAGAATTTAAAAACGCCATTACACTTATTTACTATAATCAATTCCTCAAAAATAGAAATTATCATTTATTTACATTAAGTTATGTAAATAACGAAACGGGTTATAGAGAGAATAAAATTGTTAAAGTTAAGGAACCAATTAACAAGCAGTCAATTGAGTTAAAAAGTCACCCGGAAATTTTAATTTGGGACTCTGTCATTTTCGACTCCATTCATGACGTCTACATCTTGGTAAACGGTTATGAAATAATCTTAGTAGACTCAGACTTTAAAAAGATTTTGAAGAGAGGACACATCATTGACAATGATTCTCCTATGGAACACATTGGATATTTCCAATACCTTCATCAATCAAATGATGGTAGGTTTATTGTAGTGACTTATAATGAAAGTGTAATTATCTTGAGATATGAGGATTTAAAAACCATATTAATTGAAAAAATTCCATATGCTTGTTTTGCTGAATTTAGTAACGATGACCAATATTTACTTGTTGGTACTTGGGAGAACGGGTACGTTTTAGAGAACAACTTACTAGAATATTTTTAGAATTGGTATCTGTACATGTCCTCTCCCATGGAACGAATACAATGCTGTCGGGAACCGTACGAAGAAAATCGTAAACAATGGAACGACGACGATTACCACAACATACACGTATGACGCCGCCGACCAATTAACAGCCGTCAACGGACAAGCGTACACGTACGATGCCAATGGCAATTTAACGAACAACGGCAACAAAACGTTTGTGTATGATGACGAAAACCGTCTCATTCAAGTAAAAAACGCATCGGGCACTACGATCGCAACCTATACGTATGACCATCAAGGAAGACGCATCAGCAAAACAACATCAAGCGGTACGACTTACTATCACTGCGATGGCGACTCGATTCGTCTGTTGTATGAAACAGACGCCAACAACAACATCACAGCGGAATATACATGGGACGCATTGGGCCGCCCGGTCACGATGACGAAAGCCGGAGCCACTTACTACTATCATTTGAACGGTCATGGAGATGTCGTTGCATTGACGGATGCAAGCGGAAATGTCGTCGCCCAATACGAGTATGACGCATGGGGTAACATTCTGTCCAAAACCGGTGCGCTGGCATCGGCGAACCCATACCGTTATGCCGGCTATTATTACGATGAGGAAACCGGACTATACTACCTAATGGCGCGGTATTATGAGGCGAATATGGGGCGATTCTTGACAAGAGATACGTTCCATGGGGTTGAAAACGAGCCGCAAAGTTTGAATCAGTATGTGTATACGAAAAATAATCCAGTAATGTATGTGGATCCGAGTGGGCACATTCCTATAATCGTAGCAGAGGCATTGGTCGGTGCTTTTATTAATGCAGTAGGTTATGTTGCAGAGCTTGTTACAAAATATGGAACTAGAAATGCTTTTAAACATTTTAGTGGGAAAAAGTTTGCAGTAGAGCTTCTTAAAGGTGCTGCTACTGGTGCTATAGGAGGAGGAATAGTTTCAAAACTCGCAAAAGCGGGACAACTCAGCAAAGTTGCAGAGAAGTTTCTAGCAGGACATTTAGCACCAGCTGCTTATTTGGTCTCTAATTTTGGGGATTTTAGTGCCGGCTCTTTCACCGAGAATCAAATTTTATCAATGTTTAATAACAATGTAGGAATTTTATGGGCAACTGCTAAGCCTTATGTAAAAAAAATATATGAAAAATATAAAAAATCACTAGTGTTGCATTAATTTGATTTTAATATTAAAAAGACTCACAATCTTCACTTATTTTATTTTGTGAAAAGAAAAAGTCCTTTATAATGGATAAGTCAGGTGGTAACCCGTCCAAATCCACTAAAAAGGACCAAACTCATGGACAAGATTACACGAAAAACTTCATTTGGACAATGGTTTTCGCCAATAAATCTTCAATTATTTGAAGAACAGGTGAAAACGATGAAATTAGATTACTATACGAAAAAATTAACGACAGAGTCATTTCTAAAATTACTGCTTTTTGCGCAATTGGAAGAAATCGAAAGTCTCCATGCGCTAAGCGATTGCCTTTTTGATGACCAGCTTCAAAAAGGGGTCGGCCTTAATTCTATCAGTATTTCACAGTTGTCACGGCGATTAAATGGTATAAACCCAGATCTATTTCAAAAGCTTTTTCTTGATTTAGTCGCAAAAATTCATGCCAAAACACAACACACAAAACGGGTCATGCCTTTAAAAATCATTGATTCAAGCACATTGCCACTTAATTTGACCAACCATAAATGGGCGAAGTTTCGCAAAACAAAGGCGGGTGTAAAGCTACATTTGCGCCTTGTGTTTATGGAAAAGGGGATATCCTATCCTGAAAAAGCTTTGATGACAACGGCAAGAGAACATGACCGTGGACAGCTTGAAATCATGGTGGATGACAAGGAATGCATGTATGTGTTTGACCGTGGCTACCTAGACTATGAGCGCTTTGATCGTATGACGGATGACGGCTACTTCTTTCTTTCCAGACTACGGAAAAACGCTGTTATACGGGAAGTTTATGATTTTAAACTACCCGAAGATACGAGTGTTTTGTCAGATCAAATGGTATTGATTGGAACAACTCAAAACCGTGCTGAAAATTACTTTCGCCTTCTAAAAGTGATGGATTCAAAAGGAAATGAACTCCATTTAATCACAAATCGTTTTGATTTAAGCGCCGAAGAAATTTCCGAGATGTACAAATCACGATGGGCTATTGAACTGTTTTTTAAATGGATCAAACAACATCTCAGCATCAAAAAATTCTATGGTCAAAGTGAATGGGCAATTCAAAATCAAGTATTTATCGCACTTATTGTTTTTGCCTACATGTTCTGGCACAAATTGAAACAAATAGTACGCGAAAAACCCTACAAATTAGCCGTTATTTAAGGGCTGCATTGTGGAAACCAGCGCATATCTGGCTTCGAAAAATTGAAGGAAAAGCCATCCCTTAATAAGTAAATTGTCGTCGTCGCACAGGTCTAATTGTCAATAAATTTCCAAATGGATGGGGGTCACCTTTAATTGGGTATTTACCTTTTTGGCCCTAAACAGGAAAAATAATAAAACTGAAAATTACGACAATATTTATGCAACACTAGTGATGATGTTTGTAAAAAACTAATCAAACTCGTAGTGCTAGTTCTCAACTAGCACTACGAGTTCATTTATCCATTATGTGAGGTGTTCTTAACATGCATCGGCATCTGCCTTTGGAAGAAGAAGTGATGAACATGTTAATTGGTGGTTTTTCCACAATAATGTTCATTGCAATGATTACATTAATTTTTCTTTGGAGAAGGAATACTACACAAAGAGCAGCATTTTTCTGGATTTTCGTACATTTTGTATCGTTCTTTATTGCTGTATATTTGGCATTAAAAGCAATTTCTTTTGACATTAATCATCCGATGGCGTCAGAAGAAATTTCCCTTCTTTTAGGTGAATCAGGGGCATTATGGGCAGGAAGTATGATTTGTCTGTTAGTTGGTATTTTTAAACTTTCAAAAGTAACGAAGGATGATAAAAAATAAGGTTCTGTAGTTGAATATCTGAATCCGTGACAAAGCATTTTTACAATAGATGCGAACCATTGATACCATAAGGAAAAACAACGTTGACGCATCAAAAGTAGGTGAATGTGATGAAAGATTTCCCGATTCGGTTTGTATTGACAGATGAAGCGATTACTCCAAGTGCTGGGCTTGCTCTCGTGGGCTACTTACTCCATCGAACGAAACTGGATAAACGGGTAAACGCACTTCGGCTTCCAACGGTTCGTCGAGAAGTGCACATTTCCCATAGCGATGTCATTCGCTCGATGATTGGCTTGCTTGCCACAGGAAAAACGGATTTCGATCATATCGAAGCATATTATCATGACGATATCTTTTCGGCATCAATGAGGATTCAACATGTGCCTTCCTCCCCGACCCTGCGGTAGCGACTCGATCAGCTCAATTGGCGTGCACACCGCAAAAAAATGGCGGGGTTCGACATCAAGTTGGCGGTGAATAATGGAAAAAAGTGAAGTATAATCAAATTATCAAAACGAAAGGAGGAATTTTTAAAATGATTCGTCAATTTGTAAGCATAGCAGTAGCGGTAATGCTTGTTGGAGGAGTTTTATTTGGCATAGGAAAAGATTCATTGGCAAATTCCAATCAAACGGGGATAAAAGAATCGGGGACGATTACTCCTCAATCGATTGCATCAAAGACAAAAACAACAACGATCCAAGTTGGACAAACCGTTCAAACTTTGTATGTGACAGGAACTTTTGAAACTCAGTATAGTGATGTTCATAAAAGGCAATTGTTTTCGGGAGTTAAATCGATTTCCTCAAAAGCATCCGGCAGTGGGACGTGGACACAGACAGGATATAATGCGGAATTAATTGACGGTGGTCGCACATACGTCATTACGGTATCGGGAAAATATTCCTATAATGGTGCAACATATACGATTTCAACAAGTATAGAATTTTATTGCAATGCTAATGGTTCTATTGGGTAGTAAGTGATAGCAAAGCAAAAGACTTGTCACAATCTTCGACAAGTCTTTTTATTTTTCAGGAAGGAATTTTATTGAACTTGTCGAACATTCCCTATTTGTAAATATTTGTGTAAGGTGCGATAGGATGAGTGAAAAAGAAAAAATAGCGAAAAAAATAAAGGAAATCGTGGAACAATTTATGTCGGAACCGCAACTGAAAGCACACATGTTGATGGCAATCGAGCAACATATGAAAGAGAGCGATTTGTTGTTTGGACGGTTGGCTTACTTGCATTATGACTTGTTTTCGACACAAGGAAATCACTCAACATATATCGCAGCGGCTATTGAATTGATCGTGCTTGCTGGCGATTTACTTGATGATGTAGTCGATCAAGATCGTTTCGAGGATACAGCTATTCCTCTTCATATTGCGATCGGGTTCTTGCTGCTTGGCCAGCAAGCGATTGCGAATGTATCGATTCCTAGTAATAAAAAATTAAAGGCACTGTCATATGTTACGTCTTGCTTGTTGCAAAGTGTACACGGACAACAGCTCGATGTGGCGTGTGACGTACAAACAGAAGCAGAATATATAAAAATGGTAGAGAAAAAATCAGGCTCTCTTGTTGCGATGGCTTGTGTAATCGGAGCATTATTAGCAGGAAAAGAGGACATCGCAACGCTTGAAACATATGCTCGCTACATCGGTATTGCAGCACAAATCGACAATGATCTTGATGCGCTATACAACTGGGATAAAAAAGCTGATATTCAAGCAAAGAAAAAGTCGCTTCCGATTTTGTATATGCTAGAAAGCAAGAACGATAACTTATGGAAGCAGTATTTCAACAACGATATAGACTACGATAGGATGTATGTCCAAAAAGAAAAAGCGCTTCAGCAAATGGAACAGGAAGGAGCGTTTTACTATGCAAAAGTGATGAGCCAGATTTACAAGGAAAAGGCTTTGCAAGAAATCGAAAAACTAGATGTAGATGATGCGTATAAATCTGCGCTGAAAACATTTATTTGAGAATGTTGGAGGGAGATTGTGATGCAACAAATCATTCGCTTTTTAGTAGAACATCCGGAAGTCATCGAAAAATTACAAAATGGTACGGTGAGCCTGATCGGTTTAAGTGAGTTAGAGGTAAAAGCGGTGATAAAGGTGTTTAGCGAATCGACTAGACCGCTTGGATATTGGAGATAAATCATGGCGATGAACCGAGAAGTTATCGTAATCATTGGTGCTTTTGTTGTGGCAGTATATTTAACCATTTTAAATGTAACGTACCCCTTGTTCGGCATTGATGTAGTTGAAAAGAAAAATGGTGATGTTGTTGTAAGCGGTGTTTACGAGTTCGGCTGGGCGAAGCAACATGGCATTCGACCGAATGACCGAGTATTAAAGATAAATGGAAAACATCCACTCTCCCACTTTACTGTCGAAAAATATCACGTCATCGAACAAGCAAAAACGATAACCATTCAACGATGGAATCAAGTTCAAACGTTGAGAGTGGATATGAAGTCGCATGGGGTTGCACAATGGGTATATTACATCCTTTTACCGACGGTCTTCTTTTTATTTACCATCCGTTTTAGCATTTTTTTGCTTCAGTTGCGACCGCATGGTAAATCAGCGACTGTGCTTATTTATTTGTTATTGTTGATGGGGCTTTGTTATGTGAGCGCCAGCCTATCAGCAAAATATGAACCGATTGGAAGACAAGTGTTTAACGGTACATTTTTAGCTTTACCTACCGTCTTTTTACATTTTGTTTATGAATATTTTGAGAAAGAGAAGAAAGTGTGGTTTGCGAAGACAAGTGTCTTTCTTCTTTATGGATTAAATATTTTGCTAGTTTTTGTTTTGCTTACGGCACCGTTTCATTCCATCGATGAGACAAACGCGCTATTGCTCGCATATTTTATCAACATGTCATCTGTTTTTACTTCGCTAGGGAAAGGGTGGAGAAAGCTTAGGGGGGATGAACTGCAACATACGATAAAAGGAATTGTATTGGCAATTAGTTTATCGACGATCCCGTTTCTTTTCTTTTATAGTCTCCCTATGCTAGTGATGAAAAAATGGATACTGCCAGCGGAATTAACCGTTAGCTTTCTCTTCGCCTTACCGATCGTTTTCTTTTATTTAATGGCAACAGATCAACTGTTTCAACTGCCATTTTCCATCGAGCGGTTGAAGTATCTCGGTTTGTTTGCATTATTCCCATCTTTTTTTATGATGATTGTGTACAATCAATGGATCCATCACTCTAGCAAATGGGCTGAACTTGTTGTTTTATTTTCTATCGTTTACATCATCGTCCTTGCTACTTTTTACATAAAAGAATGGTTAGACCGCAAATGGCGGACAAAATTACGTATGCAAAAACATTTTTATGAAGAGAGCTTGTATCGCATAAGTGAACAACTGAAAAAACAACGTACAGTAGAAGGAGCCATGTATTGTTTGGAAAAGGAATTACAAGAAATTTTGGACGTAGAAAAAATAGAGGTAATACAGTCCATAAACGAACCGCTTTCTTTCGAGTACAATGAAGCACATTGGGCGAATATCGTCCAAAAAATAAGGGGTGCTCCACTTTCGATCGGGCGCGTAATGGAACATCGCTCCTTATTTGTCGTGTTTATCGGTTCATTTCATGAGACATGTTTATGGTTAGTAGGGAAAAAGAAACATCCTCTTTCATTTCGCACCGAGCAAAAAGATTGGCTATCTACGATTGTTTATTATACGAGCATGACGATCGAAAACATGTTAAAAGTGGAGGAGCTATTGAAAGAGTTAGATCGATTAAAAGAGAAAGAACATTCGATTTCGTTTACTCGGTTGATGTTCCAATGGTCAGAAAGGGAAAGAAAAAAACTGGCGATCGATTTGCATGATACATTGCTTCAAGATTTAATTTTGTTAAGACGAAAAGTGGAAAACTTGCTTGTTCAACCTCTATGCGTGGAAGATATACAAAAACAGCTAAACGATATCGACGAGGAGATCCTCGATATCATTGATGTAACAAGAGAAATATGTCATGAATTAAGACCGCCGTTTTTGAGTCAGATGGGACTAAAACAAGCAATCTCGCAGCTTATTGACCGATTTCATTTACGTACGAATATAAAAGTAAAGTGGAATGTTCACATACAAGCTAAATTAGGAGAAGAACAGGAACTGGCGATGTATCGGATCATACAAGAATTGTTAAACAACGCCGTAAAACATTCTCAAGCATCAACGATCCAACTCGTATTCGATGCGCAAGATGAGGCTGTTCAACTTCGTTATGTGGACGATGGAGTAGGAATAGAGATGGAAAAATTAAATGATCATCATGGTAATTTAGGATTATTTGGAATAAAAGAGCGTGTGCAAGGATTAGGTGGAACATGCAAAATCGCGTCATCGCATGGATCTGGATTAGAGATAACGGTAACCATTCCATTATAAACGTACGGAAAGGAGAAATTGATGGAATGATTCACATTTTAATCGTCGACGATCATCGTCTTGTTTGCGAAGGTACGAAAAATGTGCTTGAACGTGAAGGAGATTTTCAAGTAGACATTGTGACATCTGCGAGCGAAGCAGAACAAATCGTCGAGCAACGTGCGTATGATGTATGTTTACTTGACTGGTGTATGCCGGATATGAGCGGTATCGAATTGGGTAAACGAATTCTCCAAAAACAGCCGAATGCGAAAATTGTCATCTATACCGGATATGATGTTGTTCCCTTTTTAAATTATTTCGTTGAATTCGGCATTACCGGTTTTGTTAGCAAAACCGCATCAAGCGAGCAATTGGTGACAGCGATTCGCTGTGCGCTACGAGATGAGGCGGTCATTCCTGTGCATGTATTGCGTCAGCTGTGCCGTTGTGGAGCAAAAGAAAATATGGATGAAAACGGACAACTGGCTGTGCTGAGTTCTCTCGAGCAAGAACTATTAATGGAAGTTGCTAACGGCTTATGTAATAAAGATATTGCAGAAAAACATCACACGAGCCAACGAACGATAGAAAGACATTTATCGCGCATCTTCACAAAGCTGCACGTATCTTCACGAATAGAAGCAGTGGAAAAAGCAAAACAATTAGGGCTCATTCCAGAGCATCATATGTTGTGAATGCCTTCACCGGATCGGTGAGGGCATTTTCTTTTTGAAGTCCGCCATTTCGTGTCGGTATCCGACAAAAAAATGGCGGGGTTCGACACCATGTTGGCGGTGAAAGGGGGGGAAAGTGGAGGTATAATCAGGTTGAATAGGAAAAATATTTGTAAGGGAGGAGAAATCCAAGATGAAAAAAGTCAAAAAGTTTTTAGCTGGAGGAGCATTAAGTTGCGCACTCTTAATGGGAAGTGTAAGTCTAGTAGATGCTGCTACTTACAATTATGCCTCTAACTACTTTGATTATGGGGTTTATCTTGGTGGTGGATACGGACAAACATTTGAACTTGATGGCAAAGCAAGATTTATTGGAACTCAAGCTCCGTATTATAGTAACAGTGCTTGCGGAGTCGGTTATCAAATTCGTTCAACAGACGGAACCGTTTTAAAAGTAAGTTGGAAGTATGGGGCTGGTTCTATTGATACAGGAAATGACTTGAATGGTTATAATGGGAAAAAGAAAGCGTATTTAAGAAATGCATATAACGAGAGTACTCCTCAAACAGCCTCTGGAAAGTTTTATTATTAAATATTTTTTGCTTTTGCGGAGCCTATGTTTTATATGAATAGTTTGGAAATAAAGGGGCATGATCTCTGACTAGAAAGATAGATTAAGTACTAGCTACTATGAATTGAGATCATGTCCCTTTCTTTTAGGAGCATTCCTGTTAGAAAGGTTTTCAGGGACTTGAAAGAAAAAAGCCCCTTAATATAAATGTAGGGGTACACCAAACACCAACATCAGACCAAGGAAGACTACGAGATGAATTGTACACAAAATCGCAAAATTGAACAAGTGACAGAACAAATTTTAGTAATTGGAATGGATATTGCCAAACACAAACACTACGCAGCGATGGTGGATGAACGAGGAAGAGAACTGAAAAAGCCGTTTCCTGTGTTCCAATCGCGAATCGGATTCGAACAATTCTACGTGTCGATTGAAGAAGCAAAAGAGAATTTGGCAAGACGGAGATCATCGTCGGTATGGAACCGACCGGGCATAACTGGTTGCACCTCGCCTATTTCCTCGAGGAAAGATCCCATTGGTGATGGTCAACCTGATGCACGTCAAACGGTCGAAAGAGCTCGACGACAACTTACCAAACGAAGCACGATGCCAAAGATGCCCTCGTTATCGCCAGACTAATCAAAGATGGATGCTTTAGCTATCTTCGCATTTTCCAAGAGGTGAAAGTGGAATTACGGACAGGAAGCACGTTTCGAGAGTCGCTGTTCAAGGAACGGAATATCATCTACAATCAAATGATTCATTGGCTCGATCGCTATTTTCCTGAGTTTGTACAGGTGTTCCCGTCGTTTGGCAAAATGGTATTAGCGATATTAGAGAACACGCCATTTCCGGTAGATATCGCTGATCAGACGGTCGAAGGGTTCATGGAGCGGTATCGTCAAAGAGAAGGACTCAAATGTCCGCAAAAACCGAAAATTCAAAAGCTGATAGAGGTTTCACACTATGCGATTGGGATCACGGAAGGAAAACCGATGGCTCGTATCGAAATCGCCACGCTCGTCCGCCGGTATCGCCAATTGGAACAGGAAATCGCAGCGCTCACGGAACAGTTAATCGCCCTTGTGCAAACGACCGTCGAATACGAATGGCTCTAAACGATTCCGGGACTAGGAGAGGCGACGATCATGGAGCTGTTATCGGAAATCGGAAGGACAGAAGCGAATCTCGAAACGAGGACGAAAATGGCTGCGCCCCCTTCTCTTTCGGATGATGATGCCATTGATTTGCTTATAACGAAGCGTTCCGGGCCTCACACCAGTACTATATGATACGCCCCATCAACCCGTTGCGTAAGAAGCAATCGATCGTGGTGTTATGCAGTAAAGCTATGGAAGGTTCTATACGCGGTTTGCGTGAAACAGCAAGCGTTTAATGGGGAATGAATGATGCAAGATATCTTTTCTCCACTCCAAGCCTAGGCAGCCTAGAGCCGCCTCCTTTCGTGAAAAGAACGGTCTGAACAACCGGGTGGATGACACGGAGAAGCTGGCACACGATTTCATATTCGACTTTGAGTCCCTATAGGATCTTAGTCGGCCTCTGCCTGGTGAAGAGACCGAACGAAGGAATGTTGGCGCGTGGATGCCCAGAGACATGGGAGGGTTTGTACTCATCAGAAACGCAGCGATCCAAGGTGTAACGTATACATATAAACCTACAAAATATCTATAAGCGAACACGAAGCGCACCATAGACGGTTAGATATCAACAAAAATGAAAATGTGTGTATGGGTTTTTGTCGGAAAAAATTTTTTTGACACCCCCTGAGACGCCAAGAAACCTTGATATATGAACATTGCTAGAGGGAGTGAGAAAATATATGAGAGTATATTACTGTAGTTGAGCAATTTTAATCACAATAATTACCATATAAAAAGAGACAAACAGGATACCCCTTATGCCACGTGGAGCTGTTTTTTTACGGTATCGATAGGAATATTTTGTTTTGCTGCACAGTAAATGAACTCCACGAGGCTATGTCCTTTTCTCTTGCGCAGGAGATCGAGCCCATCCGAAAAATCACTGTTCGACTCGAACATGCTGTACACATACGCAAGTTGCACCAAGATCCAATACCGTTTCACTGCCCGACGCCCGCGAACGCGGTATCCATCGAGTTTCAGCTGGTCTTTCGCTTGACGGAAAAAACATTCGATCGACCAACGCTCAGCATAGTAGCGCAAGATGTCTTCATCGCTCAACTTGCGATCCGTGCTCAAGACGCAATGAAGATGTTCCGATGTCATCGGTTGATCCGCTTTCCAAGCGAGGATCACCACTGCATCCTTGAGACCGTTCAGAGCACCTTCGTAGCGATACACCCGATAACGCTCTTCTCCCACCGTGACGAGGTGAGTGTCTTTCGGTTCGATGTAGTGGGCAAACTGCTTCGCTTGGATGGCGATACCTTTCGGGTAGAGAATTCGGTTCGTCTTGAGCATCGCAATCACGTGGAATCCTTTTTTCAGACAAGCTTCCACGAGGGTTTGCGATGGATACCACGAATCCATGAGCACATAAACGGGGCGACTCACATCCAAAGAAGAAAGCATCTCCATCGCAAGTTCCCCTTTGCTTTTCCCTGCCGTCTTGTCATAGAGGCGAAAGGCAAAAGGGAACGCTTGGGTCATCGTATGAACCATGAGCCAAACGAGAGAATGCCCCCAGATTGACTTTTTCTCGGCATGAGAATAGTGCCAATCACACCCTTGAATGGCGTGTGTTGCCCGTGACGAAGGCTTCGTTTTTTGGCAAATTGTATCATCGATTGAAACAAAAAGGGGAGAATTCTCTCGTTTCGAGCTGCGTTCGACACGACGAAGAATCCACTGCTGGAGTTTGTGAAGCAATGTTTCTTCATCCCACGGACTTTTCGTGAAAAAATGGCTCAGTGTCGTGCGATGATTCGGGTGAAAACTACCATGATGAAGATCGGTCAACGTCCCGGAAAAACCTTTCGTCACCATCGCATCCACGATATGAACGAGATGCTTCATCACAGGTTTCGAGAAATAAAGTGCCAACCCTAACATCGTGAAAAACTTGTCGATTCCTTGATGATGTGCTAATCTATTCATGAGACATGAACCTCCTTGTGGATAGTTGTGGGCACATCTATTCTAATCAAGGAATTGGGTTCATGTCTTTTCTTTTATTTTGTTGTAAATTTATGTTAGCGAATTTGCTCATCTACAGTTACATAATATTGAGTTTTGTTTTTTTATAAATTTGAAAATTTATTGACATTTAATAATATTCGACAAATTACGACAAAATTATCAAATTGTGTTTGATAGACTTTTTTGTGAACCGGTTCATAGATTTTAATGATAGTTTTAAAGGAGGGGAGATTATGAATACACCTAATGTACAACCTAATGACATTACTTGCTGGAGTTGTTTAGTCTGCGCTGCGTGTGGTCCCAGCGGTCTAACACTTATTTCTGCTCTTTCTGGATTAAGTACAACAAAACGGTAATTTCAAGTTGGGTGTGTAGTTGTGTACCCTGTACTTTCAATTTTAATGTAATTTCACAGTAGTGTTGCATAAAAAATAAAAACAATTTTCAAATTAAATTAATGCAACGCTAGTGGTAATTTCAGCAAGGAAAATATGTTTCATACAACAGATTAATTGAGAGTACAGGGTTATCTTTTTTAATACTAAGTTCATGATAAAAGAGCATATTTTTTGAAGTAAAAATGTTTTTGGGGGATGATTAAATTGAATAGGTACATATATTGGAGTGATAGTCTGGAACTTAGAAGATATCCTAATAATACAATAATATTGGTTAAAAAGGATAATATTGAGGGCGTGCCGAATCAAGAAAATATTCAGACGCTTTCATTAAATGACACAGCTGCTGAAATAATTCAGTTAATAGATGGTACAAAAACATATAACGAAATAATATCTTTTTTATCGTCAAAATATAACGAAAGTTTTAGTAGTATTGATGAAAAAGTCAAACTTTTTTTACACAATATGTCAAATACGTATAACTTAAAGGTTAAAACTCAAGATCATCCAAAAAAAACACCTGTATATTTAGTAGATGAAAGTACTCTTTATCCTACCGTGGCATCTATTGAGTTAACAAATAAATGTAATTTGCGATGCCTACATTGTTATGGCGATTTTGGAAATGTAAAACATAGAGTTATGAGTTTAGACGAAGCAACATCGCTGTTAAGCGACTTGAAAAATATAGGAGTTAAAATAGTTGAGCTTACTGGTGGTGAAATGTCCACTCATCCAAAAATAAAAGAAATATTATTGCATGCGATTGATTTAAAGTTTGATCAAATTTCATTGTTAACGAATGGATTAGCACTTACAAATGAAATTAAAGATATAGTTATAAAAAACAAGTCAAGAATATTTATGCAACTTGCTCTCCAAAGTTTAGATGATGATTATTTAACATGGTTTACTAAAGTACCAAATACTTTAGATAAAATTAAAAGAAATATTGAAGATTTAGCAAAAAATAATGTACAAATGCGAATAGCAACAATAGTTACTCGCAAAAATATAGATGAAATTGAAGAGATAGCGGACTGGGTTCATAACTTAGGTATTAAACATTTCGGAGTTTCACCTGTTGTTGAATTAGGTAGAGCAGAGAAATCTGATAGAGACTTATTTATTAATGGGGAAGATGCAATAAAGTTGCAAGAAAAGCTAGAAAGAATTCATCGAAAATACGGTAATTTTTTATCCATAATAGAAGGGGATCGTAGTAAAAATAAAAATTGTGGATGCGTAGCATCTCATTGTGTAATTTCTTCTAATGGTGATATCAAAATCTGTACAATGGATAATATGGAACATTTCGGGATTAATATTGGGAATGTATTTAAAAAAAACATTAAAGACATTTATGATGATAATTCAGAATACATTAATAGCTTTTTTAATTTACGTTCGCCACAAATTGATTCTATAGAGTGTGCAGATTGTGATCATAAGTATTTTTGTAGCGCTTGTGTATTAAGAGGCCTTGTTAAAGTAAAGCAAAGGAAATGGGAAAACAATGTTTATGGTATAAAAATAAAGTTCCAGCTTTGATTAAAGAGAAATTAGCATTTGAAAATCTGTAAAAAATCTTAACCTAAATTTAGAAATAAATGTTATTTGTCATAAAAGTATATATGATTTGATAACCCGTGGTGCTATATACATGCACCTTAAAACCATGACTTCTGTATGAACACCTTTTTTCATGGCTATACTGCTCCTAAATATTTCTATACAAAAGGAGCGGAATTGGCATGAAACGTTTGAAAATCACAGATGATCACGGTTGGACACCTCGAACCCTTCGGAAACAAGAACGGAAAATCAAAGATGCTTCCCTTCGCGTTCGGGTGACCGCTGTTCGTCTCGTCATGGAAGGTCATCTCGGTAAAGATGTGGCCAAAATGGTCAATCTGTGCCGTCAATCCGTTTCCATCTATGTTGCACGGTTTAATCAAGGTGGGCTCGATCATCTACTCGATCGTCGGTTGCCGCCTGGTCGTGTGCCGTTTCTTACGGAAGAACAACAACAAGAAATTAGACAACCCGTGTTAACCACCACACCTGTGGATGCTGGCTGGGGCATTGCTTCATCATGGAACACGCGTATTTTACAATCTTACATCCAACATACCTATGACGTTTCGATGTCACGGGAAGGGATTCGCAAGTTGTTGCATCGTTTGCGTTTGTCATGGACACGCCCGACGTATAAGCTCGTCAAAGGAGACGCCAAGCGTCAGGCTGCCTTTCAAAGAGAACTTGAATTTATAAAAAAAAACTAATTACCGAGAATACCATGCTGTTTTATGTGGATGAGACACATGTTCGTGCTTATCAAGCGCTACGTACGACATGGTCAGAAGTTGGAAATCAAAAACACGTGCCAAGCTACGGTCACCATGCCCACGTTTCTATTTTTGGCGCCGTCGATGTTCAACAAGGCGATGTGGTATTTCATCGCGCATCATCCGCCAATGCCGAAACGTTCCTCGACTTTTTGCGCCGATTGAAAGAGAAATATACGGACCGATTCCTCGTGCTTGTGTTAGACAATGCGCGTATTCATCATGCCAAGATGGTGCAAGCCTTTCTTGATGGCGAGGAAGGCGATGCTTTTCATTTCATCTTTTTGCCACCGTATTCTCCACAGTTAAATCCGATTGAACGGCTGTGGAAGTGGTTGAAAGATGAAGTGATTGCCAACGTTTTTCACAAGGATCAAAATGACATTGCCCAATCCATTACTCGCTTTGAACAGTACGTCTTACAACATCCAGATGAGGTGTTACGCCGCATGGGGTGTGCTGTGTGAATCAGAGGTTAAAATGCTAATTTGGATGTATATATTTTCCTTTTTAATCGAAATGCATACTTTTGTATGTGTTTCGATTTCCGAGCATTTTGATACAAAAACGTCAAGATATCGTTTTTCATTTTTGATGATAAGGCGGAATGTAGAAATTATAGAGTTAAAAGGATATTGCTAAATCATTGAAATAAATAAGGAGCATTGCATATGTTTAAACATTATAAAAGCATATCATTTTTATTTCCTATTTTAAAAAAGTCAAAACTCTGGTTTATTATTGGAATAATTGGGATGATTATTTCTTCGTTGATAACTTCTCCAATACCTTATTTTGTAGGTCAAGTAATTGATAAAGCTTTATTAACCCAAAAAGACTATTCTGAACTGTATAAAATCACTTTAATTTTAGCATTAATTTATGTTGTTAGATATATTTTATCTATAGTTTATCAGTATTTTTTTACAAAAGTCCAGCAAAATGTTGTTAATGAGCTTAGAATATCTATGATAAATAAGGTGATAGACGCTCCATTAAGCTTCCTAAATAAAAAAGAAAAAGGTTATATTCTTGGCAGAATCTCAGAATCTGGTAATGTAGCAACATTGTTTTCTCCGACATTTTTAGGAACCTTTACAGGAATATTTGATTTCTTTTTTTCTTTAGTAATAATGATTAATCTAAGTGTCAAACTTACTATGTTAGTCATAATTATTGTACCGATCTATTATTTTATATCAAGAAATTCATCCCGAAAGATATCCGAAAGTACAACAAATGTCTATGAAACTTCCGCCATATTAAATGGTGAAGTCTATGAAATGCTTAACGGAATTGAAGATATGAAACTGTTAAATGGTAAAGATACACAAATCAGGAAACTTAAAAGTAAATTAAAGGATACGATAAAGAGTGTTATAAAACAAAACTTATATTTTATACTTTTTGTGCAGAATATAGTATTAACCAACAATCTTGTTACAGTCTTAGTTTTGTTGATTTCAGGAATATTAATTTTGCAAAATGAATTGACTATTGGCATTTACACATCATTTTCTTTATATTTAACTACACTTCTTGCTACTACTCAATCTTTGGGTAGTTTAGAAATAACCTTGAAACCCATTTTTGTAAGTATAGGAAGAATTAAGGAGTTTTTAATGTTAGACAGTGAAGATTCCGAAAGCTGTCAACCATTGAACGAATCCATTGAGACCATAACATTTAATAAAGTCAATTTTAAATATAATGATCAAAGTGATTTAATTATAAGTAATTTGAGTTTTGATATTTCGAAGGGAGATAAAGTTCTAATACGCGGAGTTAATGGTTCAGGTAAAACTACCTTAATTAAATTAATAACTGGATTATATTCACCTACATCAGGAAGCATCTTAATTAATGGGAAAGATTCTGCTTTGATCGATAAAAAATCAATTAGAGATAAAATAGGAATTGTTTCTCAAAACATATTTCTTTTTAAAGGAACCATATTAGAAAATATTCTATATGGACAAAAAGATAAAACAAAAGATGACGTAATTAACTTAATAAATAAATATCACTTAACTGAATATATAAATAGACTTGAAAAAGGACTGGAGACAGAAATAGTACAAAATGGTTCGGGGATTTCCGGTGGGCAAGCGCAAATAATTGCCTTTCTACGAGCTATTATTAAAAAAAGAGATTTAATTATTCTAGATGAAGCAACATCTAATTTGGATGCTGACACTAAAAAACTTATTTTGGAAATACTCAAAGAAAGTGATCTTTGTAATATTTTAATAATAATTTCACATGAGGAGGAAGGGCTACAATTTATAAATAAAATAATACAGTTACAACACAATAAACCTTCTTTAGAAAAAACGGAATGTGTTATTGAACATGAGGCAATGAGAGGAATGGCTTAAAAAATGATAAACCAGACCAATTTCTATAACCTTTTCATTTTTGATAATAAAGGAGGACCGAAAATTGGAGAGCATTTTGGAATTGTACGATGTGTGTAAAGTTTTTAATGGCTTTGCTTTACAAAATGTTAGTTTTTCTCTCAAAAAGGGCTATATTATGGGATTTATTGGCCCAAACGGTGCTGGGAAAAGTACTACGATCCGCTGTATTATGGATCTCGTACATATTGACAGTGGTAATATTAAGCTGTTTGGTGTAGATTATCATAAAAATTTGAAAGCATTAAAGCAGCGCGTTGGGTTTGTCTATGATCAAGATGTCTTTTTTGAGGATTTAAGTGTGGAAAAAAATAAAAAAATTATCTCGTTATTCTATAACACGTGGGATGATGATATTTTTTACCGATATGCCAACGAGTTTAACATTCCTTTAACAAAGCCAGTAAAACATTTGTCAAAGGGAACAAAAATGAAGTTTGCCTTAGCCATAGCTCTTTCTCATCATGCAGAACTAATTATTATGGATGAACCGACTACAGGGCTTGATCCGGTTTTCCGAAAAGAATTATTGGATATCTTAAAGGATATTATTAAAGATAAAGATAAGGCGATTTTTTTCTCGACACATATTACAACCGATTTAGAACAGATTGCTGATTTCATTACATTCATACTTGATGGGAAAATTCTTTTTTGTAAACAAACGGAAGAATTACTCAAACAGTATGTAATAATAACGGGGCCATTGAATCTTAAAGAGGTAGTCCAAGCCTCCCAACCCATATCATTCAAAGAAACATCGCTTGGATTTGAGGCATTTTTTGAAACGAGTAGGGCAACAGAAATAATTTCAAAGTATAATTTAAGCTTTAAAAAACCTTCCTTAGAAGAAATAATGTATTATTTAGTGAAATCTAATAATAATAAATAGGAATTCCTCTTGGATTTATAATTTCAAAGGTTGAAAGAAGGAGGAGAAATGCTTTGCTTCGTTTAATTTTAAAAGATTTATATACACAAAAAAAAATTGTTTATTTTTCACCTCTATTATCATTACCATATTTTCTTTCAATGGGTAAAAATATCTCTGGTTCAAATTTTATTGCGATCGTAATATACAGCTTATGTATTGCATTTATTGCTTATTTTATGGCAATGTATACCAATTTTAACACAGGAGAAAGTGAAATAAATCAAAATAGGCTTATTCTTAGTTTACCCGTTACGAGACGTTCTGTTATCAATGCAAAATACATAATGATTAGTGTATGGTGGTTATTTTCATATACTTCTCATATTTTGATATTTATTTTAATGAATGTGGTTGATACCAGTATGACTTTTAATCAATTGCTTGATATGAAAGTATTGTTGCTTTCATTGTGTTTTACCTATCTTTTAATGTCTATTTTCTATCCACTCAATTACAAGTTTGGATTTCGTGTTGCAAGCCCAATTGGAATTGCAGTATTTTTTCTTGTGACAAGTGGAGTGGGAAAGATTTTATCATCTAATAAGGCTAAGGGCATGATCTCTATCATAATAGATCAACCGATTATTTCCTTTTCTATTATTGCAATTAGTGTTACTTTAGTCTCTTACGTTTTAACAGCACATATTTTTACAAACAAAGATTTTTAAAATTTAATTATGAAAGAACCGACAGAGGAACAAAAAATAAAATAAATCATGAACCCACGGCTGTTGATTATCCAAAATTAGGCATACTCCTCCCATATATTCGGGCATACTCAAATAAGACAGCTGCCATCTCGGATTTCCATTCGAGAGGAAGTTGCCCAGAGAAAAAACGACGGACAAACGAAAGAAAGGTAAGGGACGAGGTTGTCCGTTTTTCCGTTCGATGATATAGCCATCTCAGTAACACATAAGCGATAAATGCCGCAAAAAGTTGGTTGTATACCGCATGCTCGTTGGTGCCAAATAAGGTCGGAACGTTTAGATATTGCTTGATCCATCGGAAAAACACTTCCACTGTCCAACGTTCTTGATACATCTCGGCAATCTTTTCCGCCGATGCCTCTAAGACGTTCGTGACCACATGGATTTCATGCTCGTTCGCATCCTGAAAGATCACGACGCGATGGCGCTTTTTGGAGCGACATTGTTTCGTTCCTAACCGGCAAGTAAAATCCGCCACAATAGAAGAAGAGGAGGAAGAAAGGCGCTTTAGGCTCTTTTTTTGATGGATCTCGACATTGTCTTTCATCCGAATCACAAACGGTTGCTTCTGTTCGACAAACCGATCGAGGCGTTCAATTTTAAAGTACGCTCGATCTTCGACAAGAACCGTTTGTACGTCTGTGAGCCGCTCTCCCACCGGTCCATCGTGGCGCAACCCTACGGTTTCTACGATGTCGCTCGGCATTTGTTGCTCAGGGGAATACGCGACGTGCATTTTCACTCCGGATCGTTCCCCATGATAGGGTGCCCATGTCAGGCGGTTTTTCCCCACGGTGACGGTCGTGGAGTCTACTATACGCAATGCTTTTGGAAAGCGAAGCGAACGGCGGGTTTGGCGATTGCACTTAGAAACAACCAAAGCAAATAAGCGCTTCATCACCTCGTACGGAACTTCTTTCGCTTTCTTAGAAACCGTCGAGTAATGAAACGTCGGCAATCCGTACATTTTCGCCACATCGGCACCATGACGGAAACTTTTCCATTCGTGAAGTGCCGCCAGCAGAAAAAAATCAACCAACGTGCGCACCGTAAACGTCCGCGAAGTGTCATGGTAGCCAACGGCTTCGGTAATCGACT
Source organism: Anoxybacillus flavithermus (assembly GCA_002243705.1). Lineage (GTDB taxonomy): Bacteria > Bacillota > Bacilli > Bacillales > Anoxybacillaceae > Anoxybacillus > Anoxybacillus flavithermus. Next base: position 1,255,836 of record CP020815.1, read on the forward strand.
GGAGATCTTCATCAGAAACAATTTTTTGCATCAAATTTGGGAGTGTGGTATGCTTGTGCATAGAGAGCACCTCCTAGGTTTGTTTGTGTTGTTACTTACATTCTACAGGAAAGGTGCTCTTTTTTCTATGTTTTTTATGGATATTACTGGTTAATCAACACGCCTGTCATGAACCTAACGTTGCTTTATGAGGGGAGAGTTAAATAAATGATTCGTGGAAAAAAAGCCTCATTTATAATGGCAGTTATTTTTATGTTTGTTGCAGCAGCTCAAATCTTAGATAGAAACTTTTTGGCTATATTTCCATTTTTCTGTGGTATATATTTTCTTTTACAGGGATTTAGAGATAATAAATAAGTTTTATAAGATTCATAAAGGACTATATAACTGTAGATGAGCAAATTTACTAACATAAATTTACAACCAAACAAAAAAGAAGACATGAACCCGATTCCTTGGTTAGAATAGATGTGCCACAACTATCCACAAGGAGGTTCATGTCTCATGAATAGATTAGCACATCATCAAGGAATTCACAAGTTTTTCACGATGTTGGGGTTGGCCCTTTATTTCTCGAAACCTGTGATGAAGCATCTCGTTCATATCGTGGATGCGATGATTACAAAGGGCTTTTCGGGAACGCTGACCGATCTACATCATGGGAGTTTTCATCCGAACCATCGCACGACACTCAGCCATTTTTTCACGAAAAGCCCATGGGAGGAAGAGACGCTGCTTCGCAAACTCCAGCAGTGGGTGCTTCATCGTGTCGAACGCAGCTCGAAACGAGAGAATCAACCCATTTTTGTTTCGATCGATGATACGATTTGCCAAAAAACGAAGCCCTCGTCACGGGCAACACACGCCATTCAAGGGTGTGATTGGCACTATTCTCACGTAGAGAAAAAGTCGATCTGGGGACATTCTCTCGTTTGGCTCATGGTTCATACGATGACTCACTCAAGCGTTTCCTTTTGCCTTTCGCCTCTACGACAAGACGGTGGGGAAAAGCAAAGGGGAACTCGCGATCGAGATGCTTTCTTCGTTGGATGTGAGTCGCCCCGTTTATGTGCTCATGGACTCTTGGTATCCATCGAAAACCCTCGTGGGAGCCTGCTTGAAAAAAGGGTTCCACGTCATCGCGATGCTGAAGACGAATCGGATTCTCTATCCAAAAGGGACGGCCATTCAAGCAAAGGAATTTGCCAAATCTATGGAGCCACGGGATACCCGCCTCGTCACGGTGGGAAAAGAGCGTTATCGGGTGTATCGCTACGAAGGTGCTCTGAACGGTCTCAAGGATGCCGTGGTGCTGCTCGCTTGGAAAGCCGATCAGCCGATGACACCGAAACATCTCCATTGCGTCTTGAGCACCGATCGCGAGCTAAGCGACGAAGACATCTTGTGCTACTATGCCGAGCGTTGGTCGATCGAATGTTTTTTCCGTCAAGCGAAAGACCAGCTGAAACTCGATGGATACCGCGTTCGCGGGCGTCGGGCGGTGAAACGGTATTGGATCTTGGTGCAACTTGCGTATGTGTACAGCATGTTCGAGTCTAACAGTGATTTTTCGGATGGGCTCGATCTCCTGCGCAAGAGAAAAGGACATAGCCTCGTGGAGTTCATTTATCGTGCAGCAAAACAAAATATTCCCATTGATACCGTGAAAAAACAGCTCCACGTGGCATAAGGGGTACCCTGTTTGTCTCTTTTTAAATGGTAATTATTGTAACGAAAATTGCTCAACTACAGTATATTATATTTTCTTAGCATTATTCACGACCTTCTTTCTCGTTTCTTGTTCAAGGCAAGAAGAGCATGTAAAAATGGCAATATTCTTAAAAAGTGATTGGGATAAGTATGAAGTGTTTGCTAAGGAGTTTGAAAAAGCAAAAGGCATCAAAATTCAACTTGATTATATTTGGGATGATACTATTAAACATGATTATAAGCACCTTTGGTCTAAAATACATAGCGCTATTGAAAAAAAACTTAAGGACCAAGAGATTGATTTAATTGCAGGGGTGCCAACCTCTTATTTTGAAAAATTGATTAAAAAAAATCTGTTAGCTGAATTGGATACATTTATGGTTGGACAGAGTGGAATAGATGTTAAAAATTTATACAGTCCGGTTTTAGATATTGCCAAAAAGGCTGGGAATGGACATTACTATTTTCTTTCCCCAACTTTTTCTACAAAGCTATTAGTTGTTAATCTTGACATTTTCAAGACTTTGAAGGTGCCTATTCCAGAAGAAACAGTATCTTGGGAAGAATTGGAATATATAGCTGAAAAAATTAATCGGAAGAACCTAAATCCACATAACAGAAAAATTTATGCTATCTCATTTGGTCCTGGAGGAGAAGAAGGATTATTTATGGACTTTCAACTTCTAACCACTCCACTTGAGCTTCCACTTCAGGAGAAGGAAGAGATCTATAACCATCCGTCTTGGGGGAAATGGTTTAAATGGTTTATAACAATGCATCAAAAATATGGAGTACGTAATATGGCTGAAGACAGAGCTTTTTTTACAGGTAAAGTGGCAATGAGAATCACTTATCCTCACGAACTTCAATGGTTGTATAAAAAAGCAAGGGCAGATCTAGGACTAGGATTTAATCCAGCTAAGTTCGAATTTAGAATTTATCCAGCTCCTTATTATAGTAATAAACCAGAAGTTGCTAGTATTGAAGTTCATAATATCGCATTATCTAATCAATCTGAGAAAAAGAATTTGGCTTGGGAAGTTATAAGATATGCTATGGGAAAGGACTATGCTTTATCAATAATCTATAATGGGGGAAATACATTTGGTGGAAATTTTCCTGCATACTATGATTCAGACACTATTCGTGCCTATGAAAACTTATATCCAGGAATAGATGTAAAAAATGTATTTTATTATGGAAAACAAGGACCTTATATTAAAGAATCAATGACTCTGGAACAACTCTCTATTTTCCACGAACTAGAAAGGGGATATTTTCCTATTATACTAAATAAAAATATTTCAGTCGAAGACGGTTACAAGGAACTAAAAAGGGAATACAAGCAAAGAATAAAGGAGCTGAAGCGGTAAATGATTCGAAAAACCATCACGATTATTCCTTTTGTCATGGTAGCTTGTCTCAAGACTTGGGATCATGTCTATGGAAATTTTCCTGGCATATCGGTTTGGATTGTGTTCATTCATATTTGTCTCAATCTATTGCCCATCTTTGTGTTTGTATGCTGGAGTGTGTCCAAAGTGCGGCAATGGATTGGGTTGAATATGGTGATTCACGCTTGCTTTTATGTTTACTTGTTTTTTGTTTTGTATTATACGGTTTTATATATTCCCTATTGGCGCTTTATGACCCAACCAGTGCTGCCGCCAGAGGAACAGGTGTTTCCCCATTATAATTTAATCCCGTTTAAAACGATTTTGGAAACAAGTATTACTCCTGTGAATATTTGGGGAAACATCTTTCTGTTGCTTCCGTTGGGCATCTTTGTTCCTTTGATTCATCCCTATTTTGCACGTATCAAACCGTTTCTTCTCCTTGCCTTGCTGGTTTCGAGCGGCATTGAATCCGTTCAATTTATGACAGCGTTGATGGATGGAAAATTTGCTGAATACCCTAGTGAAAGAAGCCTCGATGTTGATGATATCATTTTGAACATGAGTGGAGCCGTTATCGGTTTTGGTCTGTACAAATTACGAGGGCGAATGAAAAGCTTGATTTCTTGATCACACTGCTTGCCATCTGACCGTTGGTTGCATACATGCAGTCATCAGAAATTCAACGTTGTTTGGGGGATGTCAATGATCACTTTCTTTATAAATGAAGTCAACCGTAGTTGAGTATTTTTTATAATAATAACTGTAGTTGAGCGATTTTTGTTACAATAATTACTATTTAAAAAAGAAACAAACAGGGTACTCCTTATGCCACGTGGAGCTGTTTTTTCACGGTATCAATAGGAATATTTTGTTTCGCTGCACGGTAAATGAACTCCACGAGGCAATGCCCTTTTCGCTTGCGACGTTCGCGTTTATGATTTCCACCGTTTTCTGCAACCAGTCACTCGCGATTGGCTTGGCGACGTTCTCACTGTTCATCGGTCCACAAATCACCTACTTTTTGTCGCTGAAATTTGACTGGGCGAAATATATATTGTTTGCCAATACGAACTTAGCACAATATATTGACGGCACGCCGTTGGTGAAAGGGATGACGATGCCGTTTTCGCTTGCGGTGCTGCTTGTGTATTTTGTCGTGTTCAATGCGCTGACATGGTGGACGTTCCAAAAACGCGACGTCACGGCTTAAACGATAAAAAGAAAAAGGCTGCCCAATTCGCTTGTTATGCGGTTACTGGCTGCCTTTTTATTGAAAAAATAATCGCTTCGCCTCGAGAGAAAAATCCGTAAATAGGAAAGATGTAATTGTGTCATTTTCTCCAAATGCTTCTCTTTTTTTAAAAAAACCATCCTCCAATCCAAATACTTCAACTGTTTTATACAAAGGATCAACAATCCAATACTCTTGCACATGAAACTGTTCGTATAGCTTAAATTTTTCGTTTCGATCTTTTAACGCTGTAGACGGAGAAAGAACTTCGACAATGAGTGTTGGTGCGCCTAAACAGCCGTTTGGTGTTAAATTGTTTCGATTGCAAATGACGGAAATATCGGGGTGTACGACATGTTTTGCATACGTGTAGTCGTCGCTTTCGGAAAGTCGAACATCAAACGGAGCTATCGCAACGTAGCAATTTTTATTTTGAAAATGCGAACGAAACGCAAACGATAGTTCCATGACAGCAAATTGATGCTCCCATGTTGGAGAAGGGCTCATGTTGTAAGCCTTTCCGTTAATGAGCTCCCAACGCCCGTCCCATTGAATATAATCGGCATACGTATACAGTTTGGATGATTCTGGCTTCATCGCGTATCCCTCACTTTTTTCACCATTATATCACACCTCACTTCATCATTGACCATTCCGTGTTTTATCGTTATATTACTAAATAGTTAAACAATTGAACTATTTCGATAGGAGGCATTGACCGATGGAGCGAAGCATACAACAATTTATTGAGCGCTATTTATCCGTTTCATTTCTTGTTCATAAACGAGGGGCTGCGTTGATGAAATGTGAATTGGACGATATTACGCACGATCAATATTATGTATTGCGCTACATACATAAGCGTGGGATGTGTACGTCAACGGAATTGGCGGACGTGTTTGCGGTAAATAAAAGTGCGATTACGGCGATGACAAACCGTCTTGTTGAAAAAGGAATGATTTCACGTGGCAAAGATGAAGATGATCGTCGTATTATTGCTCTTTCACTCACACAAAAAGGTGAACAATGGCTCGTTGAAACAGAACGAAAAGTGTATGAACTTGTCGAAACAATTATGACAAAACTTTCACATGAAGAAATTGAACAGTTTATTCAAACGTATGAGAAGCTAGCGATGATTTTACAAGAAATGGAGGAGAAAAAATGAAAACGATTATTCGCGGAAAATGGGTCGTTTTACTCGCGTGGGTTGTCGCCGCTGTCGTGCTCGTTATGACTGCTCCGAATATGGCACAACTTGTGCGTGAAAAAGGGCAAATTACCGTCCCAGACGGCTATTCGTCTTCGCTTGCAAGCGAGTTATTAAAAGAAGTGCAAAAGCAAGAAAATAAGGAAGGAGAAATGAGTGCCGTCCTCGTCTTCCATCGCAAAGAGAGATTACAAGAGAAGGATTGGAAAGAAATAGAGAAAGCTGTAGAGCAGCTGCAAGCGAAAAAAGAATCGCTCGGTTTAATACAAATTGTTTCGCCACTTGATGACAGCTCGCTCAAAGAAAAGCTCGTTTCAAAAGATGAAACAACGGTACTCATTTCGCTTCAATTAGAACGAAACAAACGCACCGCAAAAGAAATAAGCACAGCGCTTTATGATGCAATCAAACATATTGATGTGCCGCACTATTATACGAGCAACTGGATGATTGATGAAGATGTCGTGCAAAGTTCACAAGAAGGATTGAAAAAAACGGAAGGCATTACGGTCGTGTTTATTTTAATTGTTTTATTTCTTGTGTTCCGTTCGCTCGTCGCTCCGTTTGTACCGTTGTTAACGGTCGGATTGACGTATATCGTGTCGCAAGGGATTGTTGCTTTTCTTGTTGATCGTGTTGATTTTCCACTTTCTACGTTTACACAAACGTTTTTAGTTGCCGTTTTATTCGGAATTGGCACAGACTATTGCATTTTACTGCTTAGCCGTTTTAAAGAAGAACTAGCGAAGCGAGAAGATCGAACTGAAGCGATTATCGCGACATATCAAACTGCAGGAAAAACGGTTATTTTTAGCGGATTGGCGGTCATGATCGGATTTGCATCGATTGGATTATCGACATTTAAATTGTATCAATCCGCCTCCGCCGTTGCGGTTGGTGTCGTTGTGTTACTTGTTGCGCTCGTGACGCTTGTGCCGTTTTTTATGGCTACACTTGGTGAAAAGCTGTTTTGGCCGATGAAAGGTGCGCTTGAACATAAACCGAGTAAATTATGGGATGTGGCAGGGCGTTTTTCTTTCGCTCGTCCGCTATGGGCGCTTGCGATTGTCGCGGTCATTACATTGCCGATTTTATTGACGTATGATGGAAAACTTTCGTTTAACTCGATGGCGGAAATTGGCGATCGTTATCCTTCCGTTAAAGCATTCAACATCATTTCTTCTCACTTTAGTGAAGGGGAAGCGATGCCGACGAAAATCGTCATGAAAAATGATGAAGCGATGGATGATGAACAATATTACTACTTGATTGAAAAAATTAGTCGCGAAGTGGCAAATATTGATGGCGTGGAAGCTGTTCGTTCAGTAACTCGCCCGCTTGGAGAGCCAATTGATCAATTGTTTGTGACAAAGCAAGCGGAACAGTTAAAAGATGGACTTGGAAAAGGAGCAGACGGTATCGGGCAAATTCGTTCTGGGTTAAGCGAAGCGAGCAACGAAATGGCAAAGTCCGCTCCAAAGTTAGCTCAGGCGACAGGTGGTATTCACGAGCTCGTCAACGGAACGTCAAAATTGAAAACGGGAATGACTGATTTACAACAAGCATTGAAGCAATTGGAAGAAGGAGTACGAAGCGGAGCGATTGGTGCGGCTGATCTTGAAAAAGGATTACAGACGATACAAACGAATATGAAAAAGCTGCATGATGGCGCGAACGAATTGCGAAAAGGATATGAACAAGCAACTGTTGGACTACGTCAGTTGGGCGAGCAATACGAACAAATCGAAGGGGGATTGCGCACTATTTCCCAACAGCTGCCGCTTCTTTCTCAGTCGCTCAATCGCATAGAAGAACGTCATACGAGTTTGCGCGAAGATGCGGAGTATGCACAGGTGAAGCAAGCGATTGAACAAATGAGTACGGAAATGAACACATTGTCTGGGGCTCTTGTTCAAGTGAACGACGCGTTACAAAATGTTCAATATGGTTTGCAACAAGCAAATGAATCATTTGCGACAGTAACAAACGGACAACAAGCGCTTATTACGGGAATGGATCAACTGATCGATGGACTTGGAAAACTTCGTCACGGATTAGAGCAAGCAGCGGATGGTCAAGGGCAAATTGTTCAACGATTGCCAGAAGTGACAAATGGGCTAGCGAAAGTAAACGACGGACAACAGCAATTGCTTACAGGTTTTTCGCAGCTTAATGATCAAATGGATCAACTTATTTCAGGATTAAATCAAAGTGTGGATGGATTGCGACAAGTGGAAAATGGATTACAGTCCGCAAAACAGTACGTTTCTGACTTAGCGAATGCGCCAGATGAAGAAATGGCAGGGTGGTATATGCCGCCACAATTGTTGATGAGTGAGGAATTTGCACAAGCGAAGGAAGCATATATGTCGAAAGACGGGAAAGTCGTGACGTTTGATGTTGTTTTCTCATCCAATCCGTACGAAACGAAAACGATGGAAAAAATTGCAGAAGTGAAAGATGCGATCGCTCGGGCGGTAAACGGTACGAAACTTGAGCATGCGAAAGTAGGCGTTGGCGGCGTGACAAGTATATACTCAGATTTACGCGACATTTCTGCTGCTGACTATGCACGTACGTCTGTATTTATGCTTGCAGGAATTGCGATTATTTTAATCGTTCTTCTTCGTTCGTTCATCATGCCGGCTTATTTAATGTTATCGCTTATTTTAACGTATTATACGTCGATGGCATTCACTGAACTTGTATTTGTCCATATGCTCGGATATGAAGGCGTGAACTGGGCTGTTCCGTTTTTTGCGTTCGTTATTTTAATGGCACTTGGCATTGACTATAGCATTTTCCTTATGGATCGCTTTAATGAATATCGCGACAAAACCGTTCAAGAAGCGATGCTTGAAGCGATGCGTCATATGGGAACAGTCATCATTTCCGCGGCCATCATTTTAGGTGGAACGTTTGCGGCAATGTATCCATCGGGGGTATTATCCTTACTGCAAATTGCGACGATTATTTTAACAGGCCTTTTCTTATATGCGCTAATCGTTTTGCCGTTATTTATTCCGGTGATGGCGAAAACGTTTGGGCGTGCAAACTGGTGGCCATTTCTGAAATAAGAGCGGGTGTCGATGCCCGCTCTTTTGTGATATAATGTAAAAAATAGTTGTTGGAGTGAAACGAAGTGAGAAAAATGAATATGTCTGAGCTGAACGATTGGATTTTTTCACGCAAAGGACATGTGGAACGAGATATATTAAAAGATGGAAGAGGGCAACATGTGCGTTTGCGCCCACGCGACAAAGAAGAAATGCGTGTATTAGATGAATTATGCATCAAAAGATGGAAAAAAGCTGAACAAGAAGGAAAAATTCGATATTTGAATGAACGAGTGTGGTATTATGAATTCGATTAAAGAAGCGAGAGAAAAACTTCAGTCGCTTCAAACGAAAACATCGTTTGAGAAAATGGTTCAAGTGACAGCCATTTTAACGAAGTTGTTGGAGCCACATCGTATACGTCCCATTATTGTTGGTGGGCTTGCGGTTGAAATATATACGCGTGGCGATTATACGACTGTAGATATCGATTTAATTGTTAGTGATCGTGAAAAAGCGGGACAATTGCTCACTAAACTGGGTTTCACTCCGTCAGGAAGACATTGGTATCACGATGAATTGTTTGTTAGTGTGGAAATTCCAAACGATGTACTAGAAGATGCTGATGATGATAAAGTAATTGAGTTGAAGTTAGAAGATGGGTTGCATGTATATGTCATCGGAATTGAAGACATTATATTAGATCGCCTGCGCGCATGTGTCCATTGGAAATCGAAATCCGATTGCGAATGGGCAAAAAGAATGGTTCTTCTTCATAAAGAGCGGCTGGATTGGGCATATATGAAACAAGTAGCGAAAAAAGACGGAACGAGCGAACAACTGGAGCAATGGTTTTAGATGAGAGCGGGTGTTGATGCCCGCTCTTCTTTTCGTATATCTTTTCATGTATCTACAAATCATGTTAAGATAAAAGGTAGAATTTTGCCGAAACGGGAGATCGGATGAATGGGGGAAATAATTTGGCGGAGCAGAAAAAAACGCGTATTACGGTAGATATATACGGACAACAATATTCGATCGTCGGAACGGAAAGCTCCAGCCATATTCGGCTTGTTGCTTCCATTGTCGATGACAAAATGCGTGAAATTAGTGCCAAAAATCCGACGCTTGATACGAGTAAACTCGCTGTATTAACGGCAGTCAATATCGTTCATGAATATATTAAACTAAAAGATGAATACGAACGCCTTTTGCGAAAAATGAATAAAGAAAAGGATGATGACAGCGATGATTGATTTGCTTATTTGTTTCATCCTTCTCATGGGACTGATGATTGGATTGAAACGAGGATTTATTTTGCAATTTATTCATATGACCGGTTTTTTGATCGCGTTTATTGTTGCATATAACTATTATGCTCAACTAGCACCAAGACTAAAATTATGGGTTCCATATCCGAGTTTCGGCGATGGGGAAACGATAAAATTGCTCATTGAAAGCACAAATTTAGATGAAGCGTACTATCGTGCGATTGCGTTTGCTGTTTTATTTTTCGCTGCGAAAATTGTGATGCAAGTGATCGGCTCGATGCTAGACTTCGTTGCACAGCTACCCATTTTAAAAAGCGTAAACCGTTGGGCAGGCGGGGCGCTTGGATTTATGGAAGTGTATTTGCTTTTATTCGTGCTTTTATACGTGAGTGCACTTGTTCCTATGTCTATCATTCAACAGCCACTTCACGACTCATTCATCGCTAGTTTCATCGTCAAACATACACCCGTTTTATCAAATTTTGTAAAACATATGCTTGTGCAATATATGGCGTAAAAACTTCTCCGTCTGAGAGAAGTTTTTTCGTCGAAAGGAAGGGAATGGGATGGAGAAAAATAAAAAAGAAGCGATTCGCCTGCTTGAAACAATCGCTTTATATATGGAGATCAAAGGAGAAAATCCGTTTAAAGTGTCCGCCTTTCGCAAAGCAGCTTCAGCGTTAGAACGAGATGAACGTGCCTTAATGGATATTGATGATTTTACGTCCATTGCAGGAATCGGAAAAGGAACAGCTGCCGTTTTGCAACAATGGTTGCAGACGGGAACGAGCGATGTATTGGAACAGCTAAAACAAGAAATTCCTAAAGGATTGTTTCCACTTTTAAAATTGCCCGGACTCGGAGGGAAAAAAATCGCAAAACTGTATCATGAACTAGGCGTGACGGATGTGGAAACATTAAAAGAAGCGTGCTTAGCTCAACGTGTAAGACAATTAAGTGGCTTTGGTGCAAAGACAGAAGAAAACATTTTAACTGCGCTTGCCAATATGAATGCGCGCCCTGAACGGTTGCCAATTGCGTTTATGTTAGAAGTCGCCTTAGACATTGAACGGCAGCTTGCAAATGTAGATGATATCGTACGGTTTTCGCGAGCAGGCAGTTTGCGTCGGGTATGCGAGACAGTAAAAGATTTGGATTTCATTATTGCAACAAACAATCCTTTATATGTTCGAGAGCAGTTGTTGAAACTTGAACATATTTATGACGTTGTCGCAAACGGAGAAACGAAAGTATCATTGCAATTGCAATACGATTATGTTGTCAATGTTGATTTTCGCCTCGTTTCCCCTGAACATTTTGCTACAACGCTCCATCATTTTACCGGTTCAAAAGAACATAACGTGCGCATGCGTCAGCTCGCAAAAGAACGCGGTGAAAAAATTAGTGAATACGGTGTAGAAAACATTCAGACAGGCGAAGTGAAAACGTTTGCGACAGAAGAGCAATTTTTTGCTCATTTTCATTTGCCGTTCATCCCGCCAGAAATGCGTGAAAGTGGAATAGAAGTCGAGGCATATGACGGCACGCCGCTCCTTTCTTTATCTGATATACGCGGCGATTTACATATGCATACGACGTGGAGCGATGGGGCGTTTTCAATTGAGCAAATGGCAGAAGCATGTCGAAAGAAAGGGTATCGGTATATTGCGATTACCGATCATTCGCAGTTTTTAAAAGTAGCCAATGGACTAACGGTTGAACGATTAAAACGGCAGCAAGAAGAAATTGCCCGCCTAAACGAAAAATACGACGATTTTTTTATTTTATCTGGCATTGAAATGGACATTTTACCAGATGGAACGTTAGATTTTCCAGATGATATATTACAAACGGTCGATTTTGTCATTGCGTCGATTCATTCCGCTTTTTCGCAATCGCAAGAAACGATTATGAAACGTCTAAAAGAAGCGCTTATGAATCCATACGTTCATATGATTGCTCATCCGACAGGAAGGTTAATTGGGGAACGAAGCGGATACGATGTAAATATAGACGAATTGTTGCAGCTTGCGAAAGAAACAAATACGGTGCTTGAGCTAAATGCCAACCCACATCGTCTCGATTTAACGTACACTTATTTACAAAAAGCACAGCAGCTTGGTGTGAAAATTGCGATTAATACAGACGCACACAACGTTCGCATGCTTGATGATATGGAGCTTGGAGTGGCGTTTGCTCGAAAAGGTTGGATTCGAAAAGAAACGGTCATCAATACATGGGATCTCGAACAACTTATCTCTTTTTTGCGAAAATAAACAGCTGGAGGGTTACTTAGTGCACGCAAAAACATTACACATTCTTGAGTTTGATAAAGTGAAAGCACAACTTGCGGAATATGTGTCTTCCTCGTTAGGAAAAGAAAAAGTCGTAGCGCTTATGCCATCATCACATGTAGAAGAAGTGGTGCGCCGGCAAGAAGAAACGGATGAAGCAGCAACGGTTCTTCGTTTACGGGGTCACGTCCCACTTGGTGGTATATTTGACGTACGGATGCAAACGAAACGTGCAAGCATCGGAGGAACGCTCAGTCCACATGAACTGCTTGATATCGCAAGCACGATGCGAGCAGCAAGACAACTGAAAAAATTTTTAGAAGCGACAGAGGCAGATCTTCCGCATATGATCGCATATGCAGCGCAAATCGTTCCTTTGCCTGAACTTGAACAACGTATATATCATTGTATTGATGAAAGCGGAGATGTGCTTGATGGAGCGAGCGATCGACTTCGTTCGCTTCGCCATCAACTGCGCACGATTGAAGGACGAGTGCGCGATAAGTTAGAGAGTATGATTCGTTCATCATCTGCGCAAAAAACATTGTCAGATGCAATCATTACGATTCGTAACGATCGGTACGTCATCCCAGTGAAACAAGAATATCGCCATACGTATGGTGGCATTGTACACGATCAGTCTTCATCTGGGGCTACGTTATTTATCGAGCCACAATCGGTAGTCGAATTGAACAACGAACTGCAGCAATTGCGTGTGAAAGAAAAACAAGAAATTGAACGTATTTTAAGCGAATTATCTGCCTCTGTGGGTGAGCAGGCGACAACAATTATTGAGAACGTCGAGTTGCTTGCTCAGCTTGACTTTTTGTTTGCAAAGGCGAAATACGCAAAAGCGATCAAAGCAACAAAACCAGCTATCAATGAACGTGGATATATCCGTCTCATACAAGCACGTCATCCGCTTATTCCATCGGACGAAGTCGTTCCAAACGATATTGAACTAGGGAGCAACTATACGACGATGGTAATTACTGGGCCGAACACAGGAGGAAAAACAGTCACGTTAAAGACAATCGGCTTGTTCACCGTTATGGCGCAAGCAGGATTACAAGTGCCGGCGTTAGATGGATCACAATTAGCTGTATTTCGCGCGGTGTATGCTGACATTGGCGATGAACAGTCCATTGAACAAAGTTTAAGTACGTTTTCGTCTCATATGGTGAATATTGTTGACATTTTAAAACAAGTGGATGAGCATAGCCTTGTTTTATTTGATGAGCTTGGAGCAGGAACGGATCCACAAGAAGGTGCGGCGTTGGCAATCGCTATTTTAGATGAAGTGCACAACCGTGGGGCGCGGGTGGTAGCGACGACGCATTATCCTGAATTGAAAGCATATGGCTACAACCGACAAGGTGTCATGAATGCAAGTGTCGAATTTGACATCGAAACGTTAAGCCCAACGTATAAACTATTGATCGGTATTCCGGGGCGAAGCAATGCGCTTGATATTTCTCGTCGCCTCGGCTTAGACGAACATATTATTGCGCGTGCTCGTACGTATATTAGTGCTGAAAGCAATGAAGTTGAAAATATGATCGCTTCATTAGAACAAAGTAAAAAGCGTGCGGAAGAAGAATGGGAGCAAGCCGAAAAACTTCGTCAAGAGGCAGAGCAATTGCGCAACGAATTAGAAAAGCAGTGGACAGAATTCAATGAACAACAAGATCGCTTGTTAGAGAGAGCGAAGGAAGAGGCGGAATTCATCGTGAAAAAAGCGATGAAGACCGCAGAGGAAATCATTCAAAACCTTCGCGAGATGCAAAAGAAACAAGTCATTGCGATGAAAGAACATGAGTTGATCGATGCGCGTAAAAAGTTGGAAGAAGCCATACCACAAATCGATACAAAAAAGAAAAAACAAGCGCAAAAAGCAAAGCAATCCTTACACCCAGGCGATGAAGTGAAAGTCATTCATCTCAATCAAAAAGGGCAGTTGATTGAGAAAGTATCCGATAAAGAGTGGCTTGTGCAAATTGGGATTTTAAAAATGAAAGTGGATGAAGAAAATTTGCAGTATGTAAGCAGCCCAGCACCGATTGAAACAAAGCCAATTGCGACCGTAAAAGGACGCGACTATCACGTTCCACTAGAATTAGATTTGCGTGGTGAGCGATATGAAGATGCGTTGCTTCGCGTCGAAAAATATATTGACGATGCGGTGTTGGCAGGATATCCGCGCGTGTCTATCATTCATGGAAAAGGAACAGGGGCACTTCGAAAAGGCGTGCAACAATATTTACAAAATCATCGCTCGGTAAAAAGCATTCGATTTGGTGAAGCGACTGAAGGGGGAACAGGCGTCACCATTGTCGAATTACAATAACGGGAGGAACTATGAACGCGTTCTGGGAAAATGAAACGATTCATATTGCTGCTAATTTTAGTGTCGTCATTTTATGTTTAGTTTTATTTTTAGCTATTTTTGAACTTGTGACAAAATACAAAAACTGGGAAGAGATTAAAAAAGGAAACATGGCGGTAGCGATGGCGACAGGAGGGAAAATATTTGGGATTGCGAATATTTTCCGGTACTCGATCGATCATCACGATTCACTGTTGACGATGATCGGTTGGGGCGTTTACGGATTTGTTTTATTGTTAATCGGTTATTTTATTTATGAATTTTTAACGCCAAAGTTCAACATTGACGATGAAATTGCCAACGATAATCGTGCGGTAGGATTTATTTCTATGGTTATTTCTATCGGTTTGTCGTTTGTCATCGGAGCAAGTATAAGGTGAGAGGAGAAACAGATGGAAACGTTAGCGAAAGTATTGCTCGTATTGTGCGGTGTATTTTTGCTTATTGGTGTCATATATCTCACGTTTTTTGCATAAAAGGGTGTCAGCAGGCACCTTTTTTATTTTTTAATACAAAAATTTCAGAAAATATTATAAAATATAAATAATCTTATCGAAAAGGGGGAAACGAAATGGAGAAGCCATGGCTAGCGTTATATCCTCAGCAAGTTCCTCATTCAATTGATTATCCGCGCAAGCCGTTGCAACAATTTTTGCAGGAAGCAGCGGAGCAGTTTCCGCACAAAACCGCGATTCATTTTTTAGGAAAGGAGCTGACATATAAAGAAGTATATGAGCAAGCGCTGAAGTTAGCATCGTATTTACAGCAGCTTGGTTTAGAAAAAGGCGATCGCGTATCGATTATGTTGCCGAATTGTCCACAAGCGGTCATTAGCTACTACGCTGTTTTATTTGCAGGTGGTATTGTCGTACAAACAAACCCATTGTATACTGAACGAGAGTTAGAATATCAGTTAAATGATAGCGGTGCGAAAGTCATTATCGGTCTTGATTTACTTTATCCAAGAATTACAAAAGTGAAAACGCATACAAAAATTAAGCATATGATCATTACAAGTATAAAAGATTATTTACCGTTTCCAAAAAATGTGTTGTATCCATTTGTACAAAAGAAACAAACAGGGATGATTGTACGCGTCAAACATGAAGGAGATTGCCACTTATTCACAAAAGCCTTATCGCTTGCGAGCGGGAAAGTGAAAGAGACGGATGTGGATCCGATAGAAGACGTTGCGCTTCTTCAATATACAGGCGGAACAACTGGATTTCCGAAAGCCGCAATGTTGACACATCATAATTTAACAGCCAATACGCTCATGTGCACGAAATGGATGTATAAATGTGAACGCGGGAACGAATCGATTCTTGGTGTACTTCCGTTTTTCCACGTATACGGGATGACGGCTGTCATGAACTTATCCATTATGGAAGGATATAAAATGATTTTATTGCCGAAGTTTGATGTCGAAACGACGTTAAAAACGATTGAAAAACAACGACCAACGCTATTTCCAGGCGCTCCAACGATTTATATTGCGCTGCTCAACCACCCGAATTTAAAAAAATATGATTTATCGTCAATTAAAATATGTATTAGCGGTTCAGCTCCGCTTCCAGTTGAAGTGCAAGAACAATTTGAAACAGTAACAGGTGGCAAGATTATTGAAGGTTACGGCTTAACCGAAGCATCCCCTGTGACGCATTCCAACTTTATTTGGGACGGAAAACGAATCAAAGGAAGTATCGGTGTGCCTTGGCCAGACACAGAGGCGATGATCGTCTCGTTAGAAACGGGAGGGAAAGCAAACGTAAATGAAATTGGTGAAATCGTTGTACGTGGTCCACAAGTAATGAAAGGATATTGGAACCGACCAGAAGAAACAGCAGCGACCCTTCGTGACGGTTGGTTGTATACAGGCGATTTAGGGTATATGAATGAAGAAGGTTATTTCTTTGTCGTCGACCGAAAAAAAGATATGATTATCGCAAGCGGTTATAACGTATATCCACGCGAAGTAGAAGAAGTGTTGTATGAGCATCCGAAAGTGCAAGAAGCTGTCGTCATTGGTGTACCAGATGCTTATCGTGGTGAGACGGTGAAAGCGTTTATTGTGCTCAAAGAAGGAGAACAGTGCACAGAAGAAGAACTTGATCAATTTATGAGAAGTAAATTAGCTGCTTATAAAGTGCCGCGCATTTATGAATTTAGAAAAGAATTGCCAAAAACAGCAGTTGGTAAAATATTGCGCCGTGCGCTTGTGGAAGAAGAAAAAGAAAAACAAAAATAAGCGGCGATTGTTTTTTTCTTGACACGCTTTTGGCCTCTCTTTAAAATAAAAATATGAATGATTATTCATTCATATTTTTGAAAGGGAGAATGCAAAGTTGAAACGCGACAAACCGAAGTTTAAACAAATTATTGATGCAGCTGTGATTGTCATTGCTGAAAACGGCTACCATCAAGCGCAAGTATCGAAAATTGCGAAACAAGCCGGTGTAGCGGATGGGACGATTTATTTGTATTTTAAAAATAAAGAAGATATTTTAATCTCGTTGTTTCAAGAAAAAATGGGATATTTTATCGAAAAAATTGAAGAAGAAATAGAAGGAATTTCGAGTCCGTCGGAGAAGTTGTTCTTGTTGATTCAAAAACATTTTCAAATGTTAGCGGCGGACCCGCATTTAGCGATTGTCACCCAATTGGAACTTCGCCAATCGAATAAATCATTGCGTCTGAAAATTAATGAAATTTTGAAAGGATATTTAAAAGTAGTCGATCGCATTGTGCAAGAAGGAATCGATAAAGGGGAGTTTCGTGCAGATTTAAATGTGCGTCTTGCCCGTCAAATGATTTTTGGGACGATTGATGAAATGGTGACAACGTGGGTAATGAATGAACAAAAATACGATCTTGTCGCATTGGCGAAACCGGTTCATCAGCTGTTAACGAAAGGTTGTTGTGTGTAGGCACGACAACCTTCCGACATACATGAAGGAGGGGGAACATGTTTTCTGTTCAACAAGAGGGGTATGTGGCGATTTTAGCACTTCATCGTCCACCAGCAAACGCTTTAGCATCTTCTGTTTTGAAAGAGCTTTCAGAACGGCTTGATGCATTAAAAGAAGACGAACAAGTACGTGTCATCGTTCTTCACGGAGAAGGAAGATTTTTCTCAGCTGGTGCCGATATTAAAGAGTTTACAGCGATCGAGGCGAGCGAACAAGCGGCTGAACTTGCTCGAGCTGGACAACAAGTGATGGAGAAAATTGAACAGTTTCCGAAACCGATTATTGCCGCGATTCACGGTGCTGCACTTGGCGGAGGGCTCGAGTTAGCTATGAGTTGCCATCTGCGCATCGTAGCGGAAAACGCCAAACTTGGCTTACCAGAATTGCAGCTCGGCATCATTCCGGGATTTGCAGGAACACAACGCTTATTGCGTCATGTCGGTATGGCAAAAGCGCTAGAAATGATGTGGACAAGCGAACCGATCACAGGTGCAGAAGCTGTGCAGTGGGGACTAGCAAACAAAGCCGTCCCAGAAGAACAATTGCTTGATACAGCGAAGCAACTTGCACAAAAAATTGCTCAAAAGAGCCCGATTTCTGTTCAAGCGGTATTGAAACTAGTTAATGAAGCTCGCACAAAAACGTTCCATGAATGCGTTGAAAAAGAGGCTCAACTGTTTGGACAAGTCTTTGTAACGGAAGATGCGAAAGAGGGCATTTCGGCATTTATCGAAAAACGGACACCACAGTTTCAAGGAAAATAAAAGGGGGAGAGAAGCATGAACATTTTCGTATTAATGAAGCGTACATTTGATACGGAAGAAAAAATTGTCATTCAAAACGGAAAAGTAAGCGAAGAAGGAGCCGAATTCATCATCAACCCATACGATGAATATGCGATTGAAGAAGCGATTCAAGTGCGCGATCAGCACGGTGGTGAAGTGACAGTTGTTACAATTGGGAACGAAGATGCAGAAAAAGAGCTTCGTACAGCGCTTGCCATGGGGGCAGATAAAGCCGTGCTCATTAACATTGAAGATGATGTAGAAAATCGTGACCAATATACAACGGCAAAAGTGCTTGCGGAATATTTAAAAGATAAAGAAGCGGATTTAATTTTAGCTGGAAATGTAGCAATTGACGGAGGTTCTGGGCAAGTTGGGCCACGCGTTGCTGAATTGCTAGGTATTCCTTATATCACAACAATTACGAAGTTAGAAATTGACGGAACAAACGTGAAAGTTGTGCGCGATGTTGAAGGTGACGAAGAAGTTATTGAAACATCTTTACCATTATTAGTAACAGCACAACAAGGATTAAATGAGCCGCGTTATCCATCATTGCCAGGTATTATGAAAGCGAAAAAGAAACCGCTTGAAGAGTTGGAACTTGATGATTTAGATTTGGAAGAAGACGATGTAGAAGCGAAAACGAAAACGATTGAAATCTTTTTACCACCGAAAAAAGAAGCGGGAAAAATTTTGCAAGGAGATATTGCCGATCAAGTAAAAGAACTCGTTTCACTTCTTCATACAGAAGCAAAAGTCATTTAATAGGGGGATGGGGAGCATGGCAAGAAAAGTATTAACATTGGCAGAAGTGCGTGACGGTGCGTTGCGTAACGTATCATTTGAAGCAATTTCCGCTGCAAAAACGATCGCTGAAGGCGGAGAAGTTGTTGCTGTCGTTGTCGGAGCGAGCGTTCGCTCATTAGCAAATGAGCTTATTGCTTACGGTGCAGACCGTGTTATTGTTGTCGAACACGAAAAATTGGCGACGTATACATCAGACGGTTATGCTCAAGCGTTGCAAGCTGTTGTTGAGCAAGAGAAGCCAGAAGGCCTCGTTTTTGGACATACAGCGCTCGGAAAAGACTTATCGCCAAAACTTGCTGCGAAATGGCAGTCTGGTCTTGTGTCTGATGTTGTCGCTGTTGAAGCAACAGGTGGAAATATCGTCTTTACAAGACCGATTTATTCTGGTAAAGCGTTTGAAAAGAAAATCGTGACAGACGGTCTTATGTTTGTGACTGTTCGTCCGAACAATATCGCTCCACTTGAAAAAGATGAAAGTCGCACAGGTGCGGTTGTCGATGTGCAAGTAGACATTAAAGACTTACGCACAATCGTTCGTGATATTGTGAGAAAAACAGCAGAAGGTGTCGATTTATCTGAAGCGAAGGTGATTGTTGCCGGCGGTCGCGGCGTGAAAAGTGCGGAAGGATTTGAGCCGTTGAAAGAATTAGCGAACGTGCTTGGCGGTGCGGTTGGAGCATCGCGTGGGGCATGCGATGCAGGATATTGCGATTATTCGCTTCAAATTGGACAGACAGGAAAAGTTGTTACGCCAGATTTATACATTGCGTGCGGTATTTCGGGGGCGATTCAACATTTAGCAGGCATGTCTAACTCAAAAGTAATCGTGGCAATTAATAAAGACCCTGAAGCGAATATTTTTAAAGTAGCTGATTATGGTATTGTTGGTGACTTGTTTGAAGTCGTTCCGCTTTTAACTGAAGAATTTAAAAAATTAAAAGTACATTCATAAGGCAGAGCGTGATGCTTTGCCTTTTCTTTTCAGCATATTTTTTTGCGACAAGGAAATAGTAGAAGCGAAGCAAAAGATTGGCGTAATGAATACGTTCAGTGGTATACTATGTGCATGGAACGGAAATATTTAAGGAGGAATGAAACATGGCTATTGTAAATGCAACAGATCAAACGTTTGTTAACGAAGTAAAAGAAGGAGTTGTGCTCGTTGACTTTTGGGCACCTTGGTGCGGACCTTGCAAAATGATTGCACCTGTATTGGAAGAAGTAGATCGCGAGCTTGCCGGCAAAGTAAAGGTAGTAAAAGTCAATGTGGATGACAACCCAGAAACAGCTGGAAAATACGGTGTGATGAGCATCCCAACACTATTCGTGTTCAAAGACGGAGAAGTAGTCGACAAGACTGTTGGCTTCCAACCAAAAGAAGCGCTTGTTGGTCTTTTAAGCAAACATTTATAATTGACATACCTCGGAGACATCCGAGGTATTTTTTTTGAAATTTTATATTGACATTGAAAATCGTTCTCTACTATAATGATAACGGTTAATGATAATCGTTATCAAAAAAGGGGGATACATACGAAATGAAAAAACGTCAATTAAAAGCAGTATTTGCAATGTTTTTATTAGCAGGTGGTGTGCTTGCGGGGTGTGGAAACGCAGAGAAGACAGAAACGACAGAGAAGAAGGAAGAAACAAAAGTAGAAGAAAAACAGGGAGAGCAACAACCTGCTGAAACCGAACAAGCAGAAGAACAAGTAAATGTTCAAACGTTCATTGATGCTTATAAAGCAATCAAAGCGGAAACCGAGAAAGCAAAAGAAGGACAACCAGTTGACTGGAATCTTGTAGAAAAAACATACGTCGAGCAGTTGCAAAAACCAATTAACGAACTAGATGGTACATTTGCGCAAACGATTGAAGCCGCGATTCAAGGTGGAAAAAGCGGAGAGTTAAACGTTCATCCAGCACGTCAAATTGTTGATAAAGTGACACAATCTTATTTTTATCAATTGCAAAAGAAACTACAAAAAGATGTTGTAGCGGCACTTGAAGCTGGTGATCAACAACAAGCGACAACATTGTTTGACCAAATTAAGTTGCTAGCAGCGGAAATTTTCGTTCCAACGGCAATGAAACGGGATGAGTATTATCAATTAACAGGAGAATCTAGCCTTGAGCAAAGCATTAACGCCGGTTTAGCAGCGCAAGAAGAAGCATTAAAAGCAAATAACGTAGATGATTTTAAAGTGTACATCCAATTGACAGATAAATCTATTTATCGTAGTTACTATTTAGCGTCTAAATCATATGCTGAAAAAATTGAAGCCGGTGTGAAAGAAGGTAAGGCAGAAGATGAACTCAAAGGTCAACAAGCTGAAGCATGGGGCTTTTTACAAGCGATCAAAGGCTCTTTAGCTGAAGGAGATGAAGCGGCGACAACTCGCTTAGATGAAATTTTATCATTAAATAACGATTATAAAAACATTAAAGCAGAAGAAGTGGGTGCATTATTCGCTAAAGCGTTGTTTGGTAAAATGAAAGGCTATCATGAAAAAGCATCGGCGCAGTTAGATGAGAATAACGTTGTTGAAGCGAAAGTAAAAGCGTTAGAAGGAAACATGTTCTTAAAGGCAATTGAATTAGATGTGAAAGCAAAATTGGGCGAGCAAAAAGCTGCAGACGTGTTTGCTACGGCAGAAAAATGGTATAACGCTATTGCAGAAAACAAAAAAGATGAAGCTGCTCAACATAGTAAAGCTGTGCTTGATGCTGTAAGTGCTATTGTTCAATAAACAGAAGAGCCGCGCATAACACGCGGCTTTTTTGTTGTGATACAATAGTAAGGTGATGAGCGATGAAGGAGTTACACAAATGGCAAAAGTATGTATCACAGGTGGAGCAGGTTTTATCGGCAGTCATTTAGGGAGAAAATTGCTTGAACTTGACCATGAGCTTATCGTGATCGACAATTTTCATCCATATTATTCAACGTGTCGAAAACAACGTCAGCTTCAACAAATAAAGAATGTCGGCTTTTTTCATTTTTATGATGTAGATATTCTGCAATTGGATTCGTTAAAACAAATTTTCTTCCATCATCAACCAGATGTTGTATTCCATTTAGCCGCGCTACCAGGCGTGCAGCCATCGTTATTAGAGCCGTTAGCATATATTGATTACGATGTGAAAGCAACCGTCAATGTATTACAAGCAGCAGGAGAAGCGGAAGTGCAACACGTTTTGTTTGCTTCTTCTTCTTCTGTATACGGCAATCGAGCGTTTCAGCCATTAAAAGAAGAAATGGCAACCGGTCAAGTCATTTCTCCGTATGCAGCGGCGAAATATAGTGCCGAATCGTTTTGTCACGCATATGCCCACATATATGGCTATACGATGACAATTTTTCGCTATTTTACAGTATATGGGCCGTGGGGACGTCCGGATATGGCGATTAGTAAGTTTATTCGTCAACTGTTGCGAAATGAGCCGATTACCGTTTACGGCGATCATACAGCACGCGATTATACGTATATTGATGACATCGTTGCTGGAATGATTCAAGCGCTAGAACGAAAAGGTGAAAGTGACGTGTTTAACCTAGGGGCTGGTCAGCCTGTGACGATGAAGCAATTGCTTGCGGAGTTGCGCAATCATTTTCCGCATATGCGGGTTCATTACGAACCGCCTCGCCTTGGCGATGTTGTCGCTACATGGGCCGATATTACAAAAGCGAAAGAAAAAATCGGGTACGAGCCGCGCGTATCGTTGCGGGAAGGATTGTCAAAGACAATTGAATGGGCGAAGCAATATGAAAAATAAACAAATAAAAATTTTGATGCGACTCATTAGCCTCATATGTATTGTAGCGTTTATATGGATGACGATTCACCACTTTGATGCCCAACTGTTGTTTGATCTGATGCACAAGCTTGTTTCACAACCGTGGCATACGAGTTATATGGTTACTATGTATGGTTTTGCTTTTGTGTTACGTGCTATGGCGTGGAAGTTGTATTTGCCTCAAGCCCGTTTTCAAACGTGCATCGATGGGCTATTTGCTAGTTTATTCATAAACCATATATTTCCGATTAAAATCGGAGATGTCGCTCGTGTTGGCATATGTGCAAAACAAAATCGCATTCCATTTTCGATTGTTGCCGAGTCAGTCATTGTATTGCGCCTTTTAGATTTGGTCGTTTTATTTTTCTTTGCTTTTTTAGGAACAATTGTTTATATGCATATGATTATCCGTTCCGCCGTGATTTTTCCTCTCATTTTTGGCGGTATTGTTTTTTTATTTTTCTTCCTTCGACGTATGGATTTATCATGGGTACAAAAACATAAACAGCACTGGAACATGATACGGGGAAGCCATCGTTTTGTTTTGATTGTTATTGCTATTGTTTTTAGTTGGATATGTGAAGCGGTCGTTTTGTTTGAAATGGCGAAAATGGTCGCTTTTCCTCTGTCGTTTTCCGAAGCGTTGTGGGTAAATAGTATGGCGGTTGGTGGACAAGTATTTCAAATGACGCCAGGAGGATTAGCAACATATGAGGCGGTTATGGCGTTCGCGTTAACTCGCATTCATTCATATTGGGAACAAGCATATGCGCTTGCGTTGGTCACCCATTTATTTAAATTTTTATTTTCTTATGTCGTTGGGCTATACGTATGGTGGCGCATCCCAACGCTATGGACATTCGTTCGAAAGGAGGACGTAGCATGAAAAAAGCATCGAAGTTTGAAAAAGTAGCGGCAAGGTGTTGGAACTTATTAAATGAAGGAAAGCCGTTTACTCCGATTTTTGTTATAGGAACGATGGTTCTTTTTCATTTATTTGATGGTATCACCTTTGAAGAAGGAAAGCAGTTATGGAATAGCTTACTGTTTACTATCCCGCTTTTTGTATTGTACTACGTATATGACTATCCGTTGTTTTTACGTAACTATTTATGGGTTCCGTACGTTGTGTTCCTAATGATTTGGTCTTTTGTTCCGACAGGTTTACTTTTGCTTGCTGTCAGTCTTTACTTCTTTTTCACCGTTTTCTTTTGGGGAACATTATACTATCATTTACGTATCGGAACAACGTGGTTGAATTTTACTCGTTTTTGGAAACTTGTATTGAAAAATAGCGATTCAACAAGTGGGAATGCACAGGAACAATTGCCGAAAGTATTACTTCTTCTTTCTGTATGGGAATATGGAGTACAACATGACATACATGTTCCGTCATTTATTGCTTTTTACGCCTTCGTTTTTGTATGGTCGTTTATTTTGCACCGTTATTTATTTGATTGGAAGCCGAAAGTGATTGACCGTTATACGGACAACGTGCCTCCAAATGCTCAACCGTTGAGCGATCGCGTCATTGTGCTCGTGGTTGATGGAATGAGGAAAGATCGTTTCGAGCAAGCGAACGCCCCGTTTTTAAAGTCGCTTCGTGCGAATGGGACGGACTTTACGCAAATGGAAACGGTATATCCTGCACGTACGGTCGTCTGTTTTACATCCATGCTTACAGGAACATACCCATTTGAACACGGCATTCGTTCAAATATGGTATGGAAGCTAGGGATTCGTGTCGAAAGTATTTTTGATTCTCTTCGAAAAGTAGGGAAAAAAGGAAAAGTGCTCGGCATCGCTCATCTTGTCGATTCCCTAGGAAATGATGTCGAAACAGTTACAGCTGTTATGCATAATGATGTTGCAGATCGTAACATTATGGAGCGAGCGAAACAAATCATGGGCGAACAAGATTTACATTTATTTGTCGTTCAATTTATCGGAACGGATCAAACAGGCCATAGTCGCGGTGTACATTATGATGAGTATGTACAAAAAATTGAAGAAGTTGATCAATTGATTCAACAATTTGTTGAATGGTTGCATGAACAAGGAAAAATGGACAATACGACGTTAATCGTTTGTGCTGATCATGGACAAGCAGACGGAATTGGGGGACATGGTCATTTAGATGAGGGGGAGCGATACGTTCCGTTTTTCATGTATGGTCCGATGATTGAAAAAGGGAAACGCATTGACGAAAAACGTAGTCTCGTATCTCTTGCTCCAACGATTGCTTATTTGCTAGGAGCACCATATCCGAGTCATAGTCGTGGCCCTGTATTAGTTGAAGCGCTAAAGAAAGAGGGAAAATGATGAAAGTCGTTATATTTTTACCTGCGCATAATGAAGAAGAAGTGATTGGTGAAGTGATCCGCCGTATTCCAAGACAAATGCTACCGAATATAGAAGTGTCCGTCCTTGTTGTCGACGATGGATCAACGGATCGAACCGTTGATGTAGCAAAACAAGCAGGAGCCGATTTTATTTATCGACACGAACGAAATCGCGGATTAGGGGCTGCTGTACGTACCGGCTTACAACAATGTGTCGAACTCGGTGCAGACATCGGCGTCATGATTGATGCCGATAATGAATATCCACCCGAACAAATTCCTGATCTCATTATGCCTATTTTACGTGGCGAAGCAGATTATACGATGGGGTCCCGTTTTTTAGGAACGATTCACGGAATGAAGTGGCATCGCCGCATTGGAAATTATATATTCACGTTTATTCAATCGCTGTTATTAAAAACATGGATTTACGACGGTCAATCAGGCATGCGAGCTTTTTCGCGACAAGCGATGGAAGAAGCAGAAATTATTCATGACTACAACTATGCACAAGTATTGACGTTAAACCTAGTGCGGAAAGGATTTCGGTTAAAAGAAGTGCCGATTGTATATCAAGTAAGGACGACAGGACAATCGTTTATTAAATTTACAGCTTATCTTAAGCATGTCATCCCGGCTATTGTGAAAGAAATGTACCGTCCAGTGAAGCGAAAACAAATACATTCTGTTCAACAACGCTAGAGAGTAGTTTTCTAGCGTTTTTTCTTGACAAGGAATATGATAATTATTATCATTATCATTGGAGGAGGAGATCGGAGTGAAAAAATGTTTATTTTTTTGTATGTTAATGATACTAGTTTTCACTTCAGCCCCTATTTCTTCATTTGCTTACTCATATGGTGATCCGAACGAAGAAGCGGTGGCTGAAGCGTACAAAGAGATGATCGCAAAAGTACAAGAGAAAAAATTCGATGAAGTGAAAGCGATTTATGAAACGGTGCAAAAAGAAATCGACATGCATATGGGACCTGAACCGTCTGCGATTATTTTAGAGGCGATTGACGAGAAAGATGGAGATACAGTTGTTTCTGCGATGCAAAAAGTACTTGTATTAAATGTCGCACGACGTTTAGAAAATGTGGAGAAAAATTTCGATAACTACGATACGAGCAAACGTTTATTAGCGAAAGCATTTGCTACATATAAAGCACTTTCCCCAATTGTACAACAAAAAGATGCTGAGCTTGATGAAAAATTAAAACAACAGTTTGACATAGCGCTCCAATCGCTCGGAAATCCAGGGCTATTTGGAGTGGGGAAAAAAGAGTCAAACATCGACCAATTTAAAGAAAGCAAGCGAACGATTTTGGAAGCGTTGCAAGACCAATTTGAATTAGAGAACATTGAAACAGGTCATTTTACCGAGGAAGATTTGGATCGGTTAGCAGCAGCAAAAAAGAAAGAATGGACGGATTTGTCTGATGTGAAAAACTGGATACCGATTATTGCTATCGTTATGGTCATTGTGGCGGTTGTTGTGTATGCCGTAAGAAAACGGAAGTAAAGAAAGGGGGCGCATGTGTTGGAAGTTCAAGCACTGCTCATTACGTTTCGCGAAGCGCTAGAAGCGTTGTTGATTGTTGGAATCATCACATCGTATTTAAAGCGCATTGATCAATCGCGCTATGTGAAATATGTATGGCTTGGAGCGGGGTTAGCTGTTTTTGCAAGCGCAATTGTTGCCTTATTATTTCAAGTCGTACTTACTGGTTTTTCAACGATGGCAAGCGAAATGTATTTAAAGGTAAGCATTATTTTCATTTCTTCCATCTTGTTGACGCAAATGGTTTTTTGGATGGCGGAACATAGTAAAGATATAAAAAGTAGTATGGAAGGAAAAATGAGCAAATACGTCTCTAAAGGCGACGTATTTGGCATGGTCATGCATTCGTTTTTAGTTGTTTTACGCGAAGGAGTGGAAACGGTCTTTTTCTTCGCTGCGATTACAGGCGGAAACATCGGAGCAGCGGTGCAAGGATGGGGAGCTATCACCGGTTTGACGATTGCAGCCATCGTTAGCTACATGTTCTTTAAAGGAACGATGCGCGTACCGTTAAAAACGTTTTTTAAAGTGACAGGTGCGTTTATCATTTTAATTGCGGCTGGCTTGCTTGTACAAGGGATTTCGATGTTGCAAGATTTAAAAATTATTGGTAGCGTTATGCCACATGTGTACGATATCACGTGGTTTATGCCAGAGCATCCGATTGACCATGAACATTTCGTGCGCGATACAGGACAAGAGCCGATTTTTTCAGGTGATGTCGGTATTTTCCTTAAAGCGTTATTCGGCTATTCGTCCATGCCGTCACTAGAAGAAGTATTAGCTTACATCGGCTATTTTATCGTCATTTATTTACTTGTAAAAACACGTTATCATGTGAAAGAAGAAAAAAAAGAAAAAAGTGAGAAAGTGCTTGAACAACAAGTGATGTAAAGTACAAGGGGAGCCTTGTACTTTTTTGCTTAGGAGGGTTTATTGTGCGATTTGTTTCGATTATTGTACTAGTCGCTATTTGGATGTCATATTTCGTTTATGCTAGCCCGTTTGCTGCAACGTGGGATGAAGTAGATTTTGCTTTGGCGCTTGAGCGATATGATTTGCTTGCGATGCAGCCGCATTTCCCGGGATATCCGTATTTTATTTTTGGGGGGATGCTTGTTCATTCATTTGTCGACAATCCTGCTAAAGCGCTGGCCATTTGGAACGGTTTGCTTATGATCAGTGCCACCATTCCGATCTATTTGCTTGCCAAAGTATTTGTGGAAAAAAAGTACGCATGGGCTGTTACTGCACTCGTCCAATCGCTTAGCTACGTCATGTTAATCGTTTCACAACCGATGTCGGAAGGAAGCGCACTCGCTGTTTTATGGTGGTATGTATGGAGTTTACAACGTGCGCTTCACTCGGATCGTGTCGATGTGCAATTGCTTCCGTTATGGCTATTTAGTGTTATGCTTGGCATTCGTTTATCGTACATTCCTTTTGGGATTGGTATTTTATATGTTTGGTGGAAGCGAGCATATCGCTTCAAGAAACTTCTGCTATACAGTCTCATTGCGGTTGCATTTCAATTTATTTGGATTGTAGCGGTGGCTGCAACGGAAGGGGAAGGGCTTTGGCAATTAGCCCTTTCATTTACAGCAGGTCATTTTACAAAATGGGGGGGAGCGATTTCAACAGATGAATTACCGTTTTGGAAAAGGATACGTATCCTTATTTTTTATAATATCATTTGGACAGGTATGGCTAAGCAGTCAATATGGCTATTCAGTTGCTTTGTCGCTTTATTGGCTATGACATGGAAACGAATAACAATGCCATCTTTATATCGTTTGCTTTTATTGACATATTTTTTATGGGCATTGTTTGCGCAAAACATTGAAAAGCCAAGACATATATTGCCGATTGTCGTCATTGTTTCATTCTTTTTGTTTGTCAGTGCTCTTCAATCGTCATCACGTTTTCGATTGACTGTTATGCTTATTTTACTTCTCTCACAAACGATCATCGGCACGCAAGGAGTGAAGCAGCAAGCGACACAGTTGCCAGCGACATATCAGTTGGCGTATGATTTTGAACAGAAAGAAAAGCCTTTTATTTTATTTACATGGGAGGAAACGCGCGTGCTTGAATATTTACGTGTTTCTTTCCCTCATGCACGTGTATTCTCATTTCATGTTTTTCAACGTGAAAAAGCGGCCTTTCCACATGCGAAAGTGTATGTGACTGATCATGTCGTTAAAGGGTTTCAAGCGCAAGGAGTAGACGTTCGTCCATATATTCGTCCTGTTCGAATGTATGAATCGAGTTTAGTATCTGATCCTGTGTATGGGCGCATCACCGTATATGAATGGCGAGAGGAGGAAAAACGTGAATGAACAATTAAAACAAAAGTTGGCCATTTTACCCGATCAACCGGGATGTTATTTAATGAAAGACGCTCACGGGACAGTTATTTATGTCGGAAAGGCGAAGGTGCTGAAAAATCGTGTTCGGTCTTATTTTACCGGTACACATGACGGAAAAACGCTTCGGTTAGTAAACGAAATTGCTGATTTTGAATATATCGTGACGTCCTCGGATTTAGAAGCACTTATTTTAGAAATGAACTTGATTAAAAAATACGACCCGAAATATAACGTCATGTTAAAAGATGACAAAAGCTATCCGTTTATTAAAATTACAGGGGAAACGCACCCGCGTCTCATCATTACGCGAACGGTAAAAAAAGATAAGGGGAAATATTTCGGTCCGTATCCAAATGCCCAAGCGGCCCATGAAACGAAAAAGTTGCTTGATCGTTTATATCCATTAAGAAAATGTGAGAAAATGCCAAAAAAAGTTTGCTTATATTATCATATGGGACAATGTTTAGGACCGTGCGAATATAAAGTGTCAGAGGAAGAAAATAAACAAATTGTTGAACAAATTACACGATTTTTAAACGGTGGGTATAAGGAAGTAAAAGAGGCATTAACAGAAAAAATGATGGAAGCAGCGGAACAGTTACAGTTTGAGCGGGCGAAAGAATATCGTGACCAAATTGCGTACATTGAAGCATTGATGGAAAAACAAAAAATGATTTTACACGACTTTGTTGACCGAGACATTTTTGGGTATGCGTACGATAAAGGATGGATGTGCGTACAAGTTTTTTTCATCCGGCAAGGAAAGCTCATTGAACGAAATGTATCAATATTTCCACTATACCAAGAACCAGAAGAAGAATTTTTAACATTTTTAGGTCAATTTTACAGTAAACATTATCATTTGAAGCCGCGGGAAATCGTATTACCTCGAGAAATCGATGGTGAAATGGCGATGAAATTGCTTGAGGTGAGCGTCACGCAGCCGAAGAGCGGGAAAAAGAAAGAACTCGTTGATTTAGCATGTAAAAATGCACAAATTGCACTGCAAGAAAAATTCTTTTTAATTGAACGTGATGAAGAACGAACCATTCGTGCCGTCGAACGACTAGGCGGAGCGCTCGGGATTTCAACGCCTCATCGTATCGAGGTGTTTGACAATTCCAACATTCAAGGAACAGATGCTGTTGCTGCGATGGTTGTGTTTATTGACGGAAAGCCCGAGAAAAAAGAATATCGAAAATATAAAATAAAAACAGTGCAAGGAGCGGACGATTATGAGTCGATGCGCGAAGTGATTCGGCGGCGGTATACGCGCGTGTTGCGCGAACGGTTACCGCTTCCCAATCTCATTGTTGTTGACGGAGGAAAGGGGCAAATACAAGCCGCAAAAGAAGTGTTAGAATGCGAGCTTGGATTATCGATTCCTATCGCTGGTTTAGTGAAAGATGAGAAACATCGCACATCACATTTATTGTTCGGCGATCCGCCAAGCGTTATTTCGTTAGAAAAAAATAGCCAAGAGTTTTATTTGCTACAGCGCATGCAAGAAGAAGTGCATCGCTTTGCGATTACATTTCACCGACAAGTTCGTTCAAAATCTGCATTCCATTCCATCCTCGATCAAATTCCAGGGGTTGGGACAAAAAGAAAACAAGCGTTATTGCAACATTTCGGATCAATAAAAAAAATGAAAGAAGCGACCGTTGAACAAATACAAGAAGCAAACATTCCAAAACACATCGCCCAAAAAATTTACGAAGCGCTTCAAACGTATGAAAGCTGACCATCATCGGTCAGCTTCATCTTTACGATCCCATTTGATTGTGAATAAAACGGTTTTGACTCGTCGTTTTTGTTTTTCAAACGCTTCTGTGACATATCCTTTTTGTTGTTCAAACTGTTGAGCAAGAAAGCCCGCTTCAAGTTGAAACGTGCAATCTTCACTATAATCGAATCGCATCGCAACAAGCGGCCCGTCTAATTGAAGTTCACATTCATCTTTTTTCTCTCCAAGTAGCGATAAGTTCCCCCAACCAGCTTGTTCGAAAAAAGCAATGACATCGTCGATTGTAGCAAGCGGGTATTTTCTCGCTAAATCTTTTCCTGCCCAATATAAAATAAATGGAGTTTCTTTTCCAAATAAATTTGGTAGTAGTTCTTGTCGAAATAAAAAGTCGCTAAAAGCAGAAATGCTCGTTTGTTTCCATTGTTCGTATCCGATCACGATCAATTCCCCTCTCTATTTTTCATTATAACGAACAACAATGTGAAAAACAGTATTGACTTTTCTCTCATTTCGGACTTCACTAGAAGTGTAGTTATTTTAAATTTTGAAATGATTGAACATTTCGTGAACACCTTTTCTTGACGCTCCTACATTCTGGGAGTACAATGAATGTGACAATGACCGATGGAAATGGAAGTGTTTACACTTCTGTTGGTCATAGTCTAGTAGATGTGGATGGGAGCACATAGAAAAGGAAGATGACAAATTTAAGGGGGGTTATGTATGGCACAAAATCGCGAGTTTTTTTATCGTCGACTCCATTCATTGCTTGGAGTTATTCCAGTCGGGCTGTTTTTAACGCAGCATCTAGTTGTTAACCATTTTGCAACAAGAGGAGCAGATGCATTTAACAAGGCGGCAGCTTTTATGGAGCAGCTACCGTTTCGGTATTTTTTAGAAATTTTCGTTATTTTTCTTCCGCTATTGTTCCATGCCATCTACGGACTGTACATTGCGTTTACAGCGCAAAACAATGTAAGTCGCTACGGATATTTCCGTAACTGGATGTTTATGTTGCAACGCTTAACGGGGATTATTACGCTCATTTTCGTCGTCTGGCACGTGTGGGAGACGCGTGTTCAAGCTGCGTTTGGTGCAGAAGTAAACTATGACATGATGGCGAACATCGTTGCAAACCCGTTTATGCTTGCATTTTATATTGTTGGAATCGTTTCGGCGGTGTTTCACTTTGCCAACGGGTTATGGTCATTTTTCGTTAGCTGGGGAATTACAGTAACTCCTCGTTCACAACAAATTTCTACGTACGTGACAATGGGGATTTTTGTCGCGCTTTCGATCGTTGGTATACGCGCGATTTTAGCATTCGTTTAATCCACAAGGAGGAGTGAGGAGACATGAGTAAAGGAAAAATTATTGTCGTTGGTGGAGGTCTTGCCGGCTTAATGGCAACGATTAAGATTGCCGAAGCAGGCGTAAAAGTAGATTTGTTTTCGTTAGTTCCGGTGAAGCGATCTCACTCTGTTTGTGCACAAGGTGGCATTAACGGTGCAGTTAACACAAAGGGAGAAGGAGATTCTCCGTGGGAGCATTTCGATGATACAGTGTACGGAGGAGACTTTTTAGCTGACCAACCTCCGGTAAAAGCGATGTGTGAAGCTGCTCCAGGCATTATTCATTTGCTTGATCGCATGGGCGTCATGTTCAACCGTACGCCGGAGGGATTGCTTGATTTCCGTCGCTTTGGTGGAACACAACATCACCGCACTGCATACGCAGGGGCGACAACAGGCCAACAGCTTCTTTACGCGCTTGATGAACAAGTGCGCCGTCACGAAGTCGCTGGACTTGTGACAAAATATGAAGGTTGGGAATTTTTAGGTGCTGTTTTAGATGACGAACAAGTATGTCGCGGAATTGTCGCGCAAAACTTAACAACAATGGAGATTAAAGCATTCCCGGCTGATGCTGTCATCATGGCCACAGGTGGTCCGGGGATCATTTTCGGAAAATCAACAAACTCTATCATTAACACAGGATCAGCCGCATCGATCGTTTATCAACAAGGCGCGTATTATGCAAACGGAGAATTTATCCAAATTCACCCGACAGCCATTCCAGGCGATGATAAACTCCGCTTAATGAGTGAATCAGCACGCGGAGAAGGTGGAAGGGTTTGGACGTATAAAGACGGAAAGCCTTGGTATTTCTTAGAGGAAAAATATCCGGCTTACGGAAACCTTGTTCCGCGCGATATTGCAACGCGTGAAATTTTCCATGTTTGCGTAGACTTAAAGCTCGGTATTAACGGCGAAAACATGGTTTATTTAGATTTGTCGCACAAAGATCCGAAAGAGCTAGATATTAAGTTAGGCGGCATTATTGAAATTTATGAAAAGTTTATGGGTGAAGACCCAAGAAAAGTGCCGATGAAGATCTTCCCGGCTGTTCACTACTCCATGGGTGGATTATGGGTGGACTACGATCAAATGACAAACATTAAAGGGTTGTTTGCGGCGGGCGAGTGCGACTTCTCGATGCACGGTGCAAACCGTCTCGGTGCGAACTCGTTATTATCAGCCATTTACGGCGGAATGGTAGCAGGTCCAAAAGCTGTGGAATATATGAAAGGACTTGAGAAATCTGCCGATGCGATGCCTTCTTCTTTATATGATCGTTATTTAAAACAAGAAGAAGAAAAATGGGCGCAAATTATGGCGATGGACGGTACAGAAAACGCCTACGTTTTGCACAAAGAGCTCGGTGAATGGATGACGGATAACGTCACAGTCGTTCGTTATAACGATAAATTATTAAAGACAGATGAGAAAATTCAAGAATTACTTGAGCGTTATAAAAATATTAACATTAACGACACAGCGAAATGGAGCAACCAAGGTGCGTCGTTTACACGACAACTTTACAACATGTTGCAACTCGCTCGCGTCATTACGCTTGGTGCTTACAACCGTAACGAAAGCCGCGGGGCACATTATAAACCAGAGTTCCCAGAGCGAAACGACGAAGAATGGTTAAAAACAACGATGGCAAGCTTTACACCGGATGGTCCATCGTTCCATTACCGTGACGTGGATACATCGCTTATTAAGCCGCGCAAACGCGATTACACGAAAAAGAAAGGGGAAGTGAAATCATGAGCGAAAATAAAACGATTCGGATTATCGTCACAAGACAAGACCGTCCGGATACGGCCCCTTATGAAGAAGAGTTTGTCATCCCGTATCGTCCGAATATGAACATCATTTCGGCGCTCATGGAAATTCGGCGCAATCCGGTCAATGCGAAAGGGGAAAAAACGACGCCTGTTGCTTGGGAAATGAACTGTTTGGAAGAAGTGTGTGGCGCTTGTTCAATGGTCATTAACGGCAAGCCACGCCAATCGTGTACCGCACTGATCGATCAGCTCGAGCAACCGATTCGTTTAGAGCCGATGCGCACATTCCCTGTCATTCGCGACTTACAAGTGGATCGTAGTCGCATGTTTGATTCGTTGAAAAAAGTGAAAGCATGGATCCCAATCGATGGAACGTACGATTTAGGTCCGGGACCGCGCATGCCAGAGCGTAAACGACAATGGGCATATGAGTTATCAAAATGTATGACGTGCGGGGTATGTTTAGAAGCTTGTCCAAACGTCAATAGTAAGTCAAACTTTATCGGTCCAGCGCCGCTATCGCAAGTACGTTTATTTAATGCACATCCGACAGGAGCGATGCATAAAGCGGAACGCCTTGAAGCGATTATGGGCGATGGTGGATTAGCGAACTGCGGAAACTCTCAAAACTGTGTGCAATCTTGTCCGAAAGGCATTCCGCTTACAACATCGATTGCGGCATTGAACCGCGCAGCAACGATTCAAATGTTCCGCAATTTCTTCGGTAGCGACGAAGTGTAACAAAAAAGGTCGGCTCTTAAAGAGTCGGCCTTATGTTTCATAAAGGGGAGAGGTAATTTGAAAATATCTTATATCGGTGACATAAAAGAATGGGAACAACGTTTTTCTTTTTTTCATCCGGTGCGCGTTCGTTTTTCAGAAACAGATATGTTTGGTCATTTGAACAACACGGTACCTTTTGTATATTTTGAAGAAGCGCGTATCGCATTTTTCGAACATCTCGGTTTTATGAATGATTGGTTAGGAAAAGAACACGATGCGATCCCAGTCGTTGCTAATCTACAATGCGATTTTTTGCAACAAGTTTATTTCGGTGAACAGTTACAAATCGGTGTAAAAGTTGCACATATCGGCAACTCTTCTGTTGATTTACATTATGTAGGAAAAAAACAAAATGGAGCGATTGCATTTACAGGTCGGGGAACGATGGTGCAAATGTCCAAAACGACAGGAAAAGGGGTCGCATGGGACGAAAACGCTCGTGCGCGATTAATCGAAAACATGTAACCGTTCACGCCCTTCTTGCATACGATATGTTGACTAAATATATACCCATCCGTTTCGGTCTGGTAAAAGCAAGGAGGGTTATTCACTTGAATCAGAAGCCGCTGCTCACAAAAAGAGAACGGGAAGTATTCGAACTGTTGCTACAAGACAAGACGACAAAAGAAATTGCTAGTGAGCTATTCATTAGCGAAAAAACAGTTCGTAACCACATTTCGAATGCGATGCAAAAGCTTGGAGTAAAGGGGCGCTCACAAGCTGTTGTTGAACTGCTTCGAATGGGGGAACTTGAACTATAGAGAGAACCGGCTCGCCTTTTTGTTTTAGGCAGCCGGTTTTCTATTGATTTGATGTATGATATAATGAAAAATGTTTTGTCATACATCAACAAAGAATGAGGCGAATACATTGGAAAGACCAATTGGAGTAATTGATTCAGGTGTTGGTGGATTAACGGTCGCAAAGGAAATTATGCGTCAGTTACCAAAAGAACAAATCGTATATTTAGGAGATACAGCACGTTGTCCATACGGACCGAGACCAAGGGAAGAAATTCGACAATTTACATGGGAAATGACGAACTATTTACTTGGATATGACATAAAAATGCTCGTCATTGCATGTAATACTGCCACAGCTGTCGCTTTAGAAGAAATTCGGCATACGCTCAACATTCCTGTGATTGGTGTCGTTCATCCTGGCGCACGCACCGCGTTAAAAATTACAAAAAACTATCATATCGGTGTCATTGGCACGATCGGAACGGTGAAAAGTGGTGCTTATGAGCAAGCGTTAAAATCGATCAACAGCGACGTGAAAATAGAAAGTTTAGCTTGTCCAAAATTTGTCCCTTTAGTGGAAAGCGGACAATTTGAAGGAGAGGAAGCAAAGCAAATTGTTGCCGAGTCTCTTGAACCATTCAAAGACCGACCAATTGATACGCTTATTTTAGGATGTACGCATTATCCGCTTTTAAGCCCGCTCATCCAACAATATATGGGCGAGCACGTGAAGCTCATTTGTTCTGGCGATGAAACAGCGCGCGAAGTGAGTACAATTCTACATCATAGCGGTTTGCTTTATACGGGGAATAAGCGCCGCGAGCATATATTTTTCACGACTGGATCGAAAGAAACGTTTCAACAAATTGCTTCGAAATGGTTCGGTCACCCGATTGAACATGTCGAAACGATTCAATTATCTTAAAATCCTTCGCATTAGCCGAAGGATTTTTTTGTTCTATTTTTTTGGACGGCTCGTATACATAGTAGTACAAACCGTATGAGGAGGGGAGTCCATGCGTCGCGTATGGGTTATTGCCACAATGTTTATATTTATTCTTTCAGGATGTGGGCTGTTCGGAGGTGAAAAAGCCACGAAAGAAATTGATCCACCAAAAGACGTAACATATGTAGAAGATGAACAAGCATTGCAAGAAAAAGAAGCAGCAGAAAAGGAAACAGCGACAGAAACGGTGCAACGTGAATTGTATTTAATTGATAAAAACGGCTTCGTCGTCCCGCAAACATTTGCCTTACCAAAAACAAACGCGGCTGCAAAACAAGTGCTTGAATATTTAGTAGAAAACGGTCCGATTTCGGAACTATTGCCGAACGGGTTTCGTGCAGTTCTTCCAGCTGACACACAAGTATTGAGCGTCAATTTAAAACAAGATGGGACGCTTGTCATTGATTTTTCTAAAGAGTTCGCGAACTATCGACCAGAAGACGAAAAACGCATTTTACAAGCGATCACATGGACGGTAACGCAATTTGATAACGTGAAACGTGTGAAAATTCGCATGAACGGACATGATCAAAATGTGATGCCGGTCAACGGAACACCAATTAGCAACGAGTTAAGCAGAGATGATGGAATTAACATTGAAACGAACGGTGTTGTTGACATTACAAACACACGTCCGATTATCGTTTACTTTTTAGCGCAAGATGGGAAACAAACATATTATGTCCCAGTAACACGCCGTGTACCGAATAGCGAACAAGATGAATTAGCTGCAGTTGTAAATGAACTAATTAAAGGACCGAGTTACGGTTCGGGATTGTTAAGCGATTTTCAAGCAGACACGAAATTGTTAGAAGCACCAAAATATGAAAATGGAAAAGTAACGTTAAACTTTAACGAAGCGATTTATGGTAGTGTGGAGAAAAATGTTGTGTCGACACATGTGCTTAATTGTTTAGTTTTATCTTTAACAGAACAGCCAGGGGTAGAGAGCGTCGCGATTACGGTAAACGGAAAAGCAGAATTGGTTGATGAGAGCGGAAAACCGCTATCAGAACCTGTCACAAGACCGCAAAATGTGAACACGGGTAGTTTTTGAAACCAATTTTTTGCTATACTATATAAAGATTCATCGTCGAGAGGCAGCATCCCTGCCTCTTATTTCGTGAACATATATTGAGGAGGATTTTGTGTGAGAGTAGATGGTAGAACAAATGACGAACTTCGTCCTGTACATATTGAACCGAACTATTTAAAACATCCGGAAGGGTCTGTGCTTATTTCGATTGGTGATACGAAAGTGATTTGTACAGCAAGCATTGAAGATAAAGTTCCGCCTTTTATGCGTGGAGGGGGGAAAGGATGGATTACTGCGGAGTATGCGATGATTCCACGTGCGACTGAACAACGAAATATTCGCGAAGCAAGTAAAGGAAAGTTATCAGGAAGAACGATGGAAATTCAACGATTAATCGGTCGGGCACTTCGTTCTGTTGTTGATTTGCAAAAGTTAGGTGAGAAAACCATTTGGATCGATTGCGATGTCATTCAAGCGGACGGTGGAACGCGCACAGCGTCAATTACAGGGGCGTT
This sequence comes from Anoxybacillus flavithermus, assembly GCA_002243705.1. Taxonomy (GTDB): domain Bacteria; phylum Bacillota; class Bacilli; order Bacillales; family Anoxybacillaceae; genus Anoxybacillus; species Anoxybacillus flavithermus. The sequence continues at coordinate 1,293,991 of CP020815.1, forward strand.
TGTCGCTATGACATTGGCGCTCGGAAAAATGGTCGAAGAAAAAAAATTACCGGCACTACCGATCACAGATTTTTTAGCCGCCACATCTGTCGGAATTGATGGGGAACATGGCATTATTTTAGATTTAAACTACATTGAAGATTCAAAAGCACAAGTTGATATGAATATTGTGATGACGGGATCGGGACGATTTGTTGAAATTCAAGGAACGGGGGAGGAAGCGACGTTTTCATATGAGCAATTGCTCGATTTGTTAACTGTTGCTGAAAAAGGTATTCACGAACTTATTGCTCGGCAAAAAGAGGCACTCGGTTCTCTTGCAGAACAAATTATGCAACATTGTTCGGAAGGGGAAGAAGCAAAATGAAACGAATAATCGTTGCCACAAAAAACAAAGGGAAAGTAGCAGAATTTCAGCAATTGTTTTCAAAAAAAGGGATCGACGTTCTCTCCCTCCTTGCCTATGATGACATACCAGATGTTGAAGAAACGGGAACGACGTTTTCAGAAAACGCGATATTAAAAGCAACGACGATTGCGAATATGCTTCATGAAACGGTCATCGCAGATGACTCAGGATTAATCGTTGACGCGTTAAACGGCGAGCCGGGCGTATATTCGGCTCGCTACGCCGGCGAAGGAAAAAATGATCAAGCAAACATTGAAAAAGTGCTTAAAAAACTACAAGGTGTGCCTTTTGAACAACGGACGGCCCGTTTTCATTGTACGCTCGCTGTCGCCAAACCAAACGGAGATGTGACGACTGTAGATGGCGTATGTGAAGGATATATAACAGAAGAACCGGTTGGTGAAAACGGTTTTGGGTATGATCCGATTTTTTTTGTTCCTGAAAAACAACGAACGATGGCCCAATTAACGAAAGAAGAGAAAAATGAAATTAGCCATCGGGCAAAAGCGCTACAACATCTTTTACATATATGGGACAAGCTGTTTGAAAAGGAGAATGAGTCGTGAACGTATTAATTGTAAGCGATAGCCACGGATTAACCAAAGAATTACAGACGATTGTTTCACGCCACAAACAACATGTTGATGCGATTATTCATTGCGGTGACTCTGAGTTAACAAGCGACCACGAAGCGTTGCAAGGCATGCTTGTTGTGCGAGGAAATTGCGACGACGAACGTCGTTTTCCAACCGATCTTGTTGAAGAAGTCAACGGCGTTCGCTTTTTCATTACACATGGTCATTTGTACAACGTCAAAATGACGCTCATGAATTTATATTATAAAGCGAAAGAAGTTGGGGCACGGGTCGTTTGCTTTGGTCACTCGCACATTGCAGGATGTGAACAAATCGATGACGTTCTTTTCATCAACCCAGGAAGCGTTTATTTACCGCGCCTGCGTCGCGAAAAAACATATGCCATACTTCATATAGACGAAACAACTACAACCGTACATTTTTACAATATCGACGGCAAACCGCTCCATGATTTAACAACGACATATACAACAAAATAGGGGCAAGAAAATTCCATCGCCCCTATTGACTTTTTTCATAAACATCATTACAATAACAATTGTCCAAACCACGATGGTATGTCTATAAGATGTCCCAGTAGCTCAGCTGGATAGAGCAACGGCCTTCTAAGCCGTCGGTCGGGAGTTCGAATCTCTCCTGGGACGCTAGGATCCTCTTGCATGGGCAAGGGGATTTTTATTTTACATGCTCAGCTGGATAGAGCACGTCTCATTGAGCTTCATCGAATAAACATCAGCGTACCGCACGAGCTGCATCATAAATAAGCAAGCTGAGTGCGGGACGACAAAGCCTTCTAAGCCGTCGATCGGGAGTTCGAATCTCTCCTGAGGCGCTAGGATCCTCTTGCATGGGCAAGGGGATTTTTTTGTTTAGTCAAAAAATGTTCAAATTTTTTATATCCTTTCTTTTCCTTGATATATCAATTATGTAAGCGGATACATAACGTTTTAACTAATCTAAATAATCAAAAAATTCAATGAAATAGTATTGACTGTTCTCGTAAATGGGCGTATGATAATTTTCAAATAAATCTAACAAAAGTCGTAATCAACAGAAGAAGCAAGAGACGGCGAACAGGGGAAGAGGGGAAAAGCATTGAGTGAACAGTGGATTTTTCTAAACGATGAATTTGTGACAAAAGAAAATGCAAAAATCTCTGTATACGATCACGGTTTTCTTTATGGGGATGGAGTGTTTGAAGGCATTCGTGTATATAGCGGTAATGTGTTTCGCATGAAAGAGCATATTGACCGCTTATACAATTCAGCGAAATCCATTTTGTTAAACATTCCGTACACAAAAGAAGAATTAACAAATATTATCGTCGAGACGGTGCAAAAAAACGGCTTTGAAGATGCGTATATTCGTGTCGTTGTGTCGCGCGGTGTTGGCGACCTTGGACTCGATCCGTACAAATGTCCGAAGCCACAAGTTGTCGTTATCGTTGAACCGTTAGCGATCTTCCCAAAACATTTGTATGAAACAGGCATTGAAGTAATTACCGTAGCAACAAGACGGAATCGTCCAGATGTACTAAGCCCAAAAGTAAAATCTTTAAACTACTTAAATAACGTATTAGTCCGAATTGAAGCGCATTTAGCCAACGTCAGCGAAGCGCTCATGCTCAATGACCAAGGATATGTTGCTGAAGGGTCAGCGGACAACGTGTTCATCGTTAAAAATGGTGTGTTATATACACCACCAGGATACGTCGGGGCGCTTGAAGGCATTACGCGCGATGCGATTATCGACATCGCTAAAGATCTCGGCTATGTCGTCAAAGAAGAGCCGTTTACTCGTCATGATGTGTATACGGCAGATGAAGTGTTTTTAACGGGAACCGCAGCAGAAGTGATTGCGGTCGTCAAAGTCGACGGTCGTGTCATTGGCGATGGGGTACCAGGTGAACATACGAAACGATTGTTAGAAGAATTTCGCAAACGTGTTGTTTCTGAAGGTGTAAAAGTATATACTTCACAAAATGTCAATGCTGGATAAAAATGAATAAAGAAAAAGCGTTGAAGAGGATAAGTAGCTGACGGGTTAGACATCCACAGAGAGCCGGGGGAGCTGGAAACCGGTGATGTCTCCGTTTGTGAACTCCCCTCGGAGCGCCGTCCTGAACGATCGACTCTAGTAGGGACGGACGGGTGCACGTCACTCGTTATTAAAACGAGCGATGCGACGATCGTCGCGCGCTCCTGAGGTGGCTTTGCCACGAAGAAGGGTGGTACCGCGGGAAGGATGCAAGCCTTTTCGCCCCTTTGGTCCGCACGGACTGATGGAGGGGTGAGAAGGCTTTTCTTATTTCACATTTCTTTTAGGGGTGAAAAAATGGCAGCGAATATGAAAGTGAAAGAAAGAGTGGCAAAAAAACAAACGTTATGTGGGGCGCTTATGTTGATCGAGGCGCTCAAGGCAGAGAATGTGAAGGTGATTTTCGGTTATCCAGGAGGAGCTGTATTACCAATTTATGACAAATTGTATGAGTCGGGTGTGTTTCACGTGCTCACGCGTCACGAACAAGGTGCGATTCATGCGGCGGAAGGATATGCGCGCATTTCTGGAAAACCAGGTGTCGTTATTGCGACATCGGGACCGGGTGCGACAAATATTGTGACAGGTTTAACGGATGCGATGATGGACTCCATTCCGCTCGTTGTTTTCACAGGGCAAGTCGCATCAAGCGTCATCGGTTCGGATGCCTTTCAAGAAGCGGATGTGTTGGGTATTACCATGCCAATTACAAAACATAGTTACCAAGTACGCGATGTACACGAGCTGCCAAAAATCATTAAAGAAGCGTTTCATATCGCAACGACTGGACGTCCGGGACCTGTATTAATCGATATTCCGAAAGATATGGCTGTCGCAGAAGCAGAGTTTGACTATGAACAAGATGTGCAGTTGCCAGGTTATCAGCCAACTACAAAACCGAATCATTTACAAATTCGCAAACTTGTCGAGGCGGTCAGTCAAGCGAAACGACCGGTCATTTTAGCCGGAGCAGGTGTTCTTCATGCAAATGCTCATGAACAGTTAAAACAATATGCTGAACAACAACATATTCCAGTCATTCACACGCTCTTAGGGCTTGGTGGATTTCCTGCCGATCATCCATTATTTCTTGGAATGGCGGGAATGCATGGGACGTACACAGCAAACATGGCGCTATACGAATGTGATTTGCTCATTAATGTCGGCGCGCGATTTGATGATCGGGTCACTGGCAATTTAGCACATTTTGCACCGAAAGCGACAGTTGCCCATATTGACATTGATCCAGCAGAAATCGGAAAAAATGTACCGACAAAAATTCCAATTGTTGGCGATGCAAAAGAAGCGCTTATTCAACTCATTGAACAAAATGGAAAACGACCAGATGTATCGGAGTGGCTTAAACAGTTGAACGAATGGAAACGGGAATATCCGCTTATGTATAAACGTGAACCAGGTGTATTAAAACCGCAACGGCTCATTGAAATGATTCATGAATATACAAACGGTGAAGCCGTTGTCACAACGGATGTCGGTCAACATCAAATGTGGGTGGCTCAATATTATAAATTTAAACAGCCGCATCGCTGGGTGACATCGGGTGGGTTAGGAACGATGGGATTTGGATTGCCAGCGGCAATCGGAGCACAATTGGCACAGCCAGAGGCAACGGTCGTATCGATCGTTGGTGACGGTGGGTTCCAAATGACGTTACAAGAGCTATCTGTCATTCAAGAGCTAAATTTGCCGATTAAAATTGTCATTGTCAACAATCAGGCGCTCGGTATGGTTCGTCAATGGCAAGAAATTTTTTACGAAAAACGATATTCTCATTCGCTCATTCCGAATCAACCAGATTTCGTTCGCTTAGCAGAAGCGTATGGGATGAAAGCGATGCGTGCAACGACAGAAGAAGAAGCGGAATACGTATTGAAAGAAGCGCTTGCGACAAATGCGCCAGTTTTACTTGATTTTCACGTTTGTCCAGGTGAAAACGTATATCCAATGGTTGCGCCTGGAAAAGGATTGCATGAGATGGTGGGGGTGAAATGGTGAAGCGCATTATTACAATGACGGTAAATAATCGTCCGGGCGTGTTAAATCGTATTACAGGTTTATTTACAAAGCGACATTACAACATTGAAAGTATTACAGTTGGTCATACCGAATCAGAAGGCATTTCACGTATGACGTTTGTCGTCAATGTAGAGGATGAACGCATTGCGGAACAAATTACAAAACAACTGAACAAACAGATTGACGTATTAAAAGTGGTTGATATTACTGATCAAGCGATTATTGTTCGAGAGCTTGCTTTAATTAAAGTGGCGGTTACCCCAGCGACGCGCGGCGAAATTTATACGCTCATTGAACCGTTTCGCGCAGCGATTGTCGATGTAGCACGCGATAGTCTCGTCGTTCAAGTGACAGGTGAACCAGAAAAAATTGACGCGCTTATCGACTTATTAAAGCCATACGGATTAAAGGAAGTCGCAAGAACAGGAACAACAGCGTTTCCGCGCGGTTCACAACGCGCATCATCAACAAATAAATCACTATTTATTATTTAAAAGGAGAGGATTTTATTATGGTAAAAGTATATTACAATGGCGATGCAAACGAAGCTTACATTCAAGGGAAAAAAGTAGCAATTATCGGATACGGTTCTCAAGGCCATGCGCATGCACAAAACTTACGCGATAGCGGTGTTGAGGTGATTATCGGGCTACGAAAAGGGAAGTCTTGGGAAAAAGCAGAGCAAGATGGTTTTGTCGTCTTGCCTGTCAGTGAAGCGACAAAACAAGCTGACGTTGTGATGATTTTACTTCCAGATGAACACCAACCGAAAGTATATAAAGAAGAAATTGCCCCTAACTTACAGCCAGGCAATGCGCTCGTGTTTGCGCACGGATTTAATATTCACTTCAATCAAATCGTTCCGCCAAGCGACGTTGACGTCTTTTTAGTTGCACCAAAGGGTCCTGGGCATTTAGTGCGTCGCACATATACAGAAGGGGCAGGTGTACCAGCTTTAATCGCGGTTTATCAAGATGTGAGCGGTGAAGCAAAAGAAACAGCGCTTGCGTATGCGAAAGCGATCGGTTCCGCTCGGGCAGGTGTGATTGAAACAACGTTTAAAGAAGAAACAGAAACGGATTTATTTGGTGAACAAGCGGTTCTTTGCGGTGGATTGACTGCCCTTGTCAAAGCAGGATTTGAAACGCTTGTTGAAGCAGGATATCAACCAGAAATTGCATATTTTGAATGTTTACACGAGTTAAAGCTGATCGTTGATTTAATGTATGAAGGTGGTTTGGCAGGCATGCGTTATTCAATCTCTGATACAGCACAATGGGGCGACTTTGTGACAGGGCCACGCATCATTAACGATGCAGTAAAAGCGGAAATGAAAAAAGTGCTTGAAGATATTCAAACAGGCAAGTTTGCGAAAGGATGGATTTTAGAAAACGAAGCGAATCGTCCAGAGTTTAATGCGATCAACCGTCGGGAAAACGAACATTTAATTGAAGTTGTTGGTCGTGAATTACGAAAAATGATGCCGTTTGTCAACGCTAAACAGAAAGATGTGGTGACGGTCGGTGCGAAAAATTAACATTTTTGATACGACGTTGCGTGATGGTGAGCAGTCGGCTGGTGTCAATTTAAACTTGCATGAAAAGCTAGAAATTGCTCGGCAGCTAGAGCGCCTCGGTGTTGATATCATCGAGGCGGGATTTCCTGCCGCATCAAAAGGTGATTTTCAAGCTGTTCAAGCGATCGCACAAACGGTTCGTAACTGTTCAGTCACAGGTCTTTCTCGCTCGGTTCAATCCGATATTGATGCGGCATGGGAGGCGTTAAAGGACGGAGCAGAGCCACGTTTACACGTATTTATTGCAACGTCACCTATTCATATGCAATATAAATTGCGAATGACACCCGAACAAGTCGTTGAAACAGCTGTTGAATCTGTTCGTTATGCGAAAAAATATTTTCCAATTGTACAATGGTCAGCAGAAGATGCATGTCGAAGCGATCTCCCGTTTCTAGCGACAATTGTTGAGAAAGTCATTGAAGCTGGGGCAAACGTCATTAACATCCCAGATACAGTCGGTTATATTACTCCAAAACAATATGGTGACATATTCTCTTTTTTAAAGAAAAATGTTCGGAATATTGAAAAAATTAGTTTATCTGCCCATTGCCATGATGATCTAGGTATGGCGGTCGCAAACTCGCTTGCAGCCATTGAAGCAGGAGCGACACAAATTGAAGGAACGATTAACGGCATTGGGGAACGAGCAGGCAATGCGGCCATTGAAGAGGTGGCGGTCGCGCTTTATATACGAAAAGATTACTATCAAGCAGAGACGCGCTTGAACTTGCAAGAAATTAAGCGCACGAGCAGTTTAGTCAGCAAGTTAACAGGAATGATTGTTCCGGCAAATAAAGCGATCGTCGGCAAAAACGCTTTTGCTCATGAATCGGGCATTCATCAAGATGGTGTGTTAAAGGAGAAAACAACGTACGAAATTATCTCACCACAGCTTGTCGGCGTGCAATCAAACTCAATGGTACTCGGAAAACATTCTGGACGCCATGCGTTTCGCACCCGCATTCAAGAGCTCGGTTATTCGTTAACAGAAGAAGAAGTGAATCGTTTGTTCGTTCGCTTTAAAGATTTAGCAGATAAAAAGAAAGACATTACCGATGATGATTTGATTGCACTTATTTTAGATGAAAAGCTAGACACGTATAAAAACTTTTATCAATTATGTTCGATTCAAGTGCAATACGGAACAAATCAAATCCCAACGGCAGTTGTTGTATTGAAAGATGGCGAAGGAAACGACATTCAAGAAGCGGCAACGGGGGCTGGCAGCGTTGAAGCGCTGTATAACGCTTTAGAAAAAGCGTTGCAAATACCGGTGACGTTGCTTGATTATCGCATTGAATCGGTTGGGAGTGGACGTGATGCGTTAGCGCAAGTGTATGTGAAAGTATCGCTCGATAGGAAAGAAGCGAGCGGTCGGGGAACGGCACAAGATGTGCTAGAAGCATCAGCAAAAGCATATATTCATGCGGTTAATCGCATGTTTGTTATTGAAAAGATGAAAGAAGAACAAGCGCTTGCCGCGCAATAACAAAGGGGGATATTTTTATGTATCGTATCGCTGTGTTACCAGGGGATGGCATTGGAAAAGAAGTGACAAGAGGAGCGGTAAAAGTATTGCAAGCAATTAGTGATCGTTTCGGTCATACGTTTCAGTTCTCATATGGTTTGATTGGCGGAGAAGCGATTGACCGTGAAGGAACGCCGCTTCCAGAACAAACGCTTCACATGTGCAAACAAAGCGATGCGGTATTGCTCGGTGCGGTCGGAGGACCGAAATGGGACAAAAATCCGCCGCACGTTCGTCCTGAAAAAGGATTGTTGCAAATTCGGAAAGAGATGAATTTGTTTGCTAATGTTCGTCCTGTTACGTTTTATGAAAGTTTAGCAGCGTCTTCACCGCTTAAACCACATGTCATTGAAGGAGCAGATTTTGTGATCGTACGTGAGTTAACCGGAGGCTTATATTTCGGGAAACCGAGTGAACGCCGCGTTGAAAAAGGCGAAGAAGCGGTTGTTGACACGTTGTTTTATAAACGTGCAGAAATCGAGCGGATTATTACGTTTGCTTTTACGCTTGCGCAAAAACGAAAGAAAAAAGTAACATCGGTGGATAAAGCGAACGTGTTAGAATCAAGCCGCATGTGGCGAGAAGTAGCCGAGCAAGTGGCTAAACGTTTTCCAGACGTTCAACTTAAACATATGCTCGTCGATAATGCTGCGATGCAGCTCGTCCGCTCGCCAAAACAGTTTGATGTTATCGTAACTGAAAATATGTTCGGTGATATTTTAAGCGATGAAGCATCGATGTTAACTGGTTCACTTGGCATGCTTCCATCGGCTAGCTTATCCGTTGACGGCCCAGCGTTGTATGAACCGATTCACGGTTCGGCTCCAGATATTGCAGGAAAAAACAAAGCGAATCCACTTGCAACGATTTTGTCAGTAGCAATGATGCTTCGTCTATCATTCGGTCTGACAGAAGAGGCGGATGTCATCGAACGAGCGGTGAAACAAGTGTTAAATGCTGGGTATCGTACAGCAGACATCGCTCAACATGGGGATTGTGTATTATCAACGACAGAAATGGTTGAAAAAGTAAAAGATGCCATTTTAGATGATGTAGCTATTGAACGAATTATGCAAGTGTATGTGTAGGAGGGATTGAGGTGGTGCCAAAGACGATTATTGAAAAAATTTGGGATGAACACGTGGTTTACCGTGAAGATGGGAAACCCGATTTATTATATATTGATTTACATCTCGTTCATGAAGTGACATCGCCGCAAGCGTTTGAAGGATTGCGACAAAAAGGAAGAAAAGTGCGTCGCCCAGATTTAACATTTGCGACGATGGACCATAACGTTCCAACGATTAATCGGTCCGTTGTTGAAGATGAAGTGGCGAAAAATCAAATGACAGCATTGGAGCGGAACTGTCGTGAGTTCGGCGTTCCGCTTGCCGATTTAAACAGTCCAGAACAAGGGATTGTTCATGTCATCGGTCCAGAACTCGGGTTGACACAGCCTGGGAAAACCATTGTGTGTGGAGATAGCCATACGTCTACACATGGCGCTTTTGGGGCATTAGCGTTCGGGATCGGAACGAGTGAAGTCGAACATGTATTAGCGACGCAAACGTTATGGCAACATCGTCCAAAGACGATGCAAGTGAACGTTACGGGATCGTTAGCACCGGGCGTATCAGCAAAAGACGTTATTTTAGCGATCATTGGCAAGTTTGGAGTTGATTTTGGCACAGGCTACGTGCTTGAGTTTACAGGCGATGTTATTCGTCGTATGTCAATGGAAGAGCGGATGACAATTTGCAATATGTCGATTGAAGCAGGGGCACGAGCTGGGTTAATTGCCCCAGATGATGTGACGTTTGCATATTTAAAAGGGAGAAAATATGCACCGAAAGGAGAAGCGTTTGAGCAGGCAGTTGAAAAGTGGAAGCAGTTATGCACAGATGAAGGGGCGGTATACGATCGTGTCGTTCATATTGATGGAAGTGAAATTGCTCCAACAGTCACATGGGGCACAACGCCAGCAATGAGCTCTCCGATCGATGGAACTGTTCCAGATCCGAACGAGTTTGCGACAGAAACAGAGAGAAAAGCTGTACAGTTAGCGTTGCAATATATGGGATTAAAGCCAGGAACGAAAATGACGGATATTGCGGTGCAACATGTGTTTATCGGATCATGCACAAACTCGCGCATAAGCGATTTACGGGAAGCGGCGCAAATTGTAAAAGGAAAAAAAGTCGCACCGGGCGTCAGAGCGCTCGTCGTTCCGGGCTCACAACAAGTAAAAAAGCAGGCAGAAGAAGAAGGAATTGCTCAAACGTTTATTGACGCAGGCTTTGAATGGCGCGATTCCGGCTGTAGCATGTGTCTTGGAATGAATCCAGATACTGTTCCAGCAGGGGAACATTGCGCCTCAACGTCAAACCGCAATTTCGAAGGGAGACAAGGAAAAGGGGCGCGCACGCATCTCGTGAGTCCAGCAATGGCAGCCGCGGCTGCGATTTACGGGCATTTTGTCGATGTGCGTACATTGTATAAAGAAGTGGTAAGATAGGAGGGAAAAAGTTGGAACCATTCGTCGTTCATAAAGGAAAAGTGGCTGGCTTAGATCGAGCAAATATAGATACGGATCAAATTATTCCGAAACAATTTTTAAAACGAATTGAACGCACCGGATTTGGTCAATTTCTTTTTTACGATTGGCGTTATTTGTCGGACGGAACACCAAACCCACATTTTGAGTTAAACCGTCCTGAAAACGAGGGCGCGACCATTTTAGTCGCAAATGAAAATTTCGGATGTGGTTCATCGCGCGAACACGCTCCTTGGGCGCTTGCGGATTACGGATTTCGTGCCATTATTTCTCCTTCATTTGCTGATATTTTTTACAACAACTGTTTGAAAAATAGTTTACTTCCTATTAAACTTCCAAAAGAAGACGTCGCTTATTTGTTAAAACAAGCGGAACGGGCAGATTACGAACTAACGATTTCGCTTGAACAACAAGTCGTTTTTGATGATGAAGGGTTTACAAGCTCGTTCGACATCGATCCGTATCGAAAACAGCTCCTTTTAAAAGGTTGGGACGAAATTGATTTAACGTTCGTGTATGAACCATATATTATCGCCTACGAAAAAAAACGCTCTTGACATTTTGTCGAGGGCGTTTTTCGTTGAATTTATTCGCAAACATTGCTAAACTGAAAGGCAAATGTGAACGAAGGTGAGTATATGTGAAAAATCGAAAAATCGTTCCACATCCTTATTTAAAAGAGCGATTGTTGGCAGAAGGGATGGAAGCGTTAAAAGGAAAGCGATACAAAGAAGCGTATACGTATTTCGTGCAGTTAGAACAACTTCAATGGCATGATGATGATGTACAAATGGCGCTTGTTGTTTGTTTATTTGAAATGGGACAGATCGAAGAAGCGAAAGAAAGATGTGAACAACTGTTAGAGCGCGGCAGCGGGGATTGGGCCGTATACATCTCGATGCTCGTCCATTTACAACAATACGACGAGGTGGTTGCGGTTATTCACAACATTCAACGAAAAGGAATCGATTGCACTCCATTTTTACCGCTTTTACAGTTTAGTGAAAAAATGATTCGTTCACAGTACGAACAACAAGTAAAACAATATGAAGTCATTTTTGAAAGCGAACAATGGTCAAAACAATTGCGCATTCTTCATCAATTACATTCGCCCATCGTTTTGCGCATTGTTCCGATATTTGCTCGCTATTTGTGTGATGAAACAAAACACCCGATTGTAAAGACGACCATGTTGCACATATTAAAGAAAGAACAAGTGACAGAGTCGATAACCGTAAAAAAATTTGCCCAAACGATGACCGTTGTTCCAGCCGAGCTTGATGAGCAAAAACAAAACGATTGGATTGAACAAGTGCTTGATATTGTCGAACAAAAGTGGGCGAAACAAAACCCGACAATGTACGAATGGGGCAAACAAATATGGCTTCGTTACATGTTTGTGATGTATCCATTTCTCCCAACGGAATCGGTACAACAATGGGCGAATGCGCTATACACATATATCGAGCAATGTGAAACGGGACAGACGATATCGACAAGTCCGCTCGTTTCCAAACTTTATGAAGCAGAAAAATTATGGCTCTCTGTTGAAAGTATATGATTGTATGGTATAATATAGTGGTTGTATTACACATAAAACCGTGTATGCCTACATATATGTAGTTCATTTACATGAATTTTTATTTTTGAAGTTGGAGGGAAAGAAGCATGTCGGCGAAATGGGAAAAACTCGAAGGCAACCAAGGCGTCCTTACAGTAGAAGTAGACGCTGAAAAAGTGAATGAAGGATTAGATGAAGCGTTTAAAAAAGTAGTGAAAAAAGTACAAATTCCAGGATTTCGTAAAGGGAAAATTCCTCGCTCTTTATTTGAAAAACGTTTCGGCGTTGAGTCATTATACGCAGATGCGTTAGATATTTTATTGCCAGAGGCATACGCAAAAGCTGTCGAAGAAACAGGTATTGAGCCAGTTGATCGTCCAGAAATCGACGTCGAGCAAATGGAAAAAGGAAAAAGCTTAATTTTCACTGCAAAAGTAACTGTGAAGCCAGAAGTTACACTTGGCGAATATAAAGGGCTTGAAGTTGAAAAGTTAGATGATACTGTAACAGACGAAGATGTGGAGCAAGAATTAAAACGTTTGCAAGAGCGTCATGCGGAGCTTGTTGTGAAAGAAGAAGGAACAGTAGAAAACGGTGATACAGTTGTCATCGATTTTGAAGGATTTGTTGATGGTGAAGCGTTTGAAGGCGGTAAAGCGGAAAACTATTCACTTGTCATCGGTTCAGGCACATTTATCCCAGGATTTGAAGAACAATTAATTGGCATGGCTGCTGGAGAAGAAAAAGATATTGAAGTCACATTCCCAGAAGAATATCATGCAGAGCAATTAGCTGGTAAACCAGCGGTATTTAAAATTAAATTGCATGAAATTAAAACAAAACAACTTCCAGCGCTTGACGACGAATTTGCCAAAGACGTAGATGAAGAAGTTGAAACATTAGATGCATTGAAAGAAAAAATTAAAGAGCGCTTAACAAAAGAGAAAAAAGAAGAAGCAGAAGCAGCACTTCGCGATGCGGTTGTTCAAAAAGCGACAGAAAATGCACAAATGGACATTCCAGAAGTGATGGTGAAAAATGAAACAGATCGCATGATTCGCGAGTTTGAACAACGTTTACAAATGCAAGGATTAAACCTTGACTTATACTATCAATTCTCTGGACAAGATGAAGCAGCGCTTCGCGAACAAATGAAAGAAGAAGCAGAAAAGCGCGTTCGTGTCACGTTGACGCTTGAAGCGATTGTGAAAGCAGAAAACATCGATGTTACAGAAGAAGAAGTAGAAAAAGAATTGCAAGAAATGGCAAGTCTTTACAACTTATCTGTTGATAAGTTAAAAGAGCTTCTAGGCACATTAGATGGCTTAAAAGAAGACTTAAAAATGCGCAAAGCAATCGATTTCCTTGTTGAAAACAGCAAAGTTGTTGCATAATGAATGGAGAAAGAACAAGGTGCATCACGTGCCTTGTTCTTTCCACATATAGTCAAGCATGAAAGTTTTCTAACTTTTCACGCACATTTACGTTTTTGTTGGCATACTTTTAAAGATTTATGATAAAATGACGAATACATAACGTTTTTCATTTTTATGTACATATGATCGTAGAGAAATAAGGGGTGAAAACATGTTTAAATTTAATGATGAAAAAGGGCAGTTGAAATGTTCGTTTTGCGGTAAAACGCAAGAGCAAGTGCGCAAGCTTGTTGCTGGCCCAGGTGTATACATATGCGATGAATGTATTGAGTTGTGTACAGAAATTGTGCAAGAGGAGCTTGGATCGGAAGAAGAAGTAGAATTTAAAGATGTACCGAAACCGAAGGAAATTCGCGACATTTTAGATGAATACGTCATCGGACAAGACGAGGCAAAAAAAGCGCTTTCTGTGGCAGTATACAACCACTACAAGCGCATTAATTCAAACAGTAAAATTGACGATGTCGAATTAGCGAAAAGTAATATTTTAATGATTGGACCGACAGGAAGCGGAAAAACGTTGCTCGCTCAAACGCTTGCGCGCATTTTAAACGTACCGTTCGCGATTGCGGACGCAACATCGTTGACAGAAGCAGGGTATGTCGGTGAAGACGTAGAAAATATTTTATTAAAGCTTATTCAAGCGGCTGATTACGATATTGAACGGGCAGAAAAAGGAATTATTTATATCGATGAAATCGATAAAATTGCGCGCAAATCAGAAAACCCTTCCATTACGCGCGACGTATCAGGTGAAGGTGTTCAACAAGCGCTATTAAAAATTTTAGAAGGAACAATTGCGAGCGTGCCACCGCAAGGCGGACGGAAACATCCGCACCAAGAGTTCATTCAAATTGACACGACAAACATTTTATTCATTTGTGGTGGGGCGTTTGACGGTTTAGAACCAATTATTAAACGCCGTCTCGGCAAAAAAGTGATCGGATTTAGTTCCGATGCACAAGCAGAAGTAGAAGAAAAAGATTTGTTGTCGAAAGTGTTGCCAGAAGACTTATTAAAATTCGGATTAATTCCAGAATTTGTTGGACGTCTTCCGGTCATTACGAGCTTGCAACCGCTCGATGAAGATGCGCTCGTTGATATTTTAGTCAAGCCGAAAAATGCGCTTGTGAAGCAATATGAAAAAATGCTTGAGCTTGATGATGTTGAACTTGAATTTGAAGAAGAAGCACTTCGTGAAATTGCGAAACGTGCGATTGAGCGAAAAACAGGAGCGCGTGGTTTACGTTCCATTATTGAAGGCATTATGCTTGATGTTATGTTTGAATTGCCATCACGTGAAGATGTACAAAAGTGTATCATCACAGCAGAGACCGTACGTGGAGAAAAAGCACCACTCCTCATTTTACACGATGGAACGATTATCGAATACGAAAGAAAAACATCAGCGTAAATAGAAAAAGATCGATTTTCCGAATCGGAAAGTCGATCTTTTTTTGTTTATTTCTTTCTTCGCTCGGAGATACTATGCGTACAGTACATATGCAGGAGGAACAGCCATGAATTGGACAAATATTGCGCTGCTTATTCAGTTGTTTTTCGGGATCATTATCGGTCTATATTTTTTAAACCTATTAAAAAGTCAACGGACGCAAAAAATTTCGATTGACAAAGAAGCACGAAAAGAGATGGAACAACTTCGGAAAATGCGTTCGATTTCGCTCACGGAGCCGCTTGCCGAAAAAGTGCGTCCAAAGACGTTTGATGATATTGTTGGTCAAGAAGATGGCATAAAAGCATTAAAAGCCGCATTATGTGGACCGAATCCGCAACACGTCATTATTTACGGGCCACCAGGTGTTGGAAAAACAGCGGCCGCTCGTCTCGTATTAGAAGAAGCGAAAAAAAATCCTCTGTCCCCCTTTCGAAAAGATGCGGTATTCGTTGAGTTAGATGCGACGACTGCCCGCTTTGATGAACGCGGCATTGCGGATCCGCTCATCGGTTCAGTACATGATCCAATTTATCAAGGAGCGGGGGCGATGGGACAAGCAGGGATCCCGCAGCCGAAACAAGGGGCAGTAACGAATGCCCACGGTGGCGTATTGTTTATTGATGAAATTGGTGAATTGCATCCGATTCAAATGAACAAGTTGTTGAAAGTGTTAGAAGACCGAAAAGTGTTTTTTGAAAGCGCATATTATAGCGAAGAAAATCCGAATATTCCAAACCATATTCATGACATTTTCCAAAACGGATTGCCAGCTGATTTCCGACTTGTTGGTGCCACGACGCGAACACCGAACGAAATCCCACCAGCTATTCGCTCACGCTGTATGGAAGTGTTTTTTAGAGAGTTAGAACAAGAAGAAATTGCTCAAATTGTGAAAAAAGCAGCGGAAAAAGTAAACCTTCCGATTGAAGAACAAGCGGTTCATGAGCTTGCGATGTATGCTCGCAACGGACGAGAAGCGGTCAATACGTTACAAATTGCAGCGGGAATCGTCATTTCTGAGAAACGTTCTAAAATTTTACGCCAAGATATTGAATGGGTTATTCAATCAAGTCAATTATCGCCACGCTATGAGAAAAAAGTGGGACAAGAAGCGAAAATTGGATTAGTGAATGGATTAGCGGTTTATGGCCCAAATAGCGGAGCGTTGCTAGAGATCGAAGTGGCGGTGTTGCCGACAAAAGAAAAAGGGACGATCAATATGACGGGCATTGTCGAAGAAGAACAAATTGGTGGCCAGGGCAAGTCGATTCGTCGCAAAAGTATGGCGCGCGGCTCAATTGAAAATGTCATTACCGTTTTGCGTTCACTTGGTGTTCCCGCAGATCAATATGATATTCATGTGAACTTTCCAGGTGGTGTCCCGATAGACGGACCTTCTGCTGGTGTAGCGATGGCGATTGGGATTTACTCTGCGATTTATCGCTTACCTGTTCATCCAACAATAGCAATGACAGGAGAAATTGGCGTACATGGCAACGTGAAGCCAGTTGGAGGTATTTTTCCAAAAGTGAAGGCAGCGAAACAAGCTGGTGCAAAAACGGTCATTATTCCACGTGAGAATATGCAGTCAATTTTAAGGCAAGTAACAGGTATTGAAATTGTTCCAGTTGACCATATTGGCGATGTGCTGTCATTCTTATTTCACGAACATGTTCGTTCTGTTCCGATGCGCCATCATTTACCAAAAACAGAGCGAATGTGAAAGCGATCGGCTTCAACGGAGCGTTGAAGTCGATTTTTTACGATGAAAGATTTTACAAACGCTGTAATGTACTATACAATAGGGCAATAGAAGTATGATGGAGGTGCGGGGTTGTGGCGAGAAAGAAAAATAAAGTCATTCCACTCTTGCCGTTAAGAGGGCTACTTGTGTTTCCGACGACCGTATTGCACTTAGACGTCGGACGAGAAAAATCGGTACAAGCGTTAGAAAAAGCGATGGTTGAAGAAAATCTCGTGTTATTAACGTCACAAAAAGATGTACAAATTGATGATCCGGAGCTTGAGGATTTATATGAAATGGGCACGATCGCACGTGTGAAGCAATTGTTAAAGTTACCGAACGGAACGTTTCGCGTGCTCGTTGAAGGGATTTCGCGCGGAAAAGTAGTGAAGTGGGTAAGTGAAGAGCCGTGCTACGTCGTTCAAGTAGAACCGTTCGCTGATCAAGAAAACGAAGACATGGAATTTGAAGCGTTACGTCGTACGATGCTTGAATATTTTGAGCAATACATAAAACTATCGAAAAAATTATCTGCAGACATTTATACATCTGTGATGGACATTCAGCAAGCGGGACGAATGGCGGATATTATCGCTTCCCATTTGCCGTTAAAGCTTGAAGAAAAACAACGATTGCTTGAAGCGGTCGATGTGAAAGAGCGTGTGCATCAAATCATTCAAATTCTTCATAATGAAAAAGAAATTTTACATTTAGAGAAACGAATTAGCCAGCGCGTGAAACAGTCGATGGAGCGAACACAAAAAGAATACTATTTACGTGAACAAATGAAGGCCATTCAAAAAGAGCTCGGCGAAAAAGAAGGAAAAGCTGGCGAGATCGAGTTGTTGCGTGAAAAAATTGAACAAGCAGGAATGCCCGAGCATGTTAAAGCTACGGCGTTGAAAGAATTAGATCGCTATGAAAAAGTACCTGCTGCTTCGGCAGAAAGCGGGGTCATTCGCAACTATTTGGATTGGTTGCTTGCCTTGCCATGGACGAAACAAACCGAAGATATTCACGATATTCACCGTGCAGAAAAAATTTTAAACGAAGAACATTACGGTCTCGAAACAGTGAAAGAGCGCGTTCTTGAATATTTAGCTGTGCAACAACTGACGAACTCGTTGCGAGGTCCAATTCTTTGTTTAGTTGGTCCGCCGGGAGTTGGAAAAACATCGCTCGCTCGTTCGATTGCAAAAACGTTAAATCGACATTTCGTTCGTATTTCGCTCGGTGGGGTGCGAGATGAATCGGAAATTCGTGGACATCGCCGCACGTACGTCGGGGCTTTACCGGGGCGCATTATTCAAGGAATGAAAAAAGCAGGAACGATTAATCCTGTATTTTTGCTTGATGAAATTGATAAAATGTCAAGCGATTTTCGCGGTGATCCGTCTGCTGCACTATTGGAAGTGTTGGATCCGGAACAAAACCATTCCTTTAGTGATCATTATATTGAGGAGCCATATGACTTATCTAAAGTGATGTTTATTGCAACAGCGAATACACTTGCAACGATTCCGCGCCCGTTGCTCGATCGAATGGAAGTTATCACGATTCCGAGTTATACAGAAATTGAAAAATTGCACATTGCAAAAGAACATTTATTACCAAAACAAATGGAAGCCCACGGTTTGCAAAAACGCATGCTTCATATGCGCGATGATGCGATTTTGCAAGTGATTCGCTACTATACGCGTGAAGCAGGTGTGCGCAACTTAGAGCGCCAACTTGCATCTATTTGTCGCAAAGCCGCAAAAACGATCGTGTCAGAAGGACGAAAGCGCATTGTAGTCACAGAAAAAAATGTAAGTGAATTTTTAGGGAAACCGAAATATCATTACGGGCAGGCAGAGAATGAAGATCAAGTCGGGGTAGCGACAGGTCTTGCATATACTACAGCTGGTGGAGATACGCTAGCGATTGAAGTGTCCATTGCTCCTGGAAAAGGAAAATTGACGTTGACGGGTCAATTAGGCGATGTGATGAAAGAATCTGCTCAAGCAGCATTTACATACATTCGCTCGAAAGCAAAAGAACTTGGCATTGATCCGGAGTTTCATGAAAAACTAGATATTCATATTCATGTGCCAGAAGGAGCGGTACCAAAAGACGGTCCATCAGCAGGGATTACGATGGCGACAGCACTTATTTCTGCATTGACGGGAAAACCAGTCAGTCGCTTTGTCGGCATGACAGGGGAAATTACGTTGCGCGGCCGTGTACTTGCGATTGGCGGTGTGAAAGAAAAAGTGTTAAGCGCCCATCGCGCCGGATTAAAGAAAGTCATTTTACCGAAAGAAAACGAAAAAGATTTAGAAGATATTCCAGAGGTCGTAAAAAAACAATTGCAGTTTGTTCTCGTTTCACATATTGATGATGTACTTGAACATGCTTTGGTAGGTGGAGAAAAATGAAAATTACAAACGTAGAAATGGTCATTAGCGCTGTGAAGCAAGAACAATATCCAGCAGGCCAGCTCCCAGAGTTTGCGCTTGCTGGGCGCTCAAATGTCGGAAAATCGTCGTTTATTAATAAAATGATTAACCGAAAAAATTTTGCGCGCACTTCGTCAAAACCTGGAAAGACACAAACATTGAACTTTTATCGCATTAACGATGCGTTTTATTTTGTTGACGTGCCGGGATATGGATTTGCGAAAGTATCAAAAACAGAACGCGAAGCATGGGGGAAAATGATTGAAACGTATTTTACGACACGTGAACAACTGAAGGCAGCGTTGTTGATCGTTGATTTGCGTCATCCTCCAACGAAAGATGATGTGATGATGTATGAGTTTTTAAAACATTACAACATTCCGACGCTTGTCATTGCAACGAAAGCGGATAAAATTCCACGCGGGAAATGGCAACAACATGCGAAAGTCGCCAAAGAAACATTGCGTCTTATTTCAGATGACGAACTTATTATTTTTTCGGCTGAAACAGGACAAGGGAAAGATGAAGCGTGGGGAGCATTGCAAAAATGGATGTAAAAAATGTGGGTGATTGACCCACATTTTTTGTATAGTTATCCTTTTTTTATAAATAATAAGTACAATCCGATCAAAATGAACGACAACGGCCAAATGTGAATGAGTGAATCAAACGTTACGGATGTAAACACTTGTTGAAGCCGATGTGAAAATAAAAAAATGATCGACAAAACAAAAAGTAAAACGGTAGGAAGTAATGCTTGTTTCGTTTTTATGTACTGTAGCAACAATCCGAGCGCGATCATAAAGGTAACCATGCTTATATGATCCGGCCATGATGAAAGGTGAGAAGCGAGATGAAAATGAACGCCAATTCCTGTGAACACAACACCAGATAAAATAGCGGAGTAGTCTTTTCCGATATACGCTTGACCTAAAAAAGCGATCCCAGTGATGAACAACAACGTTGGCCACGTATGGAAAGATGGAAAAAGTGAAAATCGCTCGAGTAAAAAATACATCCCAAAACCGATTAAAATGATGCCAGAAAAAATACCACGTTTTTTCATTGAAAATCCCCCAATTCCATGCGACACTTAAAACAGCATCTGTTCACTAGTTTACTAAATGTGCGCCATTTAAGAAAGATCGAAAGTTGTCAAATTGTATTCACAGTTTATAAGGAAAAAACAATGTAGACGTGCTATAATGAAATGAGATGACTTTAAACTTCGGGGTGATGGGAAATGTATGTCGTCGTTGTCAGCGTGAACTATCGTACAGCCCCTGTCGAAATTCGTGAGAAATTGACGTTTAATCAAACGGAGCTTGCTGAAGCGATGAAAGCGCTACAAAAGCAAAAAAGTATGTTAGAAAACGTCATCATATCGACGTGCAATCGTACGGAAATTTATGCGGTTGTCGATCAATTAAACACAGGGCGTTATTATATAAAAACATTTTTAGCGGATTGGTTTGGTCTTGATAAAGAACAAATCGCTCCGTATTTACGCATTTATGAAGAACGTGAGGCGATTGAACATTTGTTCCGCGTTGCTTGCGGTCTTGATTCGATGATTTTAGGTGAAACGCAAATTCTTGGGCAAGTGCGCACAAGTTTTCTTTTAGCGCAACAAGAAAACACAATAGGCACGGTGTTTAAACAACTATTTAAACAAGCGATTACATTAGCGAAGCGTGCCCATGCGGAAACAGAAATCGGCGCCAATGCCGTATCTGTCAGCTATGCAGCGGTGGAACTGGCGAAAAAAATTTTTGGTGATTTAAAAAATAAACATGTGCTTATATTAGGTGCTGGAAAAATGGGAGAATTGGCCTTGCAAAACTTGTACGGAAGCGGCGTCAAACGCGTGACAGTTGTGAATCGCACGTTTGAAAAGGCGCAACAACTTGCAGAACGATTTAACGGGGATGCTAAGCCGTTATCCCAATTGCAATGTGCGCTGTTAGAAGCGGATATTTTAATTAGTTCGACGGGCGCAAAGCAATACGTCATTACAAAAGAAACGATGGCTGTCATTGAAAAAATGCGCAAAGGTCGTCCGTTTTTTATGATTGATATTGCTGTACCACGCGATTTAGACCCAGCGCTTGCTGAGTTAGATAGCGTCTTTTTATACGATATTGATGACTTGCAAGATATTGTTGAAGCGAATTTAGCTGAACGGAAAAAAGCGGCCGAGCAAATCGAACGTATGATTGCTGAGGAAATGGACGATTTCGAACAATGGTTGCATATGCTTGGCGTCGTACCGATTATTGCGGCTTTGCGTGAAAAGGCGATGCTCATTCAAGAAGAAACGATGAAAAGCTTAGAGCGAAAATTGCCGAATTTATCAGAACGGGATAAAAAAGTATTAAACAAACATACAAAAAGCATCGTCAATCAATTGTTGCGCGATCCGATTTTGCGCGCAAAAGAATTGGCTGCAGAGGACAATGCAGAAGAAGCGCTTCAGTTGTTTATGAAAATTTTCAATATTGAACAACAAGTGAAACAGCAACAAAAAGAGATGAGCTGTGTTCACGAGCGAGCGGCAGAACCATCTTTTCGATCGTAAGGAAGATCATATATGTTTGACATGACGAGATGGTATGAACTCTCGCTTCTTTTACATGCATCGTCCGTTTTATTTTATTTTATCGATTTTCTTCACCACAACCGGAAGGCAAACCGCATTGCTTTCGGGTTGCTTTCTATTGTTTGGGGGATGCAAACATTTTTCTTTTTTGCGAGAATGGTCGAAACAGGAAGATTTCCTGTTTTAACGCTTGCGGAGGGGCTGTCGTTTTATGCGTGGCTACTGATTACGTTATCGCTTGCGATTAACGAATGGCTACGCGTTGATTTCCTTGTCTTTTTTACAAACGTATTAGCGTTTTTTATTCTTTCATTGCATACGTTCGCACCGACGCCGTACACCGTGGGCATTGCTGAACAACTCATGTCAGAGTTATTGTTTATCCATATTACGATGGCCATTTTATCGTACGGAGCATTTTCGATTTCATTTATGTTTTCGCTTTTATATTTGCTTCAATATGAGCTATTAAAGAAAAAAAAATGGGGAAAACGGTTATGGCGACTCGGCGATTTAGCGAAGCTTGACGATCTTTCTTATGTGTTAAACGGCGTCGGTGTGCCAGTATTATTATTAAGTTTAATTTTAGGTATGGTTTGGGCATACATGAAAGTAGATCATTTCGTTTTATACGATGCAAAGGTGCTTGGCTCGTTTACTGTATTGGCAACATACAGCTTTTATTTATATAAACGAGCTGTCAAAGGGATACAAGGAAAAGAAATGGCGCTTTGGAATATCGGATCGTTTCTTATTTTGCTTATTAATTTCTTTTTGTTTGGCACGTTATCGCAATTTCACTTTTAACGACTGTTGGAGGAAAGCATGATGAGAAAAATCATTGTTGGTTCGCGCCGAAGCAAGTTAGCGCTAACTCAAACAAATTGGGTCATCGAACAACTGAAACAACTCGGGGCCCCGTTTGAATTTGAAGTAAAAGAAATCGTCACAAAAGGCGATCAAATTTTACATGTGACGTTATCGAAAGTAGGGGGCAAAGGGTTGTTCGTGAAAGAAATTGAACAGGCAATGTTGGATGGAGAAATTGATTTTGCCGTTCACAGTATGAAAGATATGCCGGCCGTTTTGCCAGACGGATTAATGATCGGATGCGTACCGAAGCGTGAAGATCATCGCGATGTGCTTATTTCGAAAGGGCATATTCCGTTTGAACAATTGCCAAGTGGAGCGATTGTTGGAACGAGCAGCTTACGACGCTCCGCGCAACTGTTAGCCGTTCGTCCAGATTTACAAATTCAATGGATTCGCGGTAACATTGACACTCGTTTGGCGAAATTACAAACAGATGCGTACGATGCCATTATACTGGCAGCTGCTGGATTGCATCGCATGGGATGGGAAAAAGAAGTCATCACACAATATTTACCGACCGACATATGCGTCCCAGCTGTTGGACAAGGGGCGTTAGCCATTGAATGTCGCGAAAATGATGCGGAGCTGTTACATTGGTTAAATAAGTTGACCGATAAGCAAACGGAACGAGCCACTCGCGCAGAACGGGCATTTTTACAGCATATTGAAGGTGGTTGTCAAGTGCCGGTTGCCGGATATGCGTACGTTGATGAAGATGCGATTGTGCTTACAGCACTTGTTGCAACACCGAATGGAACAGAAGTATTGAAAGAAGTTGTGAAAGGGACAGAGCCCGAAAAAGTGGGTACGGAAGCGGCAAAACGGCTAATTGAGCGAGGAGCGAAACAACTCATTGAACGAGTATTGAAGGAGTTGGAGTAAATGCTTCGGGGGAAACGGGTGCTTGTGACGCGCGAAAAATCGCAAGCAAAAGCGTTATCGCAAGCGTTAGAACGATACGGTGCGATTCCGATTGAGTTACCATTGATTCGCATTGAACGGGCAAAACAAGTAGGTCAAGACTTATTACACAAATGGCATACGTTTGATTGGATTGTATTTACGAGCCAAAACGGAGTTAAATATTTTTTCGAGCTGATTGGCGAAATGAAACCACCAACGTGGCCGAAAGTGGCTGCAGTAGGGGAAAAAACAGCGAAAGCATTGCAAAAACGAAACGTTGTTGTCGACCTCATTCCAAATGAATTTGTCGCTGAAAGTTTAGTCGAAGCGTTAAAACCGTTACTTTCCACGCATGCGCGCGTGTTGCTTGTGAAAGGAAACTTAGCGCGCGATACGTTGCGAGAACAATTAAGCAACATCGCAGACGTCAAAGATTGGATCGTATACGAAACGACATACAATGAAGATGCAAAACCAAAAATAATCGAACTTCTTCAACAACGGATGATCGATGCGATTACGTTTACAAGTTCATCGACAGTACATAGCTTTGTTGAAGCGATCGCAGGGGAAAACGTTGATTTATCTTTTGTCACCATCGCATGTATCGGTCCGATTACGAAACAGACAGCTCTTCATTTAGGCATTCCTGTTCACGTTTGCCCACATACATATACGATCGATGCAATGATCGAAGAGCTGAATCAATATTTTACAAGGAGGGAATAATATGCAATTTGCACGTCATCGTCGTCTGCGCCAAACAGCAAATTTACGAGCTATGGTGCGTGAAACACATCTTCATATGGAAGATTTCATTTATCCGATTTTTGTGATTGAAGGGGAAAACATAAAAAACGAAGTACCTTCCATGCCGGGGGTGTATCAGCAGTCGCTTGATTATGCGCTTGAAGATGTAAAAGAGGCTGTTCAATTAGGTGTACGGTCGATTATCGTATTTGGTGTACCAAATGAGAAAAACGAAATCGCTTCGCAAGCCTATTGTGAGCACGGTGTCGTTCAACGTGCCATTCGTGCGATCAAAGATGCATTTCCAGAACTTGTCGTGATTGCCGACACATGTTTATGCCATTATACGAGCCATGGACATTGTGGTATCGTAGAAAACGGAACGATTGTTAACGACGATACGCTTGAATTATTAGCGAAAACAGCAGTCAGTCAAGCGAAAGCGGGAGCGGACATCATCGCGCCATCTAACATGATGGACGGGTTTGTCGCAGCGATTCGCCAAGCGCTAGATGAAGAAGGATTTACATATGTGCCAATTATGTCCTATGCCGTAAAATACGCCTCAGCATTTTACGGACCTTTTCGCGATGCAGCCCATAGCGCCCCGCAGTTTGGCGATCGTAAAACGTACCAAATGGATCCTGCCAACCGTCTAGAAGCGTTTCGTGAAGCAGAAGCAGATGTGGAGCAAGGTGCTGACTTTTTAATGGTTAAACCGGCGCTGTCGTACTTAGATATTATTCGCGACCTTAAAAATCATTTTCATTTGCCGATTGTCGCGTATAACGTAAGCGGAGAATATGCGATGGTGAAAGCTGCTGCGCAAAACGGCTGGATCGATGAAAAATCTGTTGTACTTGAAATGTTAACGAGCATGAAGCGCGCAGGCGCCGATTTAATTTTAACGTATTTTGCAAAAGACGTTGCGCGATGGTTAAAGGAGGGGAAATGATGCGTAGCTATGAACGTTCCAAAGCGGCATATGCTGAGGCAGTCAAGCTTATGCCTGGCGGTGTAAACAGTCCGGTGCGCGCATTTAAAGCGGTAAAAATGGATCCGATTTTTATGGCGCGCGGAAAAGGATCGAAAATTTATGACATTGATGGAAATGAGTATATTGATTACGTCTTGTCTTGGGGACCGCTTATTTTAGGTCATGCGAACGATCAAGTTGTTGAAGCATTAAAACGAGTAGCGGAAACAGGAACAAGTTTTGGTGCCCCAACGTTAATTGAAAATGAACTCGCCAAACTCGTCATGGAGCGCATGCCGTCTATTGAAATCATTCGCATGGTTAGCTCGGGAACAGAAGCGACAATGAGCGCCCTTCGTTTAGCACGCGGCTATACAGGACGAAATAAAATTGTAAAGTTTGAAGGTTGCTATCATGGACATGGCGATTCGCTTTTAATTAAAGCAGGATCGGGTGTTGCTACCCTCGGTTTGCCTGATAGTCCAGGAGTACCAGAAACGGTTGCCCAGCATACAATTACTGTACCGTACAACGACTTACAAAGCGTACGTTATGCGTTTGAAAAGTTTGGGGAAGATATTGCAGCGGTCATTGTTGAACCTGTTGCAGGAAACATGGGAGTCGTTCCGCCAGAGCCGGGCTTTTTACAAGGGTTGCGCGATGTGACGAACGAATACGGTGCCCTTCTTATTTTTGATGAAGTGATGACAGGTTTCCGTGTCGACTATTATAGCGGTCAAGGATATTACGGGGTGACACCAGATTTAACGTGCCTTGGAAAAGTCATCGGTGGTGGGCTACCAGTCGGGGCATACGGTGGTCGGGCTGATATTATGGAGAAAATTGCACCGAGTGGTCCGATTTATCAAGCCGGTACGTTATCAGGAAATCCGATGGCGATGACAGCTGGTTATGAAACGTTGCGACAATTGACGCCAGAGACGTATGAAGCGTTTAAGAAAAAAGCAAATCGGTTAGCAGAGGGACTAAGTGAAGCAGCGAAAGCATATCACATTCCACATACGATTAACCAAGCTGGCTCGATGATCGGCATGTTCTTTACAAATGAGCGTGTCACAAACTATGAAACGGCAAAAACGTCTAATTTAGACTTATTTGCTCGTTATTATCAAGAAATGGCGAATGAAGGCATTTTCTTACCGCCATCGCAATTTGAAGGCATGTTTTTATCGACTGCACATACCGATGAAGATATCGAAAAAACAATAGAAGCAGCGCGACGTGCGTTTGCGAAAATGAGCGATTGCCTGTAAGGCGTCGCTTTTTTTATGCATACTTCTTTTTTTCTCCTCATAATCATAGTAATGTGAAATGACTTGGACGTTGAAGGAGAGATGAGCATGTTGCGTTTTTCAATTGAAGAAGCGATTGCTTTTCGACGTGAGCATCACGTCGATCAGTTATTATCAATTTCACTGCAACCGACCATTACGATTGAGGAACAAGAAGATTACGTGTATATTCGCGGTGTGCTGGAGTTATCAGGGGAATATACGAAGGGAGAGGAAGATGGAGAGGACAATCAACCATTTGAAGCCGCTCGCTACGTTGAACATGTCCGTATAACCGATGAGCAAATTGGTGAGTTTTTACATCAATTTCCGATCGACGTCACTGTGCCGAAAGAGCGAATTGATGATTTGGAACAAGTATATGTAATGATCGAATCATTTGACTATGACTTCAAACAACAGCAACTACGGTTAATCGCAGAAGTAGCGATTCATGGCATTCAAATGGATGATCGTGAAGATGACGAATGGGAACCGTACAACGTAGACGAGTTCGAACCGTTTGAAACAGTTGCCCGACAAGAAGTATATCAACAAGAAGAGGCGGAAGAAGAACAAGAGAGTATTGTTAACGTTCCACCATTTTATATGTTTCATGAAGAAAATGACCAAGTAGAGGAGCAACATGAAGTGGAACGAGCTGAAGAACGAAAAGAAGAACAGCAATCGTTTCAGCTCGAAATGAAAGGGAGAGATACGAACGAAAAGCGAAATGAAAACGCCTTATATTTAACGAAGCTATTCGGTAAAAATGAAGAACAGGCATTTGCACGTTTGAAAATTTGTATCGTCCAACAAGGTGATTCGTTGGACAAGATTGCCGAGCGCTATGATGTATCTGTCCAGCAGTTATTGCGTACAAATCACTTAGAAAGCGGTGTGGATATACACGAAGGACAGTTGTTATACATTCCAACACCAACGAAAGTGTAAAAGGGCGGCATGAAAATGAACACGATGCAACAACGTGAGCGTGTCCAAAAATGGAAAACGCCGAACGGGACATATGCGCTTAAACGAATACAATCATTGGCGCATTGGCAGGCGATTGAGCAAGCTTATCGTTTGCGCATACCGCTTGCCATTCCGATTTATGAAACGAAAAAACGGAACGGCCAATGGTATTACACAATGCCATGGCTAAAAGAAAAGACGCAACCAGCCTCATCGTTTTTTCAAGATTTAGCGCGATGGCATATACATTCAGTAAAAGACATTCAAACGACGGAAGCGGAAATTGAGCGGTATTATGAGGAGCGAAAGCATTCTCTTGAACAGGTGAAAAAAACGATCACTCACTATATCGAGACATGTGAAAAACAATGGTATATGTCCCCGTTTCAACTACAATGTTGCACGCATTTTCTTGATGTCATGCGCGCCATTTCGTTTTCTGAACATACGTTAAATGAATGGCGCGAGCGCATGCGTGAAAAAAAGACGGTGCGTATTTGCTATATTCACGGTCGACCATCGTTTCAACATTACGTAGAACGAGAAGATGGCAAATCGTATTTTATTAGTTTCGAACAAGCACGCTGGGCCCCACCGTTTCATGATTTACTTTTCTTTTTTCGCCAATATTTGCGCACGTATCCGATAACATGTGATGAAGCAGTACAATGGCTTGCACAGTACGAACAAATATTGAAGCTTGAAGAAGATGAACGGTTATTGTTTTTTCATTTACTTGTTGATCCACATCGGTTTGTTCGTCTCATTCATCGGTACGAACAACAACGTCATGACCGACAACTGACTGCTGCTTGGCAACGAGCGTATTGGCAAATGAAAAATATTGAATATGTCATCGGAAAATGGGAAGAGGAAAAACAAACGAATCAAATCCAATCGTGATGTAAAGCGAAGGAAAGCAAAATAAAAATAGCAAGTAAAATGACATCAATCGTTGTTGGAAACAAAATCGTTCGAATCGCTTGAACAACGGTGATTGGAATGATGCATTGTTCAGCAATAAAGCGAAGTTTTCGTAACCACGGTGGCCAGGCGTACGGATTGTAACGTTTACGCATATGCTCACTTCCTTTTCGTATATTTAGCTCCATTCATATGGAGCTTTTTTATTATATGTATAAAGAAGTGAAAATGTGGCAAACCTTATTGACGATTCATATGATTTTTATATAGTATTATGTATGAATAGAAAAAAGCGAAGATAGGGAAGAGTACGGCGCAACCCGCCTTGCAGAGAGGGAGATCAGTAGCTGCGAGATTTCCTAGGTTTGTGGTCGTCGGAAGGTCGCCCTGGAGCTGCTTCTTCGAACGAAAGTAGAAGAAGCCGGTGCATCGCCGTTATCGATTTGAGTGCTTAAGCATTGCTTAAGAAAAAAGGTGGTACCGCGAAAGAGTCTCCTTTCGTCCTTTTCGGATGAAAGGAGTTTTTTATTTTGTAAAGGAGGGATTTTTATGTTACCGCCGAAGTACGACCACCGTGCTGTTGAGGCAAATCGTTATGAATGGTGGCTAAAAGGAAAGTTTTTTGAAGCAACAAGCGATGAGACGAAAAAACCGTTTACGATTGTCATTCCACCGCCGAACGTAACAGGAAAGCTCCATTTAGGACATGCATGGGATACGACGTTACAAGACATTATTACGCGCATGAAGCGTATGCAAGGGTACGACGTTTTATGGCTTCCGGGCATGGACCATGCGGGTATTGCTACGCAAGCAAAAGTAGAAGAAAAGCTTCGTAACGAAGGGAAAACACGTTACGATTTAGGGCGAGAAAAGTTTGTGGAAGAGACGTGGAAGTGGAAAGAAGAATATGCAGGTCACATCCGTTCTCAATGGGCGAAGCTTGGGCTTGGTCTCGATTATACGCGCGAGCGCTTTACGCTTGATGAAGGATTATCGAAAGCAGTGCGCGAAGTGTTTGTATCGTTATATAAAAAAGGTCTTATTTATCGCGGCGAATATATTATTAACTGGGATCCGGTGACAAAAACAGCATTATCGGACATTGAAGTCGTATATAAAGATGTGCAAGGTGCGCTATATCATATGCGCTATCCGCTTGCAGACGGCTCAGGTTATATCGAAGTGGCAACGACACGTCCAGAAACGATGCTTGGCGATACAGCCGTTGCCGTTCATCCAGAAGACGAACGCTACAAACATCTTATCGGAAAAACAGTCATTTTACCGATCGTCGGTCGTGAAATCCCGATTATTGGTGATGAGTACGTTGACATGTCGTTCGGTTCTGGGGCAGTAAAAATTACGCCAGCACACGATCCAAACGACTTTGAAATCGGAAACCGTCATCACTTGCCGCGCATTCTCGTCATGAACGAAGACGGTACGATGAACGACAACGCTCTTCAATATAAGGGGCTTGACCGCTTCGAATGCCGTAAGCAAATCGTGAAAGACTTACAAGAACAAGGCGTGCTATTTAAAATCGAGGAACATATGCATTCGGTTGGTCATAGTGAACGTAGCGGTGCTGTTGTAGAACCGTATTTATCGACGCAATGGTTCGTCAAAATGAAGCCGCTTGCTGAAGCTGCGATTGAACGACAAAAAACAGAAGGAAAAGTAAATTTCGTTCCAGAGCGATTTGAAAAAACGTACTTACATTGGATGGAAAACATTCGCGATTGGTGCATTTCTCGTCAGCTTTGGTGGGGACATCGCATTCCAGCATGGTATCATAAAGAAACAGGCGAAGTGTATGTCGATCATGAGCCACCAGCTGATATTGAAAATTGGGAACAAGATCAAGATGTATTAGATACATGGTTTAGTTCTGCGCTTTGGCCGTTTTCAACGATGGGTTGGCCGGATAAAACATCGGCAGACTATAACCGTTATTATCCAACGGATGTGCTTGTAACAGGATATGACATCATTTTCTTCTGGGTATCGCGCATGATTTTCCAAGCGCTTGAGTTTACAGGCAAACGTCCGTTCAAAGATGTTCTCATTCACGGACTAGTACGCGATGCACAAGGACGAAAAATGAGTAAATCGCTCGGTAACGGCGTTGATCCGATGGATGTCATTGATCAGTACGGTGCCGACTCGCTTCGTTACTTTTTAGCGACAGGAAGCTCACCGGGGCAAGACTTGCGCTTTAGCACAGAAAAAGTTGAAGCGACATGGAACTTCGTCAATAAAATTTGGAACGCGTCCCGATTTGCACTTATGAACATGGAAGGGTTCACGTATGAGGACATTGACTTACACGGTGAAAAATCCGTTGCCGATCATTGGATTTTAACGCGCTTAAACGAAACGATTGAAACGGTGACAAAACTTGCCGATAAATACGAGTTTGGTGAAGTCGGTCGCGTGTTATATAACTTCATTTGGGATGACTTATGCGATTGGTATATCGAAATGGCGAAATTGCCGCTATACGGTGACGATGAACAAGCGAAGAAAACGACGCGCTCTGTTCTTGCTTATGTGCTTGATCAAACGATGCGCCTTCTCCATCCGTTTATGCCGTTTGTGACGGAAGAAATTTGGCAACAACTTCCTCATGAAGGAGAGTCGATTACAGTTGCTTCGTGGCCGCAAGTTCGTCCTGAACTAAGTAATCATGAAGCGGCAGAAACGATGCGCTTGCTCGTCGATATTATTCGCGCGGTGCGTAACATTCGTGCAGAAGTGAATACACCGTTAAGCAAGCCGATTACGCTTTATATTAAAGCGAAAGACGAACATGTCAAAGCAACATTAGAAACGAATCGAGCGTACATCGAGCGTTTCTGTAACCCTAGTGAACTTGTCATCGACACGACCATTCCAACGGTTGAAAAAGCGATGACAGCTGTTGTGACAGGTGCAGAACTAAGCTTGCCGCTTGAAGGATTAATTAATATTGAAGAAGAAGTGAAACGCCTCGAAAAAGAGTTACAAAAACTCGACCAAGAAGTCGAGCGCGTGCAAAAGAAATTAAGCAACGAAGGCTTTTTAGCGAAAGCGCCGGCGCATGTCGTCGAAGAGGAACGAAAAAAAGAACGCGACTACATCGAAAAACGTGAAGCGGTACGCGCCCGTCTTGCACAATTAAAACAATAGTTTTATGATGAAGACGAATCCATTTCGGATTCGTCTTTCACTTTAATAGAAGGGGGATTTTTCATGGTTCGTACATATAAAGAAGCCGTTGAATGGATTCATGGACGGTTAAAGTTAGGGGTCAAACCGGGATTAAGACGAATGGAATGGATGATGGAAAAGCTCGATCATCCAGAGCGTCGCATTAAAGCGATCCATGTCGGTGGAACGAATGGGAAAGGCTCAACCGTTTGTTTTTTACGTCATATATTACAAGAAGCAGGGTATCGTGTCGGGACATTTACATCGCCTTATGTTGAACAATTTAATGAACGCATTAGTATAAACGGAAAACCAATTAGCGATGTCGATTTGATCAAACTTGTGCAAATCATTCAGCCTTTAGCGGAGGAGTTAGAACAAACGGAATTAGGCGGACCGACAGAGTTTGAAGTCATTACAGCTATGGCGCTCTATTATTTTGGGAAAATGAACGTGCAAGACGTCGTCATTTTTGAAGTAGGACTTGGCGGACGCTTAGATTCAACGAACGTTATTTATCCGCTTTTATCGGTGATTACAAATGTCGGTTACGATCATATACATATATTAGGGAATACACTTGAACAAATTGCGTTTGAAAAGGCGGGAATTATTAAGGCAGGAATCCCTGTGATGACAGCGATTGATCAGCCGGAGGCTCTACAAGTAGTAGAACAGAAAGCGACATCGGTACGGGCGAAAGTATATGCGCTCGGTCGTGATTTCACGATTTTCGCCCATGAGCCGACAACAAACGGAGAACGCTTTTCTTTACAAACACCGTTTACGACATATTCCGATGTAACAACAACGATGCTTGGGGCACATCAAGTGAAAAACGCATCACTTGCGCTCATGGTCGCCGACTATTTACGTACGTATTATTCGTTTTTGATTGAGCGTGAACATATGTACAACGGCATTCGAAAAGCAGCGTGGCTCGGGCGATTTGAAAAGATGGATGAACGTCCGCTTATCATTATTGATGGGGCGCATAACGAAGAAGGGATGGATAGCCTTGTGGCAACAATGAAGGACCACTATCCGAATCGCCGCGTGCACGTGCTTTTTACAGCGTTAGGGGATAAACCGGTCACAGCAATGATTCACAAGCTAGAAACGATTGCCGAGACGATGACGTTTACAACATTCGATTTTCCGCGCGCCCTTTCCGCTGAACAACTGGCGGAACAAGCGACGCATCCGAATGTGCAACGGACAAACGATTGGAAACAATGGCTAAAAGAAAAACGGAAACAAGTTGCCAAAGATGACATCATTTTAATTACAGGTTCACTTTATTTCATTTCAAACGTACGAAATTTTATAAAAAATAAATATAAGTAAGACGAAAATTGATGGTATAATAGATAAAAAATAGGACTTTTGAAAGGGGGAGAGGTAGGTGAAAAGAGCTGTTTCGGTGTTTTTAACGCTTCTTTTACTCATTCCATTATTTATTCCTGCCGCCGCTGTGCGCGCTAACGACAATATCACATACAATGTGCTTGAAATTGTCAGCCACGCTAGTCAATTATCTTCGTCACCATTAAAAACAGAGCTTGGAAGCACGTCGAATATAAGTGTGACGACGATGACGATGAAACGTTTTGTCGCTTTGCGCGATGAATTAGATGGTAAGTATGATGCAATTGTGATTTCACAAGGTGATTATAATCCCGCCAAACTTGGCATGACAACAAGTAGCAACAGAAGTGCATCGCATAATACAACGAATAGCTTAAATGATTTGACAGATTTAAAAGCAAGACAAATAAAACAATTTTATATTGACAAAGGATTGCCTGTTTTCCTTCATGAGAATAGCGTGAAAAAATATCCAACAAGTAAATTGTATAGTTACTCTCAATCAAATGATTGGAAGTCAAAACAAAATGTAATGTTTTTTACAACAAATACAAATATAAAAAACTACTTTAAAACAAATGGAACAAAACGTCCTCATCTTGTGTTGACAACATTTCCTTCTTCGCCACAAACATATAAAAAAGGGGATACGCTATCATTCGCGTACCAAATCGTGAATTATACACAATTTCAAAACAAATTACTAACTGTTAACCTATACATCGACTCCGACTTTAACGATAAATATACGAGCGAAGAAATTGTTGCATCTAAACAAGTACAAGGAGCAACAGGAACGATTTCGTACACTCTTCCAGCTGGCTATTCTGGACCACGTTATTGGAAAATAGAAATTGTTGATGAAACAAGCGCATTAAAAGATTATGAGAAAGGATTTGTGAAGTTTCAAGATGTGCCAGCAACGATCAAAGTATTACAAATACGTAAAGGGAACGATGCGAGTTCATTATTAAATACAAAAAACATGAACCCGAGCTTTTTAACTCGTGCAAACGAATATAGCATTAGTATTGACGTAACAACATTAACAGATTTTCAAAAAAGCAAAACATATGAACCAAATTATTCGCATGAAGTGATTAATGGAAAATATGACATGATTATTTTCGGGTTTGCAGATTGCTATAATGGATGTAGCCCGGTCACTTCTTTAAGTTCAAATGTTGTTCAATCAGTAAAAAATTTTATTCAATCCGGTCAAAGCGTGATGTTTACACATGATGTGATGTTTGGAGCAAATAACGTATGGGTAAACGAATTTGGTCCGATTGTTGGGCAAATTCAGCCGCAGACAGATTTAGGAAACGGTGCGCCAAACCCATCAACGAGTACGAAACAAGTGAACAGCGGCTTAATGACAAATTATCCGTTTCCGTTAGGTGATAACATTACAATTGCAACAACGCATAACCAATATTATACGCTTGATTTAGAAGACGAAAATGTAATTACGTGGTACAACATTGATGGTTCTCCACGTGACGTATATGATAGCTGGAACCATTATTACACATATTCCAAAGGAAACGTTACTTATTCTGGAACAGGACATGTTGGAACGACGTCTGCCTTTCCAGAAGAAGAACAAAAACTATTCGTCAATACGATGTATCGTGCGTTTTTTGGATCGAACCATGCACCGCAATTAACGGTTATTACGCCGCAAGAAAACGAAACAATTCCGAGCAATCAGCCAATTGAACTGTCCTATAAAGTAGAGGATTTAGATTTAGTCGACCGAACGTTTTCTACGAAAGTGTGGGTAAACGATCAAGAAGTGTACGCGCAAAACGATGTGCCAAATGGCACGACGATTATTCAGTCGCTTCCGCACAATATGCCAGACGGTGGAACGGCAAGAATGAAAATTGAAGCAACGGATGCACGCGGAGCGAAAGTAACGAAAGAGTTTCAAGTCGTCATTGAAAAAGTTTCGGCAAACATGGAAGTGAATCGAACGATTTCAAAAACGCTCGCTCCAGTCGATGAATCGATTACGATGCAGTATACAATCACACCGAAGCCATTATCGTTATTGAAGAATACGCTGTTAAAAGTGACAAACATTGCGTTTGAAGAAAAATTACCAGCAGGCATTGAAGTCGTTTCTTTGCCGAGTGGATTTACAAAACAAGGAACAGTAACAGGAGGATATACAATCAAAGGAACGCTACCAGACATTTCGTTTGTA
Source organism: Anoxybacillus flavithermus (assembly GCA_002243705.1). GTDB lineage: Bacteria > Bacillota > Bacilli > Bacillales > Anoxybacillaceae > Anoxybacillus > Anoxybacillus flavithermus. Next base: position 1,329,433 of record CP020815.1, read on the forward strand.
AAATCAGGAACGACGTATATCGCTGAACCACAAACGTTCGCCATTCAAGTGAAACCGACAACAAAAGGAACGTTTTCACTATCGCAAGCAAAACTGACGTATAAAGATATAAATACACAACTTGTCAATTTATCCTTTAACACTTTGTCGTTTGTTTCCGATTACAAAATTACAGATGTTACGCTACCAAGCACCATTTTCGTGAACCGTGGCGTGCCGAAAAATGCGCGGTTATTGTTAAACGTCTTGCCGCAAGAAGCAACGATTGCCTCAGTAGAGTGGAGTGAAAATAGCAACGGACAAATTATTTCTATCGACAAAAATGGCGTCATTACCGCAGTAAAAGAAGGAACGGCACAAGTGACAGCAAAAGTAAAAGATATGTTCGGTAACGTAAAAACAACGACAATGACGGTCATCGTACGCATCCCAGTCGACTCGATCACAATCAACGATTTTACTGTTCACGTTGGTGAAACGATCTCGATTCCGATTACCGTATCACCAGCAGATGCGAAAAAAGCAGTCTCTTATTCACTAGGAAATAGTTTGTATGCTGAAATAAATGGAGCAAACGGAACGATTACGGGACTAAAAGAAGGCGTAACGACGTTAAAGGTTCAAGCATTCAACAAAAATGACGAACTGCTTGAAAAAACGGTGACAGTAACCGTTCAAGCGATCCCAGTAACTGCTGTTGTCGTATCGCCAACAGTTGCGAATATAAATATCGGTGAAACAACTACGCTCACCGCAACGGTTGCACCAAATAATGCGACGTATCAAGCGGTGGAATGGCGTTCGTCTAATCCGAATATCGCTTCGGTTGATGCAAACGGACGAGTGACAGGTTTGAGCACCGGACAAGTGACGATTACCGCGCAAGCGCATAACGGTGTCGTTGGTACAGCGATCGTTCACGTTGGTTCACCGCTGACGGGGATTTCGCTTCCATCCACATTAATTGTACAAAAAGGAAAAACGATCAATGTATTACCGTACATTGCGCCAATTCCAGCAAATGCGACGACAAAAATTGTGAGCCGTTCATTTACGATCGAAAACAGTTATTATGCTGTTGTTGACGGAAACGGCGAGGTGACTGCGAAACGTCTCGGTGAAACGCCATTAACGGTGAAATTGACGGATGAAAACGGAAAAACGTGGACGGCATCAACGGTCATTCGTGTCGTTGAACATGCGACAGGTCCGACGAAAGGTGGAAATAAAGACGGCTGGTTGTACTAACAAAGGATGTGAACACGTATGAAAAAAGTGATGACGCTATTTGTCATCATCAGCTTGCTAAGCGGATGTTTTTCATCGAAAGAAGAAAAACAGCAACGATTTATACAAGCGATTGAGCAAGGAAACATTCAAGCGGTACGCGAATATATGAAGAAGGAAAAAAATATTAACTTCAAAATAAAAAATGAAACACCGCTCGATGTGGCGATGCGTACCGGTCAGCGTGATATTGCAGCACAACTATTAAAAGCTGGAGGAAAGTCGGCTGTTATGCCGCTTCCTCCACTACATTTTGCACTTGCTTCATCTTTAGCACAAGGAAATGAAGAAAATATAGAAATCGTAAAACAAATCGTAAATGAACAAACGGTTCGTGAAAAAGATAAGCAGTATAATACTCCCTTGCATATTGCGGCAGGGAGCGGGAATGTTGATCTTGTGCAACTTGTTTGCCAATACGATGTGGACATCAATGCGGTAAATAAACATGGCGAAACCCCGTTATTGCTTGCGGTGCAAGCGGGAAATGTCGATGTTGTTCGCTTTTTATATGAGCGAGGGGCAAATGTAGAGATCGCAAATGAAGCGGGGGAAACGCCGCTATATAAAGCGGTGGAACGAAACTTGATTGATGTAGCCACATATTTATTGGAAAAAGGTGCCGATGTCAATACAAAAACGAACATTAAGAAAACACCATTAATGGTTGCAGCAGAGTACGGTTATGATGAATTCGTCACACTTTTACTTCGTTACGGTGCCGATGTACACGTAAAAGACGATACCGGCAATACCGCTCTTTCTCTCGCGCAATATTGGAAACATGAAAACATTATAAAGCAACTAAAGGAAAAAGGAGCCAAGTAGCTAGCTCCTTTTCTTTATTGTACGCGTATTTCATCAACAATAACGGCAAGTTGTTTGACGAGCGGCAATCCGAGACCGCGGTTAATAAACACGTCTTTATTATGTTTTACAACAAAACGTGCATATTGTTTTTGTTGTTCTTCGGAAGATATTGGTGCTCGAAACGAAAGACTTGTTCCCGTATCGTTTGTTTCACCGCGAAACGTGTTAATGACTAGCCCGCTTTCATCTGTATAAGGAATCGTTGAACTGTTGCCCCGAGCAAACAATCCCCCTTCAATGTTTATATATGAACCGACTGCGTAAATCACCGCATTGCTGTCTGTATAGAAAAATCCTTTTAAATTTGGCGTTGTTAAGGAAAAATTGTTTGCAAACTCGTTTACACGAGCGATTTCTAACTCCCCTTTAGTCAATAACACAACTTCTTTTCCGTTTAGTCCGCTAATTGTCGTATTGTAAATGGACGTATTTCCATTGACGTAAACGGTAGCGTCAAACGCAACTTGTCCTGTAATGGTTAAGTTGCCAAGCACAATGATATTTCCTTTTATTTGTAGCGGATTTTCTCCAGCGTTTTCTAATACAAAATCACCGTTTACAATAAGCCACTGCCCATCATTTAACGTTAACGAAGTCACATCGAAATACGGGATGGTACTTGTATCAAGAAAAATGGATTTTCCGCTAGCAATCGCCCCTTGTAACGCAGTCGGTAAATCGATAGAATCATTAACGACAACAGGGACAAACGACGATTTTATTTGTTCGATCAGCTCGGATAATGATAAAGAAATAAGACTTTGATATTGCGCTTGTTTGCTTTGATCAAATCCATCAATGCCAGCCGCTGATAACAGTTTATCTTTTAACGTAAAATCAAAATCGACATCAATAAACTCATCTTGTTCTTTTTGAACGCTTGGTTCTTGATGTTGAAACGACAGTGAACCTAAGGAAAAATCGTTTATGTTTTTTGTAAATTGTGTGGATATGCTATAACAGCTCTTTGCCCCATTTCCGTGGTCGCACGTATAACGGTTGCCTTCTACAAACAATATACTTTTTCCACTTGTCGTTGGAAACGTTGTCTGTACCGAATCAAGCGTTGAGTTATAAATATAGTTCGCAACGTTTGTAACGTATATATCATTTCCTGCGTATATATTGCCGTCAATATAAGAACCGCCGTTCAATGTCACGTTTTTACGCGAGCCAATCGCATATTTTAAAAAGCTCGGTGCGTTCGTAATAATGACTTCACGAGTGACCGTTTTATTTCCGTACGGAGCGGATATGCGAAAAACGCGTGTGAACAATTGATTGCGCGCAATCCCTTTCGCATCGGTGATGTCTTCAATCGTGACGCCATGGCGATCGATGAGCTCTTTTAAAAAGCCAGCTTGAGCATTTCCTAAATCAAGATCGAGTTGCATTGGGGTTGATAACGACAACTGTTCAACTTTTACTTTTAACTCGGCGACGGTTTCCTCTACCGCTTTTACAGCGTCATGGAGCGATGTGACATCCTCGACGCGCACTTGTGTAAATTTCGCTTGATATATGCTGACAGATAAAATCGTAAGTCCGATGATAAAAAAGACGGTGACCGTTAACATAACGAGCACAAGACTGTATCCTTTTTCGTTCACCTCTCTCCCCCCTAAAAGCCGAATTGTGATTGCAACGTAAACGGTTCAATATATAACGGATCGTCTGGATTGCGATGGTCGTTATCTTGAACGGACAAGCGAATCGAAATGACGCCGCTTTTACATACGTTTTGTTGCGCTCGTACACACGTATAAGTAAGCTTTGATTGGTCTGAAACAATCCGTAAATTTGAAGGTGTGACTTGGTTCCCATTTATAAGCAATGCTTCGTTTGTTTTATCGATCGTGATTTGTAACGTTTGACCAGCTTGTTCTCTGTCTTCGACAAGCCCTGTATTTGTATCAATCTCTTTTTTTATTTCATTCACAAATGTTAGTGTATCGTCGGTTGATTCGTCCATTTTTAATCCGTCTGGAGCAAGGGCATATAGTTCGTTAAACATCGTTGTCACCAATATATCAGCTTCGCTCCGCAGTTGATTTTCAATGCCAATCCGTTTATACGCCTTCGTTCCCGCTGTAAATACACCGTATGCAGAAGCGGCAATAATTGATGTGATCGCTAAGCCGACAAGTAGTTCAATAAGCGTAAGTCCACGTTCATTAGCGAATACTTTCATTGGCGATCACTCCTTTTAAGACGATCAGTTCGTTATTTGAACGGACGGTGACATATAAACGAAGTAAATAGTTGCCCACGTTTTCAGTCATCTCTTTTTCTTGTTGGATCGTTTGTTTTAAACGATCAGGAAATTCATTTGGTGGGTTGGTTTTTATTTGTGACCATATCGCTTGATCGTATGGTATTAACCAAGCTTGTACATCTTCCTCATTATATGTCACATTGTTAATTGTCGGTGAAAAAATCGCTTTACATACGTTTTCATCGGGAAATAACGATGTATTGGAACATGCTGAAGCATCGAAATGGACAAAAGGTGTTTGTTCGGTGATATGATCATCGACATATGCTTTCATCGTTTGAAAGTCAAGTCGTTCCATATAATGAATAACACCGCGAGCGATATTGACAGCAACCGTTTTTGATTGATTGTATGCGGTATATGTCATCGCATTTGTAAAAAACATAAACATGCCGCTCACAACAAACGATAAAATAACAATCGATAATAGTACTTCAATTAACGTAAAAGCACGTTTGTCATAAAAAATATTCATTTTCTTTTGACACATTTTCCTTCCCCTTCTTTTAAAATACATAACTTTATTATACAATATGTTAGAGTTAAGTGTTGTATCATGTTGAATGGGGGGAGCGATTTGCCGTATTTATTTTTCGTGATCTTTTTTCTCATATTAATCCCCATCTATATTCGCTTACCATTTGGATGGACAAAAAAAGGGATTGCACTTTTATTAACGGTCGCTTGTTTATTAAGCGTTTTTGGCATGATTGCGATCGAGCAATTTCCACTTTGGCAAGCCGCATTATTTCTTTTTCTTTTAGTTGTTACAAGCACATATTTACTTGAACAAAAGCTCGGTCACTTATTTTATGCGCGCATATATGAACATGATTTCATGATCGAGGATGATGAAAAAGGTGAGCAAGAAAACGAGCTACCGTCTGCTATAAAAGAGGTGATAGAGCAACAAGATAAGGAGATTCAACAAGAAGAAATCGAAAACGTCGATGAAGAATCGTTTCAAGTGGAATGGCCTGAAGAAATCGAACAACAAGCCTCTATTGAACTGCTTCGAGAAAATGACTTTGACCATATGATTGAGCCGATAGAAAGTGTAGATGACGTCATTGAGCCATTACGTATGGTAGACATTGACGATACAAGTGTAAACGAAACAATCCAAGACATGACAGAAGAACAGTGGCTTGATTTATTCAGTGAAGAGGCGATTGAAATTATACATGACGAAAATGAAATGAAGGAAGAAAAAGATAGTGAGCTATTCGACATCGAAACGATTGCTGTCGTCGAAGAAACGAGCGAGCATGTGAGCGATGAATTGTATAACATCGAGCCGATTGTAGAAGACGATGATATACATACGGGAGCGAGTGCTGATCTTGTGGAAGAACAAGAGAGTATTCAAAACGTTGAGGAAGCAATAGAGCAAGTGAGCGAAGAAGAACAAGGAACGGCCGATGATGAATTTATAACAGTAGAAGAAAACAATGAAGAGGTGCATATGCTCCCGAGACCGTTCATGAAAAATTTACTTGCTTCTTTATACGCGATGCGTCCGTTGTTGTCGGACGAACAATATGAACAGCTTATTCATAAACATTTACATCCTCGCTTACACGAACAAGATTATTACACATTTGCCAATGTATTAATGGAGCATTATATTGCTTCAAAGCAATATGAAAAATTATATCATATTGCGAAACAACTGTATGGACAATATGATGGTTACCCAATGATTCAACAACAATTAGCACATATGATACATTATGCTGAACAAAAAATGGGGTGGAAAAAATGAAAAGTAGCGCACAAGTGATAGGTCTTCCAGTCATTAGCATTCAAAACGGAGTTCAACTTGGACAAGTAAAGTCTCTTGTTGTGAATCCAGAAAAAGGAACGATTGATTTTCTAATCGTCGATCAAGAAAATTGGGAAATTAGTATGAAAGCAATTCCGTTCCGACATGTGATCGGAATCGGGGAATTTGCTGTAACGGTTGAAGAAGAGCGAGCTGTCCTTGATTTAAACGTCATTCCGATTGCGAATGAGCTTGTGAATAAAAAAATTACGATTAAACAAGCGAAAGTGATGACAAGAAAAGGACAATTGCTTGGGGAAGCAACGGAATTTTATATGGACGAAGAAACAGGACACATCGCAGGAATCGAAGTGCAAATTGGAAACGAGTTGCGCATCGTTCGCGCCGATCATGTCATTACGTATGGAAAAGATTTGTTGATTGTTCATGAAGATGCACAACAGACGCTCGTTTCAAACGTTGATACGTTGGTGACATTAAAAGGGACACAAGTGGAACCTCTTATCGAACAAATCGTTCCAAAAACAGTTGATGACGAACTTGATGAACTGCGTCAAAAACAAGTCGATATGTTAAAAGGAAAACGAGTATTAAAAGATATTGTTGATGTCAATGGTCAAGTGCTTATTTCAAAAGATACCATTTTAACGAAAGAACATATTGTTCGTGCACAAGAAGAAGGGCCAGATGTTGTGATCGAGCTATCGATGAATGTCGAGTAAGGAGGCGTATGTCATGCGCCAAACCGTTTCGCTAAAGTTGTTTTTTACGTTGTTTTTGACCGTTTCATATTTACTGACAACTACAAAAGTGGCGACATGGGCGTACGAGTCGTTTATCAGTCATGACACATTTGCTGAAGGAACGATGATCGGTCCTGTTGATTTATCGCATCGTTCACGTGAAGAAGCGTATGAACAAATGAATGAAAAAGTGAATGAGTGGAAGCAATCTGCAACGATCAAACTCGTACTAGAGCAAAAAGAAGCCACGGTACAAACGGATTATTTTTCATTTCATATCGAGGAGAGCATGAAACAGGCGGTAAGCGGGAAGCGCACCCCTCTCCTCGTTTCTGTTGATGGACAAGCGTTGCAAGACGCCATGTCTTCTATCGGTGCATCAAGTGATTGGATTGATGTGGAGAAGGTAAAAAATCAATTAGAACAAGCAGCGGCTTCGCTTACATCTGCTCAACTATCGCTTCAGCAATACGTTCGGGAGGATATGCAACAAGAAACGGTTTTATCGCAAGCTACGATTCCATCGCATGAAGAGCTTCGTGCAATATCGCAAACAGCAATAACAATTGAGCCAAAGCAAGTATTTTCTGTTTTGGACTTTTTCAAAAAACAAGGTTTAGGTATATCTAAAGAAGCGATGACGTTATTTGCATCTGCACTATATGAAGCGATGATGCCGACAAATTTTGAAATTGTTGAACGGCATACGAGCGCCGTATTGCCAAACGGAGTGAAAGCAGGATTTGAAGCGGCTGTTGAACAAAATAAAAAAGACTTTATTTTTTTTAATCCAAATGATCGAGCGTACACGTTCGAATGGAAAATGGAAGGCGATCGAATACAAGTAACTTTGATCGGTCCACCTTTTATTTATCAATACGCGCTAAAAACAGACCCGATCGAGTATTATGATCCGAAAACGATCGTGCAATATAGTGCATTGTTGAAGCCGAATGAAAAACGGGTAAAAGAAGAAGGAAAAAAAGGCATGCTCATTCGTTTGTATAAAGAAGTGTACGATCGAAACCGCACATTAGTCGAAACGGTGCTCATTTCGGAAGATTTTTATCCGCCCGTTCATCGCGTTGAATTGCGCGGATTGCAAGCGGGAGCCAATAACGGAGCGAGTGAGACGCCAATCTCAAGTGACACACCTTCAGCACAGCCACCACAACAAGATGACATATGGGGAAATGAAAACGAGCAAATCAAAGGAAATGAGGATGATGCCTCATGAAGAAGCAAGAGCGAAAACGATTAGGCGACTTGTTAATTGAAGCAGGACTTATTACGAAAGAACAGCTCGAAGAAACGTTAAAAGAAAAAGCACCGGGGCAAAAATTAGGCGATGCGTTGTTGCAACGTGGTTATATTACGGAGCAACAATTGATTGAAGTATTAGAGTTCCAACTCGGCATCCCACATGTTAGCTTATATCGTTACCCGATTGATCCGAAATTAATGAACCTTGTGCCGAAAGAATTTGCGAAACGAAATATGCTTATTCCTTTAAAGCAAGAAGGCGATCGTTTATTTGTCGCGATGGCAGATCCGATGGATTTTTTTGCGATTGACGATTTGCGCCTATCGACAGGTTTTCATATCGAAGTGGCCATTGCTTCAAAGGACGATATTTTACGAGCCATTAATAAGTATTATGATATTGATGACTCGGTTGAAGAGTTTTTAAACATCGCTCCTGTGCAAGAGGTGCGTGAGCAAGAGAAGCTTGCTGAAGATGACTCACCGATCGTAAAGCTTGTCAATCAAATTTTACAATTGGCAGTCGAACAGCGAGCTAGTGATATTCATATTGACCCACATGAGACGAAAGTCGTTATTCGTTATCGCATTGACGGAATTTTACGGACAGAGCGAGCGTTGCCAAAACATATGCAAGGAATGCTAACGGCGCGCATAAAAATTTTAGCAAATATGGACATTACAGAACATCGTGTTCCGCAAGATGGACGTATTAAAATGAACATCGATTTTCATCCAATTGATTTACGTGTATCGACGTTACCAACGATTTACGGCGAAAAAATCGTTATGCGCGTACTCGATTTAGGAGCGGCGTTAAACGATTTAAATAAGCTCGGTTTTAATAAGGTGAATTTGCAGCGATTTATTCAACTCATTGAACAACCAACGGGCATCGTGTTAATTACAGGACCGACTGGTTCGGGAAAATCGTCGACACTTTATGCCGCGTTAAATCGATTAAACGGCGAACATGTGAATATTATTACCATTGAAGACCCTGTCGAATATCAGCTTGAAGGGGTGAATCAAATTCAAGTCAATTCAAGCGTCGGAATGACGTTTGCAGAAGGATTGCGTTCCATTTTGCGCCAAGACCCGAACATTATTATGGTCGGGGAAATTCGCGACCGCGAAACAGCGGAAGTAGCGATTCGTGCGTCTTTAACAGGGCATCTTGTGTTAAGTACGCTACATACGAACGACGCATTAAGCACGGTCGCGCGTTTAATTGATATGGGTGTCGAGCCGTTTTTAGTTGCGACATCGCTTTCAGGAGTCGTTTCCCAACGTCTCGTGCGCCGCGTTTGTCGCGACTGTCAAGAAGAACACGAACCGACAAAGCGGGAAATCGATATTTTTGCCCGCCGCGGTTTGAAAATTGAAAAAGTGATGCGTGGTCGCGGTTGTCCGACGTGCAATATGACCGGATATAAAGGGCGTATTGCCCTACATGAATTAATGGTTATGTCGGATGACATGCGAAAAGTGATTTTAAACGGTGAACCGCTGTCGAAATTGCGTGACATGGCGATCAAAAATAAAATGATTTTTTTAATTGATGATGGGCTATTAAAAGTCAAACAAGGGCTGACGACAACAGAAGAAGTGTTGCGTGTAAGCATTTTATAAGGTGATGAAGATGAAACAAAAAGTAGATGCGATGTTGCGTGCTGCATTTGAATTAAAAGCTTCTGATATTCATTTAACAGTCGGTATTCCTCCGATTTTTCGCGTGAACGGAGATTTGAAACGTTACGGGCAAGACGCGTTGTCTTCGGCAGATACAGAACAAATGGCAAAAGCGATCGTTCCTGAAAACATGTGGCACCATGTTGAGGAAAACGGGGAGCTAGATTTATCTTATAGCCTCCATGGTGTTTCCCGTTTTCGTGTCAACGTGTTTAAACAGCGTGGGTGTATATCGCTTGCCATTCGTATTGTGCCAACGAAAATTCCAACGCTTGAAGAGTTGCAATTGCCAGATGTGTTAAAAAAGATCGTTACAAAACCGCAAGGACTTGTTCTTGTGACAGGACCGACGGGGAGCGGAAAATCGACAACGTTAGCTGCGATGATTGATTATATGAATAAAACGATGCGCAAACATATTATTACGCTTGAAGATCCGATTGAATATGTGCATAAACATGGAAGTTGCGTTATCGACCAGCGCGAAGTCGGAACGGATACAAACAATTTCGCAAACGGTTTGCGCGCCGCGCTTCGTCAAGATCCAGACGTCATTTTAGTCGGGGAAATGCGTGATTTAGAAACGATTCAAACGGCAATTACCGCTGCAGAAACAGGACATCTCGTATTCGGAACGCTGCATACGTCAAGTGCTCCTGCGACGATTGACCGAATCATCGACGTATTTCAACCAGAACAACAAACGCAAATTCGCATTCAATTGGCAACCGTTTTAGTTGCTATTATTTCACAACGACTATTTCCGCGCGCACAAAAAAACGGGAGAATTGCGGCCACCGAAATTTTGATTAACAATGCGCCCGTTGCCAATTTAATTCGCAACGGAAAAGTTCATCAAATTCCAAGTGTGATGCAAACGAGTCGTGCGCTCGGCATGCATACGCTTGCGGCGAACATTAAAGAACTTGTTCAACAAGGGCTCGTCGCGAAAGAAGCAGTCGAGCCGTATTTGCAGGAAGGATGATGAAGAGTGGCGCAATTTCGCTATGAAGCGCGCGATATGCGCGGACGAGTAAAAAAAGGGACGATGGTTGCTTCGTCGCGTCGCGATGTGATGATGAAGCTGCGTGAACAACGCTTAAAAGTGATCGACGTACGAGAAGTACCACAGACGTTATTAACGAAAGAAATTACGTTCGGCAACCCCGTCAAACTGCAACATTTCGTCATTTATTTGCGCCAATTTGCGACGCTTTTAAAAGCGGGCGTAACGATTGTAGATGCGACGCGCATTTTAGCGGAACAAACGGAAAGTAAAGCGTTAAAAAAAGCGCTCGTTCACATTGAGGAACAATTAAGAAGCGGTCAACCGTTATCTACGGCAATGACTGATCATCCGAACATTTTCCCTCCGCTCGTCATCAATATGATTCGCGCAGGGGAAGCGAGCGGAAATATGGATGAAACGCTTGAGAGGCTTGCCGATCATTTTGAAAAAGTGCATCGAACGCGGCAAAAAATCGTTTCTGCTTTAGCTTATCCGGTCGTTGTTGGCATCATTGCGGTCATCGTCGTCATCTTTTTGCTCGTTCAAGTCGTTCCGACATTCGTTTCGATGTTTGCTGATTTCGGTGCTGATTTGCCAGCCATTACGAAGTTCGTGTTGCGAGCAAGTGAAGTGATGCAAACGTATTGGTGGGGCGTCATTTTACTTATGTTGCTCATGTACGGCTTACTTGTGTTGTTAAAAAAGCAAAAAAAGACGAAGTATTATTTAGATGTGATCGTATTACGTATGCCGATTTTCGGGAGCATGATGCAAAAAGCGGTGCTTGCTCGTATGACGCGCACATTAAGTTCGCTTTTTTCAAGCGCTGTGCCGATTCTACAGGCACTTGCGATCGTTGAATCGGTCGTTGAAAACGAAGTTGTTGCCCGCGTCATTCGCACATCACGCGATGCGTTAGAACGTGGGGAATCGCTAACGGAGCCGATGAAACGACATTGGGCGTTTCCACCGCTTGTCACGCAAATGATTGCGATCGGAGAGCAAACGGGTTCGCTCGATGCGATGCTTGCAAAAGTTGCTGATTTTTACGAAGCAGAAGTTGAAGCGGCGACCGATCGACTAAAATCGTTAATTGAACCGCTCATGATCGTATTGCTCGCAGGTGTCGTTGGGACAATCGTCACATCCATTTTAGTGCCAATGTTTGATATATTTAATCATATTCAACAATAAAACTAGTACTTTTCAACTAGGTTACTATCGTGTAGAATATTTAAAGAAAACAAAAAAATGTAAAGGAGAGGAATTATGTTAAAACGATTTATTCGTAACGAAAAAGGTTTAACGTTAATTGAGTTGTTGGCAGTTATCGTTATTTTAGGAATTATCGCTGCTATTGCCATTCCGAGTATTGGGGGATTAATCGACAACTCGAAAAAAGATGCCCATGTAGCAAACGCACAGCAAATGATTAATGCAGCGAAAATTGCTGTAACAGCGGATAAAAGTCTGATTCCGGCTAATGGAAAAGCGAAGACAATCTCTCTTAAATATTTAGAAGATAATGGATATTTAGAAACTGTAAAAGATCCTGATGGGGGAACATATACAAAAGATTCTAATGGTGGGGTATCTAATGATTTGGATATTACAGGAAGTCCTGTAAAAGATGGTACACTTAATGAACCTGATAGCGATTCCTATGTTGTTATTATTAATGACAATACAAAGTTGTATTACCGTGTTAAGCTTGTTAATGGAAATAGAGGAGTCCGAACAGGTGGAACAGGCGGAGCAGCAGGTAAAGCAGTAAAGGAAGAAGATTTAAAACGTTCAGAAGTTCGGTAATTGGATAAATTAAAATTTTTTTAGCTTAGAGTGATCGTATATGTTATTTTTTATTTCCTTCCTCCTCGGTCTTCTTCTCGGTTCTTTTTATAACGTTGTCGGGTTAAGGGTGCCGAAAGGGGAGTCAATTGTTGCGCCGCGTTCGCATTGCCCGCATTGTAAGCGAACGTTAACGGCGTTTGAATTAATTCCGGTCGTTTCGTATGTGTTGCAGAAAGGGAAATGTCGCGCGTGTTCAGCGCGCATTTCCTTTGTTTATCCGTTCGTTGAGCTGTCCACGGCGATATTGTTTGCGCTTGCCCCGCTTTTTGTCGGGTGGTCGGCGGAAGTAGCCGTTAGTTGGACGCTCATTTCTTTATTCATCATTATTTTCGTTTCTGATGTGCATTATATGATTATTCCAAACCGTGTTTTATTATTTTTCGCCCCGCTTCTTCTTATTGAGCGCCTATCGTTTGCGCCGCTTACTCCATGGTGGGATAGTTTGCTTGGAAGTTTCGTTGGTTTTACGATGCTGTTTGTCATTGCACTTTTGAGTAAAGGTGGCATGGGCGGTGGAGATATCAAACTGTTTGCGGTGATCGGTTTGGCTCTTGGGGCCAAACTAACAGTGTTGGCGTTTTTTTTATCTACGCTTGTCGGGACAGTGTTTGGTCTTATCGGTATGGCGCTCGGACGTGTGAGACGCGGCCAACCGATGCCGTTTGGACCGGCCATTGTTGTTGGTACGCTCATCGCTTATTTTTTTGGTGAAACGATTATCGATGCGTATGTTAAGGTCATGATGTAAGGAGAACAAGCTATGCGGCTTTTTACGATGAAAAATAAAGTAGGTAACATCGTCATAAAAGATCATGTTATTCGCTACGTAGAACTTAAACAAAAACAGCCACTTGTTTTGCATACGTGCGAGGAATGGCCACTTCCAGAAGGAATTGTGCGCGATGGGAAAATTGTCGATGAAGAACAGCTTACTCATATTATGGAGCAATGTGTCGATATGTGGAAAATGAAACATCGCCGCATTCGCTTTCTCGTTCCCGATCCGCTTGTCGTCGTCCGTAACATTCCGTTGCCAAAAGACATTGCGCATGAAGATATACGCAGCTATTTGTTTATGGAAATTGGAGCTTCTATTCCACTTCCGTTTGAAGATGCGGTGTTTGACTATACAGTGCTTGAAAAAACGAAAGAAGCGCTTCACGTTTTATTGTTTGCGGCGCCAGAAACGAACGTCATGCAATATGTCGAGCTGTTTGAAACGGTGAAATTAAAACCGATTGTCGCAGATATTTCTCCGCTTAGCTTATATCGTTTGTTTTACCATTTTCATTTAGCGAATGACGTCGATCACTTTTTATTCGTTCAATTTGATTTATCATCGTTAAACGTCAGTGTATTTTATCAACATCGCCCTCTCTTCACTCGACAGTTAGCGTTTGATGCACAATGGACGCATTGGGAAAAAACAAAGGAAGGATGGAAGTGGGAAAACGAGGGACAACCAGAATGGCAACTAGAAGATATATATAAAGAGTTGGATCGTGTTATGAGCTTTTATCGTTTTTCGTTGCAAAAAGGCGAAGCACAAATTACACGTGTCGTTGTCACTGGCGATCATCCGCTCGTCCACACGTTTTCTGATCGATTAAAAGAGCGACTCGATGTCGCCGTTGAAACGTTGACGTTGCCACTTCCAATCGACCGTGCGTACTACTTACCAATCGGACTCGGATTAAAAGAGGGTAATGCACATGTTAGTAGAAATTAATTTGCTGCCAAAACGTGAACGGAAATCTCAAATCATCCCAATGATATCGATTGTGGTAGCTGTTTTATTGATCGTTGGCGCGACGACGTTTTATTTTACTGTTCAGCGTATGGAACAGCAAATTGCGCAATTGAAAACGGAGCTCGATCAAACGAAAGCGCTCCGTATCGCTGAAGAAGAAAAACAAAAAACAGCAACGAACGCTTCTGGTGGCGCACAGTTACAAGAAGCCATTCAATGGGCAGAACAATACCCTGTTCATACGGTCGCGCTTTTGCACGAATTGATTGAGCGATTGCCCGAACGCGGTTTTTTAATGAACGTTTCGTACGCCCGTGATGGCGCCATTCAACTAACGGCTCAATTCGATACAACGAGTGAAAGTGCCGCCTATTTACAAGCATTAAAAGATGCGCCGTTTATTGCTGACGTAAAACTAACGAGTTTAACAGCAGTAGAAGGGAAGGCGGAAGAAGAAGGAACAATGCCGCGATATATTGGACAGTTTTCGATTCAACTAAATATGGAGGAATGGAAAAAACAGCAACAAGGAGGGGAAGCATGAGAAAAACGTTAATCATTAGCCTCTCTCTTTTGTTGCTTACATTGCTGTCATTTGTGCTTTATATGTATATATATAAGCCGCTCGATGACCGCAGAGAGCAAATGAAAACAGAGCTACAAACCGAAAAAAAGTTGTTGCAAACGTTGCAAGCGAAACAAACGCCGGACGAATTGCGCGTGAGCATCGTAGAATTGCAAAAGCGCGTTCCTGTTCAACCGTTTGTCGAACAATTTTTATTAGATATTGAAAAAGCAGAAGTTGTATCCAATAGTGAAGTATTGTCGCTTACTTTTCAAGAAGGGGAAAACGTGGAAGGACCACCAACTCCCATTCAAAAATTAACAGTTAATTTATCTGTTCGTTCTCCTTCTTATTTTGCACTTGAACAGTTTATCGACACGTTAGAGCGATCAAAGCGTATCGTTTCTGTCGATTCACTATCGTTTACCGGATATGAGGAATGGACGACGGTGATGGATGAAGTGCCTGAACTGTCTTATTCCCTCACTGTTTCAACGTTTTATGCACCAGAGTTACGCCAATGGATTAAACAATTGCCACCGCTTGATTTACCGCAACCGAGTGAAAAGCGCAATCCGTTTCCTTCATTAACGGAGCAATAAAGGGGGCGGCACGGTGAAAGATGAGCGAGGAATGACGTTAATTGAACTGTTGGCGGTCATTGTTATTTTAAGCATTTTAACAATGATTGCAACGGTGTCCGTAGTTGAAATAATAAAAAAATCGCGCGATCAAGCGTTTGTCGCGACCGCTTATTCGCTATATGAGGCAGCACTGCTTCATGTCGGTGCACAAAAAGTAGAGTTTTTAACGCCAAATAAAAGCGAGAAATTGACGTATGAACAATTAGTCGATGACGGGGTTCTTGAAGCGATTATCGATCCATACACATCGAAACGTTTGCCGCCAAATGATGATTCATACGTCATTGTGACAAAACAAAGTGACGGTACGATCACATATGCCGTTTGTTTAAAAGGGGAAACGAAGCAAATTTGTAAAGAAAACGGCGTGCCTGTCGATCAATTGTCTGTCAATGATATTCAAGACAAGTAGTGCGAAATTTGACGAAAACCTTCCGCAACGAGACGACAAATGTCTCGTTTTTTTTTTCTTTTTTTATGTTACGATGGGCGAAGAATGACAGCGGGAGGGGAAAAAATGGACAAGCCAGCGAAAAAAGCGATCGTGATTAAAGTGAACGGAAAAGAACAGCCATACACGACAGTAACAAATACGTTGCCCCAATGGTCGAGCGAAGAACATGATAAACAAGACGAAACACAGGACGAGTTTACACCATTTGAAACGGGTAAACGATATACAAAACGATTCCCTTGGCGCTCGTTTATGTTGGCGGTTGTTTTAGCAGTCGTTCTTGGGACAAGCTTCGGCTTTCTTGTGTTAACGATTATTCCGACAACTGAAAATAAACCAGCATCGACAGCGACGTTGGAACAAGAACAAAAAGAAGAAACATCGATCGCGAAACGAACGGAAACGGTTTTTGTCATTCAAGGTGGAGTGTTTCAAGATGAAAAAGCAGCGAATGTATATGTACAAAAAATAAAGGCACAACAACGTCCGAGTGTAATGATTGGAAAACAGCCTGTTTATGTATTTTTAGGCATGGCATTGACAAAAGAGGAGGCAAAGCAAATCGCAAGTTTATACGAATCGCTCGGCATTGACACATATGTGAAAGCATGGAATGTATCCATCGACGAAAAAGAAAGCGAACCTTTTGTGATGGTCTTGTCCGTTATTAGTCGATTATTACATGGACAGCAACTTCAAAATGAACAGTGGCAACAATTGCAGTCGTATTCGCCACATAATGAACAAATGAAAAAAGCATATGAAGCACTTTTCGCTTTTCGTCAGTCCAACGACGAAAAACAATTATGGGAAGCACAACAACATATGTTACATGTTTTACATTAAGAAGCGAGTCGCTTCTTTTTTTTGTCGAACCGTTGTATATTGTGTATAAATTTGGTACGATACAAGTGTATCTTCCTTGAAACAAACGCTCATGACAGAAAGGTGATGGCGATGCAACTTGTGTTAGCTTCTAGTTCTCCTCGTCGAAAACAACTTCTTCATATGCTAGGACTTCCGTTTGACATCCTCGTCAGCGATGTCGATGAATCGTTTGATGCAAAGTTATCCCCGAGTGAAATTGTACAACAGCTCGCACATAAAAAAGCACATGCGGTATGGCAACAAAAAAAAGACGCGTGCGTCATCGGTGCAGATACGATTGTCGTATGTGAAGGAGAAGTGCTTGGAAAGCCAGTAAGCGAACAAGACGCTTTTCGTATGTTAAAACGTTTATCTGGAACGACACATGAAGTGTGGACAGGGGTAGCGATTTGTACCGCAAACGAGTGCGTGACGTTTGCTGAAAAGACGGACGTGACGTTTTGGCCGCTTTCAGACGATGACATTTGGGCATATATTGCAACGAAAGAGCCGCTTGATAAAGCAGGGGCATATGGCATTCAACAACGTGGAGCGCTTTTTGTTCAAAAAATCGATGGCGATTATTTTTCTGTTGTTGGTTTGCCGATCGCTAAACTGGCTCGCGAATTAAAAAAATTCGGATTTTATCCATTTCGTTAAAAAAAGGTTAAAATAGAGGGGGGAACGTATGCTTATTCGTCATGTTCCGCCCGATGAACGCCCGCGTGAACGCTTGCTTTCCGAAGGACCGCAAAGCTTATCAAATCAAGAATTGTTAGCCATTTTGCTTCGCACGGGGACGAAACAATATTCTGTTCTCACGCTTGCACAACATTTACTCACCCATTTTGAAGGACTCCGCCAACTAAAAGATGCAACGATTGAAGAAATGACAAGCATCAAAGGAATCGGAAAAACAAAAGCGATTCAAATTATTGCAGCACTTGAACTCGGTCGACGTGTGCATCAACTTCAATATGACGATCGTTACGTCATTCGCTCACCAGAAGACGGTGCACGATACGTCATGGAAGATATGCGTTTTTTAAGCCAAGAACATTTCGTTGTGTTATATTTAAATACGAAAAACCAAGTGATGCATAAAAAAACGGTATTTATTGGCAGTTTAAATGCGTCGATTGTTCATCCACGCGAAGTGTATAAAGAGGCGATAAAACGTTCGGCAGCCTCGATTATTTGCATTCATAATCATCCATCGGGGGATCCGACACCGAGCCGGGAAGATATTGAAGTGACGCGACGGCTCGTGGAATGTGGTCGTCTCGTCGGTATTGAACTGCTCGATCATTTAATCATTGGCGACAAAACATATGTGAGCTTAAAAGAAAAAGGATATGTGTAAATCGTTCTCTTTTCGTTGTAATTGCGTTATAATAAGTGTCATGAGTTTTTGAAAGCATTTTGTTTCAGAAAGGAAGATACGAACATGTTTGGAATTGGATCAAGAGATCTCGGAATAGATTTAGGTACGGCAAATACGCTTGTATACGTCAAAGGAAAAGGCATTGTTTTGCGCGAGCCTTCTGTCGTTGCGCTACAAAAAGATACGAAACAAATTGTTGCGGTTGGGAATGAAGCGAAACAAATGATCGGACGTACGCCAGGAAACGTTGTGGCGCTTCGTCCGATGAAAGATGGAGTGATCGCTGATTACGAAACGACAGCCATTATGATGAAGTACTACATTAAGCAAGCGACGAAAAATAGCGGACTGTTTGCAGGAAAGCCGTACGTCATGGTGTGCGTACCATCAGGAATTACGGCGGTAGAGGAGCGCGCGGTCATCGATGCGACAAGACAAGCAGGGGCTCGCGATGCATATACGATCGAAGAGCCGTTTGCAGCGGCAATCGGAGCGAATTTGCCTGTATGGGAGCCAACAGGAAGCATGGTTGTCGATATCGGGGGTGGCACAACGGAAGTCGCTGTCATTTCTTTAGGTGGCATTGTAACGAGCCAGTCCATTCGTGTTGCTGGTGATGAAATGGATGAAGCAATTATCCAGTATATTCGCAAGACGTACAATTTAATGATCGGGGAGCGCACGGCAGAAGCAATTAAAGTTGAAATTGGTTCGGCAGGAAATCCAGAAGGAATCGGAAGCATGGAAATTCGCGGTCGCGACTTATTAACAGGGTTGCCAAAAACGATTGAAATTCACGCAGAAGAAATTGCTGAAGCGTTGCGCGACACCGTATATGCCATTGTAGATTCCGTAAAAAATACGCTAGAAAAAACGCCGCCAGAGCTTGCAGCCGATATTATGGATCGCGGCATCGTTTTAACAGGTGGAGGAGCGTTGTTACGTAACTTAGATAAAGTCATTAGCCAAGAAACGAACATGCCGGTTATCATTGCCGAAAACCCGCTCGATTGTGTGGCGATCGGTACAGGAAAAGCGCTTGATCATATTCACTTATTTAAAAATAAAGCGCGAGACCATCGCTGATGCGTAAGAAGGTGTTTTTATGCCGAAGTTTTTCTTAAATAAACGGCTCATTATATTGCTTGTCAGCATCATGGTTCTCGTCGCCCTGATCGGTTTTTCGTTGAAAGAGCGAAAAGAGTTAAGTTGGATAGAAAAATTTACAAAAGACACCGTTGTTTTTATGCAATCGATCGTGCATAAGCCCGCACAGTTTGTTGCGGGCTTCTTTGAAAATGTGAATGATTTGCGCCATACATACGAAGAAAACAAACGTTTAAAAGAGCATTTAGAACAATACGTTCTTTTGCAATCAGAAGTGGAGTCGCTAAAAAAAGAAAACGAACGTTTGCGTGAGCTTTTGAATAAAAAAGAAAGTTTACGTGACTTCGTTGCCATTCAGGCGACAGTCATTGGGCGCAACCCAGATCGTTGGGAAGAGACGTTAATTGTCAATAAAGGATCACAGCACGGTGTGAAAAAAAATATGGCGGTCATTACGCCACAAGGACTAATCGGCAAAGTGCGTAGCGTATCGCCATTTAGCGCAACGGTGCAACTGCTAAGCGCAAAAGATCGGCAAAATCGCATTTCCGCATTTATTCAAGGAGATGAAAACGTATTCGGTTTAATAGAAGGATATGATGAAGAGCGAGAGACGTTGCTACTTAAACGCATTCCATATGACGCGAAAATCGAGAAAGGGCAGCGTGTCTTTACATCAGGACTTGGCGGAATTTTTCCAAAAGGATTGTTTATCGGAGAAGTGGAAGAAGTCGTTGCGGATGAGTACGGGCTTACACAAATTGCCTATATCAAGCCAGCAGCGAATTTTTATGACATTGATGATGTGATCATTGTGAAACGGAAAATGGAAATGTCGCAAGAGGAGGAAGGACAATGAACCGCTTGTTTCTTCCTTTCCTTGTGACCGTGATGTTTTTATTAGAAAGTATTATTGTTCAATTGCTTTCACAGCCATTATTTGATGTTTATTTGCTTGTTCCGCGTATGTTGCTCGTTTTTATCGTGTTTATTACGATTTTTATTGGACAAACAGAAGGAATGACGTACGGATTCATCTTCGGTCTATTATACGATGTAGCATATACGGAACTATTAGGTGCTTATGCTTTTGCCTTTTCGCTCATCGCTTATTTAATTGCAAAGGCGATGAACGTTTTTCATAAAAATGCATGGACGGCTTCTTTTTTTGCCATTGTGGCGATTGCATGTGTCGAATGGTACGCATACGCCATCCAACTCGTTATTGGTGGAACGACCATGTCTGTTCAAACGTTTTTACAAGCACGTTTTTTGCCAACGTTGTTTATTCATACAGTAATCATTTTGGTCGTCGCCTATCCGCTAAAGCAAATGTTATTAAAGTCGCTTGAGAAGCGAGACGAATCGTCGCCAGTGTGAAGGAATACAAAAAAAATGCGGAGAAATATTCATTGAGGTGAAAGTCGTGGCTGGCAAGGAGAAAAGAGCATATGTGTCGATGAAAGGAACGAAAGAAGGACTGACGTTGTATCTCGACGATACGTGCGCCTATGACGAATTATTAAAACAAGTGGATGAGTTGTTGATGACGACAACTCGCGACGAAGAAGGTCCGCTTGTTTCGGTGCATGTACATGTTGGCAACAGATATTTGACGCGTGAGCAAGAAGAGCGATTGCGCGATGTCATTCGAATGAAAAAAAACTTAATCGTTCACTCGATTGTAAGCAACGTGATGACGAAACAAGAGGCGTTAGAATGGAAGAAGAAAAATGAAATTGTATCTGTCGCAAAAATCATTCGTTCGGGACAAGTGTTACATGTCGAGGGGGACTTGCTTTTAATCGGTGATGTAAATCCTGGCGGAACTGTCATTGCCACAGGAAACATTTTTGTATTAGGGGCGTTACGTGGCATTGCACATGCAGGGTATGATGGAAATCGGCAAGCCATTATCGCTGCGTCAGTTATGAAGCCGACGCAGTTGCGCATTAGCGATGTCATGAATCGGGCGCCAGACTATCGTGCCGACGAAGGAAATGAAATGGAATGCGCGTATATTGATGAACACGATCAAATTGTTGTCGATCGGCTACAACTATTGATGCATTTGCGACCGAATTTAACCCGGTTAGAAAGGAGTTTTTGACAGTGGGAGAAGCGATTGTTATTACTTCTGGTAAAGGCGGCGTTGGCAAAACAACGACGACGGCAAATCTCGGAACGGCGCTTGCTCTTTTAGGAAAGCGCGTCTGTCTTGTTGACACGGACATCGGTTTGCGCAATCTTGACGTTATTATGGGATTAGAAAATCGCATCATTTACGATCTTGTCGATGTTGTTGAAGGACGTTGCACCGTTCAAAAGGCGCTTGTGAAAGATAAGCGATTTGAAGATCGGTTATATTTGTTGCCAGCTGCTCAAACGAGTGACAAATCCGCTGTGACGCCGGAACAAATGAAACAGCTCATTGACGATTTAAGACAAGATTATGATTATATTTTAATTGATTGCCCAGCAGGTATTGAACAAGGATATAAAAATGCTGTCGCGGGGGCAGATGAAGCAATTGTTGTCACGACTCCGGATATTTCCGCTGTTCGTGATGCCGACCGAATTATCGGTTTGCTTGAAAAAGAAGAGCATATGAGACGACCACGTTTAATTATTAACCGCATTCGCAGCCATATGTTGAAAAATCATGATATGTTAGATATTGATGAAATTGTCATGCACTTATCGATTGATTTACTCGGCATTATCGTTGATGACGAACATGTGATTAAAGCGTCAAACAATGGCGAGCCGATCGTTCTCGATCCGAATAGTAAAGCGTCCCTGGCGTATCGCAACATCGCCCGTCGCCTTCTTGGTGAATCGGTGCCGCTTATGTCGCTTGATGATGAAGAACAAAAAGGCTTTTTCTCGAAAATAAAAAAACTGTTTAGCGCTCGTTAGCACTTCCATTTGGAGGTGCTTTTTTCATTCATATCTTCTCTATTTCCCAAATACATATAATACAAATAGGACGAGAGGGGTGGGAGTGTGAGCGATCGAATTGAACATATTCGAAAACGAATGGCCAAGCGGAAAAAGGAGCGGGAACGTTACGTTCAAACGATGTTGACGAATTGGAGCGAAGATGAAAAATACGGGAATCCGACTGTTGTGACGTATGACGGGGATCGGGAGCCGCCGCTGTTTCGTAAAGATATATTTTTATTGAAAAGTTTTTTGGCGGCGATGTTATTTTTTAGTGTTGCCATTTTGTTTCGATATGATTCTCCAAAAATGGAAGAAGCACGCACATTCGTCAAACAAGTGATGGAAAAAGATTTTCAATTTGCGACCGTTGCGCAATGGTATGAAAACACATTCGGTAAGCCGCTTGCGTTTTTTCAAACAAAAAAACAACAAGAGACAGCCGCTACAGCGTATGCCTTCCCTGCTTCAGCGCGTGTTGTAGAAACATTCGAACATAATGGACAAGGCGTTGTCATTGAAACCGACCAAGCCATTCAAGCAGTCGAAGAAGGGATTGTCGTGTTTGCCGGTGTGAAAGAACCATACGGAAAAACGGTCATTATTCAACATGCGGACGGAAGCGAAACGTGGTATGGAAAATTATCAGCTATTTCTGTAAAGTTGTATGATTTTATTGAGGCGGGGAAAGAAGTAGGAAAGGCGGAAGCGAATAATCAGAAAGGTGTATTTTATTTTGCCATTAAACAAGGGGATCGTTTTATTGACCCGGTTCAGGTGATTTCCTTTGAATAAGTGGGTATCTATATTTATGAATATTCATATTCACCCGCTCTTTTGGCTCGTTGCGTTGATAGCCGTCATGACTGCACAATTTCAGACGCTCCTTCTACTATTTTGGATTGTGCTTTGGCACGAACTCGGGCATGTTGCAGCAGCCCATTTGTTTTCATGGCGTGTGAAACGCGTTCTACTCTTACCGTTTGGTGGGGTAGCGGAAATGGATGAGCATGGGAATCGTCCGTTTCATGAAGAGTTAATCGTCATATTGGCAGGTCCTTTTCAACATATATGTATTTTTTTAGTTGCTTACATCGCTCATCATATGAACGTATTATCAGTGGATTTGTATCGACAGTTGCTAGAATACAACTTATCCATTTTACTCATTAACTTATTGCCGATTTGGCCGCTTGATGGAGGAAAGCTAATGTTCCTTTATCGCACAGCGCGTACATCGTTTCGACGTGCGCATGAACAAACGCTTTATGCTTCTTTCTTTTTTTTAATGATTTATGTGATTGCTTTATTGATCTTTGCACCGACGCACATGAATTTATGGATCATTGGTCTTTTTTTGGCGCATGCTATTTGGTTTGAATGGAAGCAACGAACGTACGTATGGATCCGTTTCTTACTTGAACGTTACTACGGAAAACGAATGGAATATCGGTCGTTAAAGCGTCTTGTCGTTGATGCAAATGCTCCGTTATTTCGCGTTCTTCTTTTGTTTCATCGCGGAAAAAAACATGCGATTATCGTAAAGAAAAATCAAACGGAAATGGAGCTCGATGAAAACGAATTGTTGTATGCATATTTTCATGAGAAACGAACAAATGAACCGATCGGCCATTTCATTTATACGTATTGACAATTGTTTTCTTTTTATGCTATCATCTTCTATGTTGTGTAGCACCCGTGCTACAACCGCTCAGCTAAGGCTATTTAAGCGTTCGCTTGAACCGCCTCGCAGCTGGCGAGTCTGAGTCTAATTTAGGAGGTGCAAATATGTACGCGATTATTGAAACTGGTGGAAAACAAATTAAAGTACAAGAAGGCCAAGCGATTTACATCGAGAAAATCGATGCAGCAGAAGGCGAAACTGTAACATTTGACAAAGTGTTATTTGTAGGTGGCGAAAACGTAAAAGTTGGCAATCCTACAGTCGCTGGCGCAACAGTAACGGCGAAAGTTGAAAAACATGGTCGTCAAAAGAAGATCATCGTTTTCAAATATAAGCCAAAGAAAAACTATCGTCGTAAACAAGGTCATCGCCAACCATACACAAAAGTTGTTATCGAAAAAATTAACGCATAAGGCGTAAGCGATGATTCGCATAACAATTAATCGAACGTCAGAGGGGACGATTCGTTCCTTTACCATTAGCGGACACGCTCAGTTTGCGAAGCGTGGACAAGACATTGTATGTGCAGGTGTATCAGCTATTTCGTTTGGTGCGGTCAATGCAATCATTGCCTTGACGAATGTGAAACCGATCATTCAACAAGGAAAAGACGGCTATCTTCATTGTGAACTTCCGACAATTGAAGATGCGAAAGTACTAGCCGATGTGCAACTTCTTCTTGAAGGAATGATCGTGTCGCTCCAAACGATTGAGCGTGATTACGGTAAATACGTCAACATAACGACGAAAACGTTGTAGGAGGTGACACGACATGTTGCGTTTAGATCTTCAGTTTTTCGCATCGAAAAAAGGGGTAGGTTCAACAAAGAACGGTCGTGATTCGATCGCAAAACGTCTTGGCGCGAAGCGTGCAGACGGTCAATTCGTTACAGGCGGTTCGATTCTTTATCGTCAACGCGGAACAAAAATTTACCCAGGATTAAACGTAGGCCGCGGTGGCGACGACACACTTTATGCGAAAGTTGACGGCATCGTTCGCTTCGAGCGCATGGGTCGCGATCGTAAAAAAGTGAGCGTTTATCCTGTTGTAAAAGAAGCATAAGGAAGTGGAAAACTCTAACCGACTTGGTTAGGGTTTTCTTTTTGTTATCGTATGTTATAATTATACTCAAAATGTTTTGGGAGAATGAATGATGGAGAAGCGGTGGACAATTGTAGAAGCGTTGCGTCATTCCAGGCACGACTGGCTCAATAAAATTCAGCTCATTAAAGGGAATTTATCTTTGCAACGGATGGATCGCGTGAATGAGATTATTCAACAAATTATCATTGAGGCAGAACATGAAGCGAAGCTAACGAATTTACAAGCAGAGAGGTTCGCTGAATTGCTTATGACGTACCATTGGCAAGCTCGTCATATTCAACTAGAGTATGAAGTGTTAGGAGAGCCACGCTCGCTACATGCATACGATCATATGCTCGTTACATGGTGTCAAACATTTTTATATATGCTTGAGGAATGTTCTTCTCCACATGTTGAAAACTATGTAACGATTACGATCGATTTAACAGGAAAAGATGTGCGCTTATTTTTTGACTATCGCGGCATGCTTCACAAACTCGAAGCGGTGCAAGCATGGATTCAAAAACATAGTCAATATGAGGCGCTCTCGCTTTATGAATATGTCATTCAAGAACATGAACTAACGATATGTGCAACTATTTCATCTTTTTAAAAAAGATGAACAGATCGGAGGAGAAAGACGATGTTTGTTGATCAAGTGAAAATATATGTGAAAGGTGGCGACGGCGGAAACGGAATGGTCGCGTTTCGGCGTGAAAAATACGTTCCAAAAGGTGGCCCTGCTGGGGGAGATGGTGGAAAAGGTGGCGATGTCGTATTTGTTGTTGATGAAGGATTACGTACATTAATGGATTTTCGCTACCAGCGCCATTTTAAAGCGCCACGTGGCGAACACGGTATGTCGAAAAATCAACACGGAAAAAACGCCGAAGATTTAATTGTCAAAGTGCCACCGGGAACAGTTGTCATTGATGACGAAACGAAAGAAGTCATCGCTGATTTAACAGAACATGGACAACGATTTGTCGTAGCAAAAGGTGGTCGTGGTGGACGAGGAAATACTCGATTTGCAACCGCATCGAATCCGGCGCCAGAAATTGCTGAAAACGGTGAGCCGGGACAAGAACGATACGTGACGTTAGAATTAAAACTGCTTGCTGATGTGGGACTTGTCGGTTTTCCAAGCGTCGGTAAGTCGACGTTACTGTCCGTCGTTTCCGCAGCGAAACCGAAAATCGCAGACTATCATTTTACAACGATCGTTCCCAACCTAGGTGTCGTTGAAACGGAAGATGGACGCAGTTTTGTGATGGCGGATTTACCAGGTCTTATTGAAGGAGCGCACCAAGGCGTTGGACTTGGGCATCAATTTTTACGTCATATTGAACGAACGCGTGTCATTGTGCACGTGATTGATATGGCTGCCATCGAAGGACGAGATCCGTACGAAGATTATGTCGTTATTAACGAAGAATTAAAACAATATAATTTACGTTTAACAGAGCGACCACAAATTATTGTGGCGAATAAAATGGATATGCCAAATGCAGAGGAACATTTGCAACAGTTCAAACAAAAATTAAATGAAGATGTGCCGATTTTTCCAATTTCAGCAGTCACTCGCCAAGGGATTCGTGAACTGTTATTTGCGATTGCCGACTTGCTTGAAACGACGCCAGAATTTCCGCTCTATCCACAAGAGGAAGAAGCGATTCATCGCGTCGTTTACAAGCTTGAAAAAGAAGAAGCTCCGTTTCATATTACGCGCGATGATGACGGGACGTTTATTTTATCTGGAGAAAAGATTGAAAAACTGTTTAAAATGACCGATTTTTCACGCGAAGAGTCCGTGCGTCGTTTTGCGCGTCAGTTGCGTTCACTTGGGGTGGACGATGCATTGCGCGCTCGCGGAGCAAAAGATGGAGATATTGTCAAACTGTTGAATTACGAATTTGAATTTGTTGATTAATGCGAAAGGGGGCGTCTGTGCGGTGGATAAAAAGTTTTACTTAGTGCGGGAAGATGTGTTGCCTGAGGCGATGAAAAAAGTATTGGCTGCAAAAGAATTAATTGAACGAAAAAAAGTCGATTCCGTCGCTGACGCTGTGCAACTTGTCGATGTTAGCCGAAGCGTTTTTTACAAATATCGCGACGCCGTTTTTCCATTTCATACGATGGTTCGTGAAAAAATTATTACGCTTTTTTTTCATTTAGAAGACCGCTCAGGCACCCTTTCAAAGCTATTAAGCGTTGTTGCAGCAGCCAATTGCAACGTCCTTACGATTCACCAAACGATTCCGCTTCAAGGGCGTGCAAACGTGACGCTATCGATCAGTACAAGCGAGATGACAATGACAATGGATGAGTTACTTTCGCAATTAAAACAGCTACCTTTCGTTGAAAAAGTAGAGATTCTCGGTTCAGGGGCGTAGAGAGGAGAAGAAATGTGAAAATCGGATATTTAGGGCCAAAAGGGACGTTTACGCATGCGGCGGTTGAAGCGGTTTTTCCTCATATTCCGAACGTTCCGTATCATACGATTCCGCAATGCATGGACGCTGTCCGTGACGGCGAAGTGGAGCTTGCCGTCGTTCCGTTAGAAAATGCGCTTGAAGGTTCCGTCAATTTGACGATTGATTATTTAATTCACGAATGTAATTTGCCGATTGTAGGGGAAATTATCGCACCGATTGAGCAACATTTGCTCGTTCATCCGTCTCAATTGGACGATTGGAAGCACATTAAACGTATTTATTCTCATTCACATGCGATTGCACAATGTCATAAATTTTTACATCGCCATTTAAAGCATGCCACGTACGAATACGTCACTTCAACAAGTGCAGCAGCTAAATATGTAAGCGAGCATCCGAAAGAAAATATTGCAGCGATTGGCAATCGTCTAGCTGCAAAACAATACGGTTTAGCGATTGCGAAAGAAAACATTCATGATTATGACTACAACCATACGCGCTTTATCGTATTGCACCGTGAACGCTGTTTATTGCCTGTAAAAGATCAAGAAGACGGATTTAAAACAACGTTGATGGTTATGTTGCCAAAAGATCAAGCAGGAGCGCTTCATCAAGTGTTATCGGCATTTGCATGGCGAAAGCTCAACTTAACAAAAATTGAGTCAAGACCAGCGAAAACAGGCTTAGGGAACTACTTTTTCATTATTGATATCGATCAAAAAATGGATGACGTTTTAATTCCGGGAGCAATTGCGGAGCTAGAAGCGCTCGGCTGTACAGTGCAACTATTAGGCAGCTATCCATATTATACCGTAAAAAAAACATCCCTCGTGTAAGGGGATGTTTTTTTATTCGATTAAAAATCCTGCTTGTTTTAAAGCTGCACATGCTTCATCGAGCTTTTCTACACGATCTGCTTCAAGCGTATGCAAATGCACACCATCTGTCAGTTGAGATAAATAGGCAGATTTCGTTTCGTTAATTTTTCGAATAAATTCATCGACTTCTAACCGATTGCTGACCATAATCGACGCTGTTAAGTCACCGTATACGGGATGTTCAATTTTGACATCTTTAACAGTAACGCCATGATCGACAATCGTGTACAGTTCGTCTTTTGTTTGTTCTGGCGTATGACAACAAGCAACTACGCGCGTATACATGTGAGTAGAAGAAGGCGATAAATATAAATATCCTTGGCTTGTTGCGATAATTGGTTCGTTTCTTGCTTTTAATAGCGAAATATCTTGAACGATAACTTGACGACTGACGTTTGTTTTATTGGCTAATTCAGTCCCTGTCATCGGGCGCTGGTTCTCTTTTAGCCATTGCAAAATAAGCGCTCGTCGTTCCTCCCCAAGTAATTTTCTCTCTTTTTTCATGTTGACATCCTTTCTTTTTGAAGCTGTTCAAGTGCAGAAACAACGGCTTCGATTTCGCTTTTTGTTGTATGCACACCAAATGAAAGACGAATGAATTGCTTCGCTTCATCGTCCTCCTTGCCGATCGCGATCATCGTTTTTGAAGGAGCTTGTTTTCCGACTTGACATGCGCTTCCTGTTGAAATGGCTATTCCGTGACGATTGCAGTGCAACATGACATATTGTCCTTCAAAGCCGTGAACGAGACAGCCTACAATTTGTGGCAATTGGTCAGTCGGATGCTCAAAAACAGTTATCGGCAGTTGTTTTTGAACGATTTGCTCAACAAAATAGCGACGCAATTTATTCATATGGTGTTGCGCTGTTGTGCGCTTTTTTTCGATTTCAAGAGCTGCCGTTGTAAAAGAAGCGATGCCGGGGACGTTGACCGTTCCCGGTCGAAATCCGCCTTCATGTGTTGTGTTTGGTAACGACATGTGCCAAGGGACGCGTGGGTTGATATAAACAGCTCCAACCCCTTTCGGACCGTAAATTTTATGGCTAGAGATGGATATGCTATCGAGATGGAACTGTTTCACATCTATCGGTATTTTACCAAAAGTTTGTACACAATCGCTATGAAAGATAGTTTGTTTTTTCTTTAACAATTCACCAATTTGCTTTAATGGTTGAATTGTGCCAATTTCAGAATTCGCATGTTGAATAGATACAAGAATCGTTTCTTCTGTCAACGCCCGTTCAAGCGCTTCAATATTTACTTGTCCAAAACGATCGACAGGAACGTACGTGACGGTGAATCCTTCTTGTTCTAGCTGGGCGCATACCGCATGGACGGAAGCGTGTTCAACGCTTGATGTAATAATATGTTTTCCTTTGTGACGATGGGCATAGGCGAGCGAACGAATAGCAAGGACGTTTGCCTCCGTCCCACCGCTTGTGAAATATATCCCCTTTTCTTCTCCTCCAACGAGTTGAGCGATTTGTTTTCGGCAAACGGTAAGCAACTCATTTGCCGCTGTTCCGATGTCATGGAGACTGCTTGCGTTTCCAAAATATTTTTTCGCGCTTTCTACATAAACAGCTAACGCTTCTTCACTCATCGGTGTTGTTGCAGCGTGATCTAAATAAATCATCTCATTCACCAACTTCCAAAACAAAAGTCTTGTCATCAGTTTAAATATATGTCAATATAGGTGTCAAGACAGTATGAAATGGAGGAGCATCCATGCGTGAAGCGGATGTGATTATCGTTGGTAGCGGCCTTGCAGCATTAATGGTTGCCTACCATTTATGTGAGCATAAAAATGTGATTATTTTCACGAAGTCGAATAAAGAAACGAGTAATTCTTGGCTTGCTCAAGGGGGAGTGGCTGCTGCCATCCACCCGAATGATCATTGGTCATCTCATTACGAAGATACGATCATTGCTGGGTGTGAGCATAATGATAACGAGGCGGTACGCATCTTAGTTCAAGAAGGACGTGAGGCGATTCAACATTTCATGAATCTCGGTTTTTCATTTGATGTTGATGAGCATGGCCAATTGCTTTTCGGGCAAGAAGGGGCGCACCGTATGAGACGCATTTTACATGCGGGGGGCGACGCGACAGGAAAAAACATGGTTTCATTTTTATTTGAAAAGCTTTCTAGCCGTGTGACGTTTATTGAAAACGATCCGGTCATTGATTTGCTCGTTTCCGATGGACGTTGCATAGGTGTACAAACGAAAAATGGAACGTATACAGCGAACGCAATCGTGATTGCGACAGGCGGGATTGGACAGCTGTACACGTTTACATCGAACGCTGAAACAGCAACAGGCGATGGAATTGCGATGGCGTATCGAGCGGGAGCGGCTGTTGCGGACATGGAGTTTGTACAGTTTCATCCGACAATGCTCTATGTGAATGAAAAAGCGGTCGGTCTCATTTCTGAAGCGGTGCGTGGCGAAGGAGCGATTCTCGTCACTGATGACGGTCGACGGGTGATGGACGGGGTGCATCCGCAAAAAGATTTAGCTCCACGTGACGTTGTATCTCGAGCCATTGATCGTGAAATAAAAAATGGTCATCGTGTTTTTTTAAACATTTCTACGATCCCACGCTTTTCATCTCGGTTCCCAACGATCACATCTCTGTGTGAGCGCTATCATATTGATTGGCGTAACGGTCTTCTTCCTGTTGTCCCGGGTGCCCATTTTTTAATGGGGGGGATCGTTGTAAATACGGATGGAGAAACGACGTTACCGGGATTGTATGCCGTTGGCGAAGCGGCATGTACAGGTGTACATGGGGCGAACCGTTTAGCGAGCAACTCGTTGCTTGAAGCGCTTGTTTTTAGTAGAAGATTAGCTTTTCACTTGTTGCAAAAAAGGGGACAACATCGGACGTTAAAGAAAAGCGAGAGGAAAGGAACTCACGTACGTATCACGTTACCAACAAAAGAACAAATTCAACAAACGATGACGCAATATGTTGGGATTGTGCGTGATTATGATCAACTGTTACAAGCGAAACGATGGTTTGAGCAATACGCGATTCATGAACTCGTGGATATGGCACCTGAACATGACGATGAGAAACGGACGATCATATACATGTTAATCGTTGGATGGCTGATCACGACTTCAGCTTTGCAAAGAAAAGAAAGTCGCGGAGCACATTATCGGAGCGATGCACCGTTTGAAAAAATGTATTGGGCAAAGCGTCGCATCGTTTGCACGAAAGGAGAACATCTCATAAAGGAGGGGTTCCGTTGAACGAATTAAAGCTAAAAGAGATTCTCAAACAGTTTTTTTTAGAAGACATTGGGGAGAGAGATGTGACGAGCGAAACGATTTTTTCTCCTACAGATGAAGGAAGAGCGGTATTTGTTGCTAAAGAAGCGGGCGTTATCGCAGGCGTTTCCATTATTGAAGTCGGATATAAGCTATTACACCCAGCTATCGCTTGTCAATTATATAAACGAGACGGGGAAAGTGTAAAAAAAGGAGAGGTCATCGCAGTCGTTTCAGGTCCAATCATCCCGCTTTTAGCAGGTGAGCGCGTCATTTTAAACTTACTTCAGCGCATGAGCGGTATTGCTACATTGACAAATCAAGCCGTTCGGGCACTCAACAGCAATCACACTCGCATTTGTGATACACGAAAAACAACGCCAGGGCTTCGCATGTTAGAAAAATATGCGGTGACATGCGGTGGCGGCTATAATCATCGCTTTGGTTTGTATGATGGGGTGATGATTAAAGATAACCATATTGCGTTTTGTGGATCGATAAAAAAAGCGGTCGAACGCGTTCGCTCCCAACTCGGTCATATGGTAAAAATTGAAGTGGAAACGGAAACGAAACAACAAGTCATCGAAGCGGTTGAAGCAGGGGCGGATGTCATTATGTTTGATAACCGTACACCCGATGAAATTCGCGAATTTGTCCAACTCGTCCCATCGTCTATCATTACAGAAGCTTCAGGTGGGATTACCCTTGAAAATATTGCACAATATCGGGATACAGGGGTTGACTACATTTCGTTAGGGATGTTAACGCACTCAGCGAAAGCGCTGGACATTAGTTTAAACGTGCAATAGGAGGAATGAACGATGAACGTATTACAACTCATGCAACAACACGACACGATGCCAGAGACATATAAACAGTTGTCAGTGGAAGAAATGGAAAAACGAGTTGCTCGTGTCAAGCGGGAGCTCGGCACGCGTTTATTTATTCCAGGTCATCATTATCAAAAAGACGAAGTCATTCAATTTGCGGATGCGACAGGTGATTCATTGCAACTCGCACAAGTAGCAGCGAAAAATAAAGAGGCTGAATATATTGTATTTTGTGGCGTCCATTTTATGGCGGAAACGGCGGATATTTTAACGAGTGACGAACAAATTGTCATTTTGCCAGATATGCGTGCAGGCTGTTCGATGGCTGATATGGCAGAAATTGAACAAGTGGAACGAGCATGGCCTATATTACAGCAACTGTTTGGCGATACGATTTTGCCGTTAACGTACGTCAACTCTACAGCTGCAATTAAAGCGTTTGTCGGTGTACATGGTGGTGCAACAGTAACATCATCAAACGCGAAAAAGATGGTCGCATGGGCGTTTACCCAAAAGGAGCGTATTTTCTTTTTGCCTGATCAACATTTAGGAAGAAATACAGCATACGATCTCGGTGTTCCGCTAGAACAAATGGCTGTATGGGACCCGATAACAAATACATTGCAATATGAGGGAGATGTTCAACAAATTAAAGTGATTTTATGGAAGGGGCATTGTTCCGTTCATGAAAACTTTACCGTAAAACATATTGAACATATTCGAAAAACGAAGCCAGATATGAAAATTATCGTTCATCCAGAATGTAGCTGGGAAGTCGTGCAACAAGCGGACGATGCAGGGTCGACGAAATATATTATCGAAACGATTGCCAACGCACCAGCAGGAAGCAAATGGGCGATCGGAACAGAAATGAATTTAGTGAATCGCATCATTCAACAACATCCAGATAAAGAAATCGTATCGTTAAATCCGTATATGTGTCCATGTTTAACGATGAACCGCATTGATTTACCACATTTGCTTTGGGCGCTCGAATCGCTTCTTGAAGGAAAAGTGGTAAACCGCATTACCGTGCCAAAAGATGTAGCAGAAGGAGCGATGTTAGCACTTGAGCGCATGTTAGCGCGCGCATAAGATCGGCATTTTTTTGCCGGTCTTTTTTATTTTTATCATAAAAAAAGCTTTCCGTTCATAAGTTATGTTGAAGCCTAGTAGCGACAAGCTGAACATGACATACACGTCACGTCTGAACATAGGAGGGGGAAACACGTGAAAATTCATATCGTTCAAAAAGGAGATACCCTTTGGAAAATTGCGGAGAAATATGGGGTTGATTTTGAAGAGCTAAAAAAAATGAACGCTCATTTAAGTGATCCAAATTACATTATGCCGGGTATGAAAATTAAAGTACCAACACCAGCCGCACCAGCGAAACCAGTCAAAAAGGAAACGCCAAAAGTTTCTGTTGATGTTGACATTCATGTGAACAAAAAAGAGCAACCACTACAAAAACCGCAAAACGTGGAACCGATCACAAAAGAAATTCCAATTGCAAAAGCGTCGGAGAAAAAAGAAGAGCCGAAACAAGAGATGCCGCTTTTGCCGCCAAAGCCGCCAAATATTATGCCGAATATGATGGAACATGACGAAGAGATACCAATGCCGCCATTTCCGGATATTCCACCAATTCCAACAACGCAAGCGCCAGTGATGGAAGAACAGCCACAACAACCGATGCAGCCGCAGCCTGCTCCAATGCCTTTGCCGATGCCAATGCCGTGCATTCCTATTTCGCCAATGATGCCAGGATACGGTTTTTATCCGTGGTTTCCGCCAATGTATCCAATGATGCCGTGGACGTATCCACAAAACATGGCAAACAACGATGATTGCGGATGTGGTGAACCGAAACCGACACCTTATATGCCACAAATGCCAACAGGTGAATATTCTCAACAGTCGCAGCCGATGATGCCGCAGATGCCAGCAGGTTTAGGGGAGTATTCACAACAACCGCAACAAGCATCATATCCACAACAAATGTATGGTGAAAACGTGCCGATGATGCCACAGCAAATGTATATGCCACAGCCAGCTATGCCATATGGTCCGTACGGATGGCAACAAGGGTGGCAGGGGCAACCGTATGGAATGAATCCATATTTTTCTGTTCCTTATCGTGAGGAAGAAGAGGGGCAATAAGTCGCCTCTTTTTCTTTTTGCTTTTTGTGTGATAAAATGAACATGATGATGTAAAAAGAAAGGGATGTCATACGTGGAACAAAAAATTGAAAAATTAATTACATGGCTTCGTGAACGAGTACAAGAGGCAGGGATGAACGGAGCGATTGTCGGGATTAGTGGCGGCATTGATTCTGCGGTCGTTGCCCATTTAATTAAGCGGGCATTTCCTAACAACTCGTTAGGGCTTATTATGCCATGTAAAAGCAACCCAAAAGATAAAGAAGATGCATTAAAAGTTGTACAAAGCTGTGGGATTGATTACCATGTCATCGACTTAACAGAAACGCATCGCGTATTATTCGGTGAAATAGAGAAGCAACTAAAAGAAAAAGGGCAATGGAACGAACAAGCTGCGCGCCTTGGCGATGCGAATACGCGTGCACGTTTGCGTATGACGACTTTGTATGCGGTCGCAAACAATTACGGATATCTTGTTGTCGGAACGGATAATGCAGCGGAGTGGCATACGGGCTACTTTACAAAATACGGTGACGGCGGCGTTGATTTAGTCCCGCTCGTTCATTTTACAAAAGGAGAAGTGCGTGAAATGGCTCGCATTCTCGGTGTACCTGAAGAAATTATTACGAAAGCGCCTAGCGCAGGTCTTTGGGAAGGACAAACAGACGAAAATGAAATGGGTACAACGTATGATATGATCGATAAATATTTAAAAGGTGAGCCTATTCCAGAACGCGACCGTGCGATCATCGAACGGCTTCATGAACGTTCACATCATAAACGGCAATTAGCGATTGCTCCACCAAAATTTTAACAGCGATAAAACTCCTTTTTTGCGCCAAGCTAATGATGTAGACGCGTGGTCTACAAAAGCAAAAAGGGGGTTTTTCCTTTGCGGAAGCGAATCGTTGCTCTTGGGGCAGTCATCGCACTTAGTGGGTTAGCTGCTTGTAATAACCAAGCATTTGATACGCGTTATACGGATCGCACACGCCCCATCGGATATTACTCGAATGAGAACGATATGACGGGGTTCCAATACGGCCGTTATGGTACAGAGCGTTTAAACGGAAACGTTCGTCAAGTGCGTGACAATGATGGACCGATTACGGAAATGCTCGATCGCGGCATGAACCGAACAACACGAACACCGCAAGTGGATCGTAATTTTAGTCGCGCCGATCGCAACTATCACGGACATTTAAATGCGATGGATGAACGTACTCGCCCATCGTATTACCGTAACTATAACGGAGCGTTAGCTGAAAAAATTGCAAAACGTGCTGCAAACGTTGCAAACGTAAAAGATGCACGTGCCGTCGTCTCAGGTGACCGAGTTGTTGTTGCTGTATCGACGACAGAAAAAAATACAGCGCGCATCGAACGTCTCGTTCGTCAAGCGATCGCTCCATATACAGCAGGCAAAACCGTTCGTGTTGTAGCAAATGAAAGCATGTATAACCGCATTCGTACGCTAGATAATGACATTCGCGATGGTGGTCCGATGGATCAACTAGAGCGCGATATTCGCGATATATTTAACGATATGGGCGATATGATCGAACGGCCATTTATGAATCGCGGCTAAAGAACAGGGGCTCACCCCTGTTCTTTTTCATTTATTTTTGTTATAGTTTTTATGGACATTTTTCACATATGAGAGGGGATCCGAATGGCAGGACATTCTAAGTGGAAAAATATTCAACGGCGCAAAAATGCACAAGATGCGAAACGCGGAAAACTATTTATGAAGTTGGCAAAAGAAATTTATGTAGCGGCAAAGATGGGCGGTGGCGATCCAACAACAAACGCTACGTTGCGCCTTGCGATTGAAAAGGCAAAATCAGCGAACATGCCGAACGAAAATATTGAACGTGCCATTAAAAAAGCAACAGGAAATCAAGAGCATACACATTACGAAGAAATTCGTTATGAAGGATATGGACCAGGCGGTGTAGCGGTCATGGTGATTTGCTTAACAGATAATAAAAATCGTACAGCCTCTAACGTTCGTGTCGCATTTTCAAAAAATGGCGGAAACTTAGGGGAAACGGGATGTGTTTCATATTTATTTGATCGAAAAGGATTAATCGTTATCGCACGTGAAAATTTACATATCGATGAAGATGACATGTTGTTACAAGCGATTGAAGCAGGGGCAGATGAAATGGAGACAACAGAAGATTCGTTTGAAATTTATACGTCTCCTGAACAGTTTGAGCAAGTAAAAAATACGTTAGCTGCGCAAGGATTTACGTTTGCGACAGCCGAAATAACAATGATTCCGCAAACGTATACGACGTTAACGGGTGACGATTTAACGAAAATGTTAAAACTCATTGATATGCTTGAAGATGATGATGATGTGCAAGAGATTTACCATAATTTAGATGAATCTATGTTAGAATAACGGTCTTGCGGTAGCAAGACCGTTTAATTTTGGAGAAAATGGTCAACATATGAATGAGGTGAAAATCATGATCCTTACACTATTGCTTAGCTTATTTATTGCACAACATACGTCCCCTGTGCAGATGACAATTATTTTAGAAACCGTATATATGGATGGGGAAGTGAGTGAGGAAATAAGGGAAGAAACGGTCACATCAATGAAAGACGTTTGGAACAAGTATAAAGATTGGCATCTGATCAATATGGATGATGAGCAAATTGTTTTTCAACGATATGTTGACGATTTATCTCCATTAACGAAAGCAGGGTATTTCGGTCTTACTGAAGATGGCACACTCTCGATTTTTGAAGGGAAGCCAGGTGAATCATCCCGCATTATTCAATCATTTTTTCAAATTGATGTAAAAAAACTTGAGAGCCATGAACGCGAGAAATTAAAAAAAGGCATTTCAGTTCGTTCCAAGAGAAATTATGAACGTGTCATTGAAGCATATAAACCGTTTGGAAAATAAGCCCGCGCATGAAAGCGGGCTTATTGTGCTTCCGCTTTCCGCTTTTCTCGTCTTATGCTAAAATGAAAGGCGTGAGAAAAGGAGGACGAGGCGTTGATTGAATTTATTCGTGGATATGTCGATTACGTTTGCCCGGAATATGTTGTCATCGAAAATAACGGAGTAGGCTATCAAATTTTTACTCCAAATCCGTTTTCGTTTCAAATGAACAAACAGCAACAAATCGTTGTATATACATATCAGTACGTGCGTGAAGATGTGCTTGCGCTCTACGGTTTTCATACTCGCCAAGAGCGAATGTTATTTGCTAAACTATTGCAAGTATCAGGCATCGGACCGAAAGGGGCGCTTGCGATTTTAGCAGCTGGTCAGCTTGAGCAACTTGTTGAAGCGATTGAAGCAGAAAATGACCAGTTTTTATGTAAGTTTCCGGGAGTTGGGAAGAAAACGGCGCGGCAAATGATTTTAGATTTAAAAGGGAAACTGCAAGCCATTGTGCCTGATGCTTTCCCAAATTTATTTACAGAACCGCTTGAAGAAACGAACGCGCTTTCTGAAGCGATTGAAGCGTTGAAGGCGCTCGGTTATGCGGACAAAGAAATTCAAAAAGTCGTGCCGATGTTAAGACAAGAGCGATTATCGACAGAAGGATATATTAAGCTTGCTTTACAAAAACTACTAAAGTAAGGGGGATG
The DNA here is from genome assembly GCA_002243705.1 of Anoxybacillus flavithermus. Taxonomy (GTDB): domain Bacteria; phylum Bacillota; class Bacilli; order Bacillales; family Anoxybacillaceae; genus Anoxybacillus; species Anoxybacillus flavithermus. The sequence continues at coordinate 1,367,896 of CP020815.1, forward strand.
CATGATGGAGGAGCGTCTCATTTCAAGCGCAGCTGACTATGATGACGCATCGCTTGAATACAGTCTTCGCCCGAAACAGTTGCGAGAATACATCGGGCAACAAAAGGTAAAGGAAAACTTAACTGTATTTATTGAAGCGGCGAAAATGCGCGGGGAGACGCTTGATCACGTGTTGCTGTACGGTCCCCCAGGGCTTGGAAAAACAACGCTTGCCGCGATTATCGCAAACGAAATGGGGGTACAATTGCGTACAACAGCGGGACCAGCGATTGAGCGGCCCGGCGATTTAGCCGCAATTTTAACAACGCTTGAACCTGGTGATGTGCTCTTTATTGATGAAATTCATCGTCTGCCGCGAGCAGTAGAAGAAGTGTTGTATCCCGCAATGGAAGATTTTTGTTTAGATATTGTCATCGGTAAAGGACCAGCTGCTCGTTCTGTCCGCCTCGATTTACCACCATTTACGCTCGTAGGGGCAACAACAAGATCTGGGGCGCTTTCTGCCCCGCTTCGTGACCGCTTTGGTGTATTAAGCCGTTTAGAATACTATACCTCTGAAGAGCTTGCGCACATTGTGAAGCGAACGGCGCACATTTTTGCAGTACAAATCGAGGAAGAAGCCGCGTTTGAAATTGCCCGTCGCTCGCGAGGCACGCCGCGCATCGCAAACCGACTGTTGCGACGTGTACGCGATTTTGCCCAAGTGCGCGGTGATGGGACGATCACGTTTCTTTTAGCGAATGAGGCGCTCGAACAATTGCAAGTCGATCGATTAGGATTAGATCATCTTGACCATAAACTATTAAAAAGTATGATGGAAAAATTTCGCGGTGGGCCTGTCGGATTAGAAACGATTGCCGCAACGATTGGGGAAGAAGCACAAACGATTGAAGACGTATATGAACCGTATTTGTTACAAATCGGTTTTTTACAACGAACACCGCGTGGACGAATCGTTACACCGCTTGCATACCATCATTTTGGGATGGAGGCTTTTGACTTTTCATGATAAATGTATAAATATTTATAAAAATCTGATGATCATTTTATATAAAAAAGTCAAAAAGGGGCTGGGAGAAGATGATTCGCACGTACAAAGTCATGCTTCTGCCCAACAATAAGCAAAAGACGAAGCTTTTTCAATGCGCAGGTGTTGCCAGATGGGCGTATAACTTTGCATTAGCGCAACAACAAGAAAATGATAAACAAGGTGGCAAATTTTTAAGTGATGGTGAATTAAGAAAAAGATTAACGCAGCTCAAACAAACGAAAGAGTACAGTTGGCTCAATCAATTCTCAAACAACATCACAAAACAAGCAATCAAAGACGCGTATCAAGCTTACAAAAACTTTTTTGAAGGACGGGCGAAGTTTCCAAAGTTTAAAACGAAAAAACGAACGCGACCGAGCTTTTATCAAGATACATCGAAAATCAAAATCACCGACACGCATGTGAAACTAGAGAAACTGACGCCTTCTAAAAAGAAAAATAGACAGAAATTCAACTGGATACGTCTTGCTGAAAGAGGTCGTATTCCTCACGGTGCACATATAAAGTATGTCAATCCGCGCATCGTGTTTGACGGACTTCATTGGTTTTTAACGGTCGGTGTAGAGGAAGCGGAAGTGAAGCATGGAACATACAACGAAGGCATTGGTATTGATTTGGGAGTAAAATCGTTCGCTACCGTCAGCAATGGGATGACATTTCCTAACATCCATCACATGCCTCAAGTGAAAAAGCTTGAAAAACAAATGAAGCGAATGCAAAGAAAAATATCGCGAAAATATGAAATGAACAAAATTCAAACAGAAAGGGGGGAATTCCGTTACAGAAAAACGGAAAACATCAAGAAACTAGAATTCCTTGTTTTGAAAAAACGCCGAAGGCTAAAAAATACCCAGCTAAACTATACCCACCACATCACCACGACGTTGGTGAAAACCAAGCCAGCGTATGTCGTGATGGAAGACTTGAATACAAGTGGTATGTTAAAAAATCGCAAGCTATCGAAAGCGATTCAACAACAAACATTCCACGAGTTCAAGCGGCAAATGACGTACAAATGTGCATGGCATGGGATCGAGTTGATCGTGGCGGATCGGTTTTATCCGTCAAGCAAAAAGTGTAGCCGTTGCGGTCATGTAAAAGAGAAGCTTTCTTTATCCGAACGGACGTATCGCTGTGAAGCTTGCGGGATAGAAATGGATCGTGACCTCAACGCAAGCATCAACTTGAAAAACTATGCCAAGTAAAGCACAACATGTACCCATCCGTTAGTGGGGAAGTGAAGCCTTCGGAGCGCCAAGGAAACGAGAGTAGCTTCGGCAAAATCGGGCGCGATGAACAAGGAAGGAAACATAGACTTTTATAGGTTTCTTATAAAGTCTTGTAAGTTTTCTGTAACGGTGCCGCAATGACGAACCTACCAAAAACAATCATGCTGATTGGTGTCGTTCTTATCATCGTCGGTTTTTTGATGCAATTTGTGAAACTTGGTCGATTACCAGGAGACATCGTCATCAAAAAAGAAAACGCAACATTTTATTTCCCGATCATGACATCTGTTATTTTAAGTGTCGTTTTATCGCTTATTTTTTATATTATCGGCCGTTTTCGTTAATACAATAAAGAAAGGGACGTGAATATGAAAATCGATTTATTTGATTTTTATTTACCAGAAGAACTCATTGCACAAACCCCGCTTCCGAATCGTGACGCATCGCGCCTTATGGTGCTCGATAAACAAACAGGCGAAGTGACACATGAGTCAACATTTCGTTCCATTTTATCGTATTTGAAAGAAGGCGATTGCCTTGTTTTAAACGATACGCGCGTATTGCCAGCCCGACTATATGGAGAAAAAGAAGAAACAGGGGCGCATATCGAAGTGCTTTTATTGAAACAGCTCGATGGCGATCAATGGGAGACGCTTGTCAAGCCAGCGAAGCGTGTAAAAGTTGGAACGATCATCTCATTTGGTGACGGTCGTTTACGTGCGGAATGTGTCGCGGAGCTCGAACATGGTGGACGCATTCTTTCGTTTTCGTATGATGGTATTTTTCTTGAAGTGCTTGAGTCGCTTGGCGAAATGCCGCTTCCTCCTTACATTAAAGCACAACTTCATGACCGCGAACGATATCAAACGGTTTATGCTCGTGAAGCAGGATCAGCTGCGGCTCCGACAGCAGGGTTACATTTTACAGAGCAACTTCTTGAAGATGTACGGAAAAAAGGGGTACATCTCGCCTTCATTACGTTGCACGTCGGATTAGGGACGTTTCGTCCTGTGAATGTAGAAAACATTGAAGAACATGATATGCATGCAGAGTTTTATCAAATGTCAGAACAAACTGCGCAATTGCTGAACGATGTGAAAGCGCAAGGCGGACGTATTATCGCTGTTGGGACGACTTCAACACGCACGTTGGAGACGATTGCATCCCGTCACGATGGAACGTTTGTCGCTGAAAGCGGTTGGACGGACATTTTTATTTATCCGGGTTATACGTTTCGTGCAATTGACGGCATAATTACAAATTTCCATTTGCCAAAGTCGACGCTCATTATGCTCGTTAGTGCGCTAGCAGGTCGAGAGCATGTGTTGCGCGCTTATGAAGAAGCAGTGAAAGAGCGTTATCGGTTTTTTAGCTTTGGTGATGCAATGCTCATTATATAAGTTGAGAAAGGGGACTATATGTGACACCAATTCGTTACGAACTCATTAAAACATGTAAACAAACGGGGGCGCGCCTCGGTATTCTTCATACGCCGCACGGCTCGTTTGAAACACCGATGTTTATGCCTGTCGGTACACTCGCGACTGTAAAGACGCTTTCACCTGAGGAATTGAAGGAAATGGGAGCAGGCGTCATTTTAAGTAACACATATCATTTATGGCTTCGACCGGGGCATGATATCGTCAAAGAAGCAGGCGGGCTCCATTCCTTTATGAATTGGGATCGCGGTATTTTAACGGACTCTGGTGGATTTCAAGTATTTAGTTTAAGTGAGTTTCGCCGCATTGAAGAAGAGGGGGTATATTTCCGAAATCATTTAAACGGCGATCAATTATTTTTATCACCAGAAAAGGCGATGGAAATTCAAAATGCGCTTGGATCTGATATTATGATGGCGTTTGACGAATGTCCACCGTATCCTGCTACGTACGAGTATATGAAGCGTTCAGTTGAGCGAACGAGCCGTTGGGCGGAGCGGTGCTTAAAAGCGCATCAGCGTCCGAATGAGCAAGGACTATTCGGCATTGTGCAAGGCGGGGAGTTTGAAGATTTGCGCAAACAAAGCGCGCAAGATTTAGTGTCGCTCGATTTCCCAGGATATGCAGTCGGCGGCTTGTCCGTTGGTGAACCGAAAGAAGTAATGAATCGGGTGTTAGAGTTTACAACGCCATTATTGCCAGCGAATAAACCGCGTTATTTAATGGGAGTTGGCTCGCCAGATTCTCTCATCGATGGGGCGATTCGCGGTATCGATATGTTTGACTGCGTACTACCGACGCGCATTGGTCGCAATGGGACAGTGATGACAAGCGAAGGTCGCGTCGTCATTAAAAACGCCAAATATGCGCGCGATTTTACACCGCTTGACCCGAATTGCGATTGTTATACTTGTCGTAATTATACAAGGGCGTATATTCGTCATTTAATTAAATGCGACGAGACATTCGGTATTCGCCTTACATCTTACCATAATGTGTACTTTTTGATAAAATTAATGGAGCAAGTGCGACAAGCGATTCGCGAAGATCGCCTTGGCGATTTCCGTGAGCAGTTTTTTGAACAATACGGTTTCAATAAGCCGAACGCGAAAAACTTTTAGAAAGGGGTGAAAATATGGAAACTGTAGCAAGCTTATTGCCGCTTATTTTATTCTTTGCGATTTTTTACTTTTTGCTTATCCGCCCGCAACAAAAACGCCAAAAGGCTGTTCAACAAATGCAGGCGAACTTGCAAAAAGGAGACAAAGTCATTACGATTGGCGGATTGCATGGCATCATCGACTCACTTGATGAAAATACGGTCGTTATTCGCGCCGGTGACGGTTCGCGTCTTACATATGATCGTGCGGCCATTCGCGAAGTTGTCAATGAAAAATAAGACAGGTTTGTTGCCTGTCTTATTTTTATGCGCTTCGTGAACGAGATGTTGCGACGTTGACACCAATTATTCCACCGATCATGGCTGTGATGAGAAAACCGACGTGGTAGCTCCACTGTTCGAGCGAAAACGTCTGATCCATGCCGAGAAATTGAAATAAAAAAATGATGGTTGTAAAAATGACACCCGTTGCCCCACCAAGCACCCAACCGCGCGTTTTCCCTTTTCCACCTGCAATAAATCCACCAAAAAACAATGATAAAAATGCGAGGCCGTGCATCACCCATTGCAATGATGTTTCGTCATAACTTGTCAACTTCAAAAAAAGAGCGAATATAAAGCTGCATATGATAGCACTTATAAAAATTGTTATAACCCCATAAAAAATCGCGCGAATCATTCGTAACCCTCCTTCCTGCATTTAGTACAAACATATTCGGTTGTCTATTTGTTTAGAATAAAAACGTAGCAACAAACGAGGAGGAATGAATGTGGATTACGTCACGATTATTTTTCGAACGTTACTATTGTACGGTGTCATTTTATTTATTTTTCGTATGATGGGAAAGAGAGAGATCGGGGAGTTAAGCATTTTAGACTTAGTTGTGTTTATCATGATTGGGGAAATGGCCGTCATTGCAATCGAGCAGCCGAAAGATCCGATTTTTCACACGATCGTGCCGATGATTGTATTGACGATCGCTCAAATTGCTTTTGCGTATTTTTCTTTAAAAAGTGAAATGTTTCGCCGTCTCGTCGATGGATCACCGACGGTCATTATTAACAACGGAAAAATCGATGAAAAAGCGATGCGAAAGCAAAGATACAATTTTGATGATTTACTTATTCAGTTGCGGGAAAAAAATATTAAAAACGTTGCTGATGTCGAGTTCGCCATTTTAGAGCCGTCTGGTAAACTGTCTGTATTTGAAAAAGAAAAAGGAAAAAAGAAAACACCGTCTTTAGTGTTGCCGCTTATTAAAGACGGCGTCATTCAAGAAGAACATTTAGCGCTCATCAATCGAACAGCTGCATGGTTAATCGAACAACTAAAAAAACGTGGATATGAGCAGATCGATCACATTTCATATTGTACATATGAAGATGGAACGTTTTATATTGATGAAAAAGATGAGTGATTAACGAAACAATTGGCGAAACTCATCTTTTTCAATGAGCCGAAACGATTGAGCAAGGGCGAGATATACGAACGTCATAATTGTGATTGCGACAATTGTTTTTGTAAGCAATGAAAATGGTAAAAGCGGAACGATCCAATGTCCAACCGTTCCAACAGAAACGATGACGAGAAAATGGGCGATGTATTGTTTAACGTATAAAGAGAGTGATATGGCTTTCACGATCGTTGCTGCATGTAATAATGTAACAACCATGATGCCAACGGTGATGGCGAGCGCAGCCCCCATAATGCCGAGCGATGGTTGAGAGGCGAGCCAAAAAATAAGTGCTGTTTTCACGATGGCACCGATCAAACTATTTGTCATCGCCTCTTTCGCTAAGTCGAGTGCCTGCAACACAGCTTGCAGTGGGCCTTGCAAGTAATAAAAGATGAAAAACGGAGCCATCACTTTAACAAAAATTGCCGCTTTATTCGCACCATACATCAATTGCATCATTTCTTCCGCCAATACGTACAACACAACAATCGATAGCCCTCCAGCTAAAAGGGATAGCCGTACAGCTTGATGCAAACGATACTCGATGAGTCGGTGTTGCTTTTGAGCAGCCGCTTCACTAATAGCCGGAACGAGTGAAGTGGCGAGCGCATATGTAATAAATGATGGAAGCATTAAAAGGGGCAGGGCGTATCCAGTCAGCTCCCCATATTGTTTTGTTGCATGGGTTGCAGTGATGCCAGCAAGCGCCAAACTTTGTGCCACGACAATTGGTTCAAAAAACCAGGCGATTGATCCAATCATTCGGCTCCCAAGCGTAGGTACAGCAATGCGCATGAGTGAAACGAACGTATCCTTTCCTTCCTTTACGTAAGCGAAAAAGCGATAACGAATGCGAATCGGTTTTTTTCGCTTAAACGTAATGAATAAATAAACGAGCGATACAAACTCCCCAACGACCGCAGAAATCATCGCCCCTGCTGCGGCATATTCGATACCGTACGGCAAAAAAGCGGTTGTAAAAGCAGCGATAAGCGTAATGCGGACCGCTTGTTCAAGCAATTGAGAATAGGCATATGGTTTCATTTGCTGTCTTCCTTGAAAATATCCACGCAAAACGGAAGATACAGCGACGATTGGTACGACGGGAGCGATCGCCACGAGCGGATAATAAACGCGTGCATCTGTAAATAACGTTTGAGAAAGAACAGGCGCAATGGCAAGTAGAGCTGGAAAAAAGATCGTACTTAAAGCAATTGTAATGGATAAAGACACGACTAATATTTTTTTTACTTTTCGTCTGTCGCCCACCGCTTCCGCTTCAGCGACAAGCTTTGAAATAGCGACAGGGAGGCCGAACTGTGTAATCGTAATGGCTAACACAAGCGTTGGAACTGCCATCATATATAAACCGACGCCTTCTTCACCAATGAGACGAGCAACGACGATGCGATTAATAAAACCGAGTATGCGCGTCAACAATCCTGCAACAATTAAAATGATCGTTCCTTTCAAAAATTTGGACATGTTCCTCCCTACCTTCTCAAATGAGGTCATCTTTTATACAATGAAATATATGCACATGTTGGCCAAGCATGACAAAATGGGGGAGATGAATGTGGATCGAAAACAATTAATGCCAGCGCTACAAAGTAAAGTAGATGAACTAAAATTGCTCGGTTATGAGCAAGCGACGATTGAAGATGTATGGAATTGTTTGATGGTGAAAAAATGGAAAAAAAACAAAGAAGAAAAGCGGCTGTTTGAACTTGTTAACGACATTTTATCATTGCGTGCAAGTGATTACATGGCATATGTCGTTCAAAAGGAACAAAAACATGATCGTTGGTTTACAGAAGAAGGGCTTTCGGAGTTGGAACAATTGTTTTAATTGTTCGATTGGAAATTGACAGAAAGTGTACTGTCATTCATAATTTGTTTTGTTGGTAAAAATTCTGGCACATGCCAGAATAGAGGAGGATTTTTATGGTAAAACGTAGTCGCATCATTGCTTTTTTCCTTCTTGTCGTTTTACTAGGCGGCATGATGGGAACAACAGCAGAGAAAATTGTAAAAAACATTAAACTCGGCTTAGACTTGCAAGGTGGCTTTGAAATTTTATATGAAGTGAAGCCAACAAAAGAAGGAGAAAAAATTACGAAAGACGTGTTGCTTAGCACAGTTAGTGCCCTAAATAAACGCATTAACGTGCTTGGGGTGAGCGAACCACGCATTGACGTAGAAGGAAACGATCGTATTCGCGTTCAATTAGCAGGAGTGAAAGATCAAAATAAGGCCCGTGAAATTTTATCGACAGAGGCGAAGTTAACATTTCGCGATGTACATGATAACGTATTAATGGATGGGAGCGACCTCGTTGAAGGGGGAGCGAAACAAACGTTTGACGATAAAGGAAAGCCAAGTGTTGCCATTCAATTAAAAGACGCCAACAAGTTTAAAGAAGTGACACAAAAAGTATTAAGTATGGCACCGAACAACGTGCTTGTCATTTGGCTCGATTTCGAAGAAGGTGTGGACTCATACGCAAAAGAAGTCGGAAAAGAGCATCCGAAGTTTATTTCGGCGGCGCAAGTCAATGAAGTATTCAACCAGACGGATGTTTCAATTGTTGGAAATTTTACAGTCGAGGAAGCAAAACAATTAGCTGATTTGTTAAACGCAGGAGCGCTCCCTGTTGAGTTAAAAGAAATTTACTCAACATCGGTTGGTGCGCAGTTCGGTGAACAAGCGTTACAAAAAACGATTTTTGCTGGCATTATCGGCATTGCCCTTGTATTTTTATTTATGCTCATGTTTTATCGTCTTCCAGGAATTGTTGCTGTCGTTACATTAAGTGTATATATTTATCTTATCTTACTTGTTTTCGATTGGATGAACGGTGTATTGACGCTACCGGGCATTGCGGCGCTTATTTTAGGTGTTGGGATGGCAGTCGATGCAAACATTATTACATATGAGCGCATTAAAGATGAATTAAAGCTCGGAAAATCGTTGATGTCAGCTTATCGCATCGGAAATCGCGGTTCTTTCGCGACGATTTTAGATGCCAACATTACAACGATTATTGCTGGAGTTGTTTTGTTTGCATATGGGACGAGCTCTGTTAAAGGGTTTGCGACAATGCTCATTATTAGCATTTTGGCGAGCTTTATTACAGCGGTATATGGCACGCGTCTCTTGCTCGGTTTGCTAGTGAAAAGCCGTTTGTTTGATAAAAAACCACATTATTTTGGTGTCAATCCAAAAGACATATTAGATATCGCAAAAGTGACAGATGATACAGATGTGCCGACGAAGTTTGCGCGTCTTGATTTTGTGAAACGAAGCAAACTATTTTTCGTCATTTCAGGGGCCATGTTTGCTATCGGGCTTGTATTATTGCTAACAGCTAAATTAAATTTAGGAATCGATTTCTCTAGTGGAACGCGCGTCGACTTAATGAGCGAAAAATCATTAACGACCGAAGAAGTGAAGCAAGAGTTAAAACAATTGCAACTCGAACCGAAAGACATTGTCCTGTCTGGCAATAACAACGAAATGGCGATTGTGCGTTTTCTCGGGGTACTTGATCAAAAAGAAATTTCAAAGTTAAAATCGCATTTTAAAGAAAAATACGGGGTAGAACCGAACGTAAGCACCGTATCGCCGACAGTCGGAAAAGAATTGGCGCGCAATGCGTTTATTTCCGTACTCATCGCATCTGTCGGTATCATCATTTACGTCACGATCCGCTTTGAAATGTATATGGCGATTGCAGCTATTGTTGCGCTATTGCATGATGCGTTTTTTATCATCGCCTTCTTCAGCTTAACACGTTTAGAAGTTGATTTAACATTTATTGCAGCTGTGTTAACGATCGTCGGTTATTCCATTAACGACACAATTGTTACGTTTGACCGCATTCGCTATTTGATGAAAAAGCGGAAAGTAAAAACGGTTGACGATTTAAAAGATGTCGTCAACAAAGCATTACAACAAACATTTGGACGCTCTGTAAATACGGTTTTAACCGTTGTGTTTACCGTTGTCGCACTTTTATTGTTCGGTAGTGAAGCGATTCGCAATTTCTCATTCGCATTGCTTGCTGGTTTAATTTCCGGCACATATTCTTCGCTTTTCATTGCTGCGCAGCTGTGGCTCATTTGGAAAGCAAAGCAATTGAAAAAAGGAAAGCAAAAACGCGACCAACTAGAAGCAGAACCAGAAGTATAACGTCGTGGCGCATGCCGCGACGTTTTTTCGTGGCGTGAATAGGATACACTAAAAAAAAACAAAAAGGAAAGGAAGCGAATGGGGTGAATGAACAAGCGCGCTTTCGCCAAGCTCAATTTGCCGCGATGGTTGGTGTTGTTGGCAACGTTGTTTTAGCAGTCATCAAAGGATGGATTGGGATGATCGCAAACAGTAAGGCGCTTATGGCTGATGCGGTACATTCCGCTTCTGATGTAGCAGGCTCACTTGCGGTATGGATTGGGTTGCGGGCGGCAAAACAACCGCCTGATGACGATCATCCGTATGGACACGGGAAGGCGGAATCGATTGCTGCCATTATTGTTGCGGTTTTGCTTTTTCTCGTCGGAATAGAAATTGGAACATCTTCTTTTTCTTCATTTTTTCACCCGATTGAACCGCCGAAAATGATAGCTGTCTATGCGGTCATCTTATCCATCATCGTAAAAGAGGCGATGTTTCGTTATAAATATGCGTTAGGGAAAAAAATTAAAAGCGATGCGATTATCGTTAATGCGTACGAGCATCGTTCGGATGTTTTTTCTTCGATTGCTGCATGTATTGGCATTGTTGCCGCGATGTTAGGTGAAACATTACATGCACCATGGCTCGTTTATGCAGATCCCGTTGCAGGGCTATTCGTTTCGCTCCTCGTTTTAAAAATGGCGTGGCAGTTAGGGGCAGAGTCGATTCATCATGCGCTTGATCACGTGTGGCACGAAGAAGAGACGGTGAACTTGCGCGAAGCGGTTTTGTCATTTTCTGAAGTGAAACGCATTGACTCACTTTATGCCCGTCAACATGGGCATTATGTTGTTGTCGATTTAAAAATTGCTGTGTCACCACATTTAACGGTTTCAGAAGCGCATGAGATCGGGAAAAGGGTGAAAGAAAAGCTACTGACGTTTCCGCAAGTGCATAATGTGATGGTGCATATGAATCCGTACGATGAACAATGAATTGCCCCTTAGCCTATTGTTTTGTATAATAAAAAGGTTGAGGGGTGAATGACATGTTAGCATCGAAAACCCGTTGGAATATTCAACAAGTAAACGAGCAACAAGTGCAAATGATTGCGCAAGCGCTACATATCACTCCGCTCGTTGCTTCATTGCTTGTTAGCCGCGGCTACCATACCGTTGAAGCCGCTCGTTCTTTTTTTGAGCGAAAGCAATCGTTTCACTCACCATTTTTATTAAACGATATGGAAAAAGCGGTTGAGCGAATAGAGAAAGCGATTACAAACGATGAACATATTCTCGTTTTCGGTGATTATGATGCCGATGGAGTAAGCAGTACAGTCGTCATGGTCAGCGCATTACGAGAAAAAGGAGCGAATGTGTCTTTTTACATTCCGAATCGTTTTACAGAAGGATACGGACCAAATGAACAAGCGTTTCGGCTAGCAAAACAACAAGGTGTTTCGCTTATCATTACAGTCGATACGGGCATTTCTGCTTTACATGAAGCCAACGTAGCGAAACAGCTTGGGATCGATTTAATTATTACCGATCATCATGAACCTGGTCCGGTATTACCGGAAGCGTACGCAACGATCCATCCGAAAATAAGCCCGAATTATCCGTTTAAACATTTAGCTGGCGTCGGCGTAGCATTTAAACTTGCTCATGCGCTTATCGGGCGCGTGCCGTATGAATGGTTGGACGTTGTTGCAATCGGGACAATTGCCGATCTCGTTCCACTTCAAGACGAAAACCATTTACTCGCCCGGTTGGGCATTGAACAATTTCGTCAAACGAACCGTCTCGGTTTACAGGCACTTTGTAAACAATGTGGCGTATCACATACAGCTGTGACAGAAGATACGATTGCTTTCATGATCGGTCCGCGCGTTAATGCCGCCGGACGTCTCGATTGCGCTGATCCAGCTGTTCAGCTGTTGCTGACGACAGATGCACACGAAGCGGACATGCTAGCGGAGCAAATTGATGCAATGAACCGCGAACGTCAACAACTTGTGAACGAGATAACAGAAGAAGCGATTCAACTTGTCGAGCAACATTATAGAGATGATCGTGTGTTAGTTGTGGCGAAAGAAGGATGGAATGTCGGTGTTATTGGCATTGTGGCATCTCGTTTAGTCGAAAAGTTTTATCGTCCGACGATCGTGTTAAGCATTGATCAAGAAAAAGGAATAGCCAAAGGATCAGCGCGAAGTATTGAGGGATTTGACTTATTCGCGAACTTGTCAAATTGTCGCGATATTTTGCCGCATTTTGGCGGACATCCGATGGCAGCCGGAATGACGCTTTCTTTTCATGATGTAGATGAATTACGTCGTCGCCTAAACGAAGCAGCGGAGCAACAATTAACGGACGAACATTTCATTCCTATCACTCACATCGATTTATGTTGCTCCATCTCAGACGTTTCGCTTGAACTTATCGAACAAATGAATCGGCTTGCACCGTTTGGAATGGGGAATCCGAAGCCGCGTGTCCTTTTCCAACATGTGCAACTCGATACATTGCGAAAAATCGGGACGGATCAAAACCACTTAAAATTGTTGTTAGCGGAAGAAGGAAAAACGTTAGAAGCGATTGGATTCGGTTTTGGCAACATCGGTGACGAAATTGCACCGAACGTTCGTCTTTCGATCGTAGGAGAACTTGCTATTAACGAATGGAACAACTTTCGAAAGCCGCAGTTAATGATTCAAGATATAGCAGTGAATGAATGGCAATTGTTTGATATGCGTCACATTCGTCATCCAAGTAAGTTCATGGCGTCGCTACCGAAAGAAAAGCGGTTATTGATCGCTTTTCATCGTGACACAGTAGACGCATTGCAATTGTCGGCATATGCAGATGAAATTGTATATGTGTCGAACGAACGAGACGCGATCATTGATGTAGGTGGAAAGTATATTGTTTTTCTTGATTTGCCTCCGTCACAGCAGATCGTTAAAGTTTTATTAAGTTGTAGTTTACCTGAACGCATTTATGCGTTATTCTATCAAAGGGAGAATCACTTCTTTAGCGTATTGCCAACGCGTGAACATTTTAAGTGGTTATATTCCTTTTTGCATAAGCGTAGCCCGTTTGATGTGCGACGTTACGCTGATGACTTAGCTCGCTCGCGCGGATGGACAAAAGAAACGATTTTATTTATGATTCAAGTGTTTAAAGAGCTTGGCTTTATAACTGTTGAAAACGGAATCGTTTCTTTAGCTCGCGATGTCCAGAAACGGGATTTAACGGAATCGCCTTCTTACCGATTGAAACAAGCGCAGGCAGAGCTCGAGCATATGTTTTTATACTCATCTTATTCCCAACTGAAACGTTGGTTTGATTCATTGTATGAGGAGGAAAATGTCAATGGATTTAAAACAATACGTCACGATTGTTCCTGATTTCCCAAAACCAGGCATTCAATTTAAAGATATTACAACAATTATGGATAAAGGGGAAGTGTACAAGTACGCAACAGATCAAATCGTCAATTACGCACGTGAAAAGAAAATTGATGTCGTTGTTGGACCAGAAGCGCGTGGTTTTATTATCGGTTGTCCAGTTGCTTATGCGCTCGGCGTTGGATTTGTCCCTGTCCGTAAAGAAGGAAAATTACCTCGCGAAGTCATTCGTGTCGAATACGGTTTAGAATACGGTAAGGACGTATTAACGATGCATAAAGATGCGATTAAGCCAGGACAGCGCGTTCTTATTACAGACGACTTGCTAGCGACAGGTGGCACAATTGAAGCGACGATTAAGCTCGTTGAACAGCTCGGTGGCATTGTCGCAGGAATTGCATTTTTGATTGAATTAACGTATTTAGAAGGTCGCGAAAAATTAAAAGGATACGATATTTTGACGCTAATGCAATTTTAATGAAGGAGGGGCAAAACGCTCCTCTTTTTCGCATCGTTGCTCTTTACATTTGAAAAAAATTTCAAGATAATATTGTAAATACGTTTAAAATAAAAGGTGATTGCATGGCAAATGAACAAGTATTAACGGCGGAACAAGTCATTGAAAAGGCGAGCCGTTATTTGTCGAAAGACGACGTACAGTTTATTGAACGGGCATATGAATTTGCGAAAGAAGCACATCGTGAGCAATATCGAAAGTCTGGGGAGCCGTATATTATTCATCCGATTCAAGTAGCAGGGATTTTAGTCGATTTAGAAATGGACCCAGCAACAATTGCGGCTGGATTTTTACATGATGTCGTTGAAGATACACATGTGACGAAGGAAGATTTAGAAAGAGAATTTGGAAAAGAAGTAGCGATGCTCGTTGATGGTGTAACGAAGCTCGGAAAAATTAAATATAAATCGCATGAAGAACAACAAGCAGAAAATCATCGCAAAATGTTTTTAGCGATGGCGCAAGATATACGAGTCATTTTAATTAAGTTGGCGGACCGTTTGCACAACATGCGCACATTAAAACATTTGCCGATCGAGAAACAACGCCGGATTGCGAATGAGACGCTTGAAATTTTTGCTCCGCTTGCCCATCGGCTCGGAATTTCAAAAATTAAATGGGAGCTTGAAGATACAGCGCTCCGTTATTTAAATCCACAACAATATTATCGCATCGTCAATTTGATGAAGAAAAAGCGGGCAGAACGTGAGCAATACTTAGAAGAAGTCATCCAAGAAATGCGTGCACGGTTACTGGAAGTCGGGATTCAGGCCGAAATTTCTGGACGTCCAAAACATATTTACAGCATTTATCGGAAAATGGTTTTGCAAAATAAGCAATTTAACGAGATTTACGATTTGCTTGCTGTGCGCATCATCGTCGAAAGCATTAAAGACTGTTATGCGGTACTCGGGATCATCCATACATGTTGGAAGCCGATGCCTGGGCGTTTTAAAGATTATATTGCCATGCCGAAGCCAAATATGTATCAATCGCTTCATACGACCGTTGTCGGCCCAAAAGGCGAACCGCTCGAAGTGCAAATTCGGACGTTTGAGATGCATCATATTGCGGAATTTGGAATTGCTGCCCATTGGGCGTATAAAGAAGGAAAGACGATTCGACCGAATACGTTTGAAGAAAAACTATCATGGTTTCGCGAAATTGTTGAGTGGCAAAACGAAACGAACAACGCCGAAGAGTTTGTCGAAACGTTGAAAATGGATTTATTTTCCGATATGGTGTTTGTTTTTACGCCAAAAGGTGACGTCATTGAGCTTCCAGCCGGTTCGGTGCCGATTGATTTTGCTTATCGCATTCATTCAGAAATTGGAAATAAAACGATTGGGGCAAAAGTGAACGGAAAAATGGTTCCGCTCGATCATCCGCTTCAAACGGGAGACATCGTTGAGATTTTGACGTCCAATCATTCATATGGCCCAAGTCAAGATTGGTTAAAAATCGCCCAAACATCACATGCGAAAAATAAAATTCGCCAATTTTTCAAAAAGCAACGCCGTGAAGAAAACGTTGAAAAAGGAAAAGAACTTGTCGAAAAAGAAATTCGCAGCATGGGGTTTGATGTAAAAGAAGTGCTCACCGCTGAAAATATGAAACGGGTAGCGGAAAAATTTAATTTTGCTAACGAAGAAGATATGTATGCTGCTGTTGGATACAACGGCATTACAGCTGCCCAAGTTGCGCATCGTCTAACAGAAAAGTGGCGGAAACAACGCGATTTAGAAGAGCAAGCGAAACGCTTATCGGACATGCTACAAGAGGCGAAGACAATTACTCCAATGAAAAAGCGCGATTTTGGTGTATGCGTGGAAGGAGTAGACAATTTACTTATTCGTCTGTCACGCTGTTGCAATCCGGTGCCTGGTGATGAAATTATCGGTTTTATTACAAAAGGACGTGGCGTTTCTGTTCATCGTGCCGATTGCCCGAACGTGCTTGTTGAAGAAGCAAAAGAGCGACTTATTCCTGTGCAATGGGAGAGCGGGGCAAACTGTCAACGGGAATATACTGTTGATATCGAAATTACAGGCTACGATCGGCGCGGTTTGTTAAATGAAGTATTGCAGGCGGTCAATGAGACGAAAACGAACATTTCTGCTGTATCTGGAAGAACGGATCATCGCAACAAAATGGCAACGATTCATATGACGATTTTTATTCATAACGTGAGCCATCTTCAAAAAGTGGTGGAGCGCATTAAACAAATTCCAGATATTTATTCAGTTAGACGGATCATGAATTAGAAAGGGTTGTCGCCATGAGAGTTGTCGTTCAACGCGCAAAAGATGCGAAAGTCACAGTAGCTGGCGAAGTAGTCGGGGAAATTGATTTTGGGCTCGTTTTGTTAGTTGGCATTACGCATGATGATACGGTGGAAGATGCAGCATTTGTTGCCGATAAAATTGCTCATTTGCGCATATTTGAAGATGAACACGGAAAAATGAACGTATCGCTTATAGATGTTGGTGGAGCGATTTTATCCATTTCGCAATTTACGCTGTACGGAGACTGTCGCAAAGGAAGAAGACCGAACTTTATGGATGCAGCAAAACCAGAACACGCGAAACACATTTATGAGGCGTTTAATGAACAATTGCGTCAAAAAGGCATTCGTGTAGAAACGGGTGTATTTGGTGCCATGATGGATGTAACGTTGACGAACGTCGGTCCTGTAACGCTTATCGTTGAAAGCAAATAAAAACCGTGCTCGCATATGGACGAGCCCGGTTTTTTCTTATCCTCGTGCTAAATGTTTTTTTATTTTTTGTACGTCACGGAGGGTAAGACCGAATTCAGAAGCGAGTTCAAACGATGTGAGCTCATTTTCTTTTTGAATAAATGAATGAAAATCGACGTGCATAAGTGGGGATTGTGAATGAATAAATTCCCCTTTTTCACTATGGCGCATGATCAATCTCCTTTCTCATCAAATCTCATCAAATGTCTTTCGTATTATTCCCAATTTTTCTACCTTTTCATTCAAAGAAGGATTTTGTTTGTTTGTGAAGAAATAAAGTAGCGACTATTGACAACGTAGGAGGATTTGCAACATGAAGAAATCACTTATCGCGTCATTGTTCATTTTTTGCTGTTTGTTGCTGATCGTTCAAACAGCATCAGCAGCAATGAACGTGCGCATCGTTGTTGACCGGTTGAACGTCCGCACCGGTCCAGGATTGACATTTCCGGTGCAAGAAAAAGTAGCGAAAGGAAAGCAATATGCTGTCGTTCAAAAGCGAGGGGAATGGCTACAAATTCGGCTTACCTCAAATCGAACAGGCTGGGTGTACGGCAAATACGTGCAAATGCAAAACGAACAGATGGAAAAGAAAAAACAAATACAACAACTTGTTGTATGCCAAGCAGACGGATTACGACTTCGTAAAGGACCAGGAACGACGTATGCGATCATCGGGTATGTCAATCGTAACGAAAAAGGAACGGCAACGGTGATACAAGAGGATTGGATGTATGTGCGTTGGGATGGAAAAGAAGGATGGGTGCATCGGTCATACGTAGCGAATGTTGAGAAAAATGAACAAAATAACGAACAAAGTAATGAACAACATACATACGTTCAAATGTTATACGACAATACAAATATTCGTTCTGCTCCTTCCACGCAATCGCCTGTCATTACGAAAGCGAAGCAAGGGGATCAGTTTTCGGTCATTCGTAAAGAAGGACAATGGTACGTTATTCAAGTTGACGCGCAAACAATTGGATATGTAGCAGAATGGGTTGTTCAAGTAAGTAACCAACCGTCTCCTTCTCAACCGCAATCGCTCGTAGGGAAAACGATTGTCATTGATGCCGGACATGGTGGCAAAGATTACGGTACGACAGGTGTGAATGGAACGATGGAAAAAATGTTAACGTTACAAACCGCATTGTTGCTAAGTGAAAAGCTAAAACAAACGGGCGCTAATGTCATTTTAACGCGTGAAGATGATCGGTTTTTATCGTTAAGTGAGCGAGTACAAATAGCTGGAAAAAATAAAGCCGATGCGTTCGTTAGCATTCATTACGATAGCGCGTTAAACCGTACCGCCAGTGGTTTGACGGTATATTACTATAAGCAAATCGACCGTTCGCTTGCGGATGCGCTTTTTGATCCCCTCAGTCGATTAACAGGCATTCAGCAACGCGGGGTTCGAAGTGGCAATTACCATGTGTTGCGCGAAAATAGTCGCCCCTCTGTATTGCTTGAACTTGGCTATTTAAGCAATCCGAACGAAGAGATGTTCGTTGTGTCGCCAACATATCAACAAGCCGTGACAGAGGCGATTTGTAACGGATTAGTTCGCTACTTCGGAAAATAACGGTCATCTTGACAAATGGTTTGTTCGTACGTAATATAAAAAGAAAATTCAACATCTCGCCGATGATGGAGAAAAGTAGTTAAGAGTACACATGGCCAGAGAGGAAATGCCATAGGCTGGAAGCATTTCTCCATGATGACTTAACGAACGAACACTCCGTAGGTTTCTCTTTGAACGCGTCATCGTTAGTAGGAGAGAACGCTTTCCGGGCGTTATCGGATGAAAGTGGAAGCATGCGCTTCAACTAGGGTGGCACCACGGGAACTCGTCTCTCGTCCCTAATTTATTA
Organism: Anoxybacillus flavithermus; assembly: GCA_002243705.1. Lineage (GTDB taxonomy): Bacteria > Bacillota > Bacilli > Bacillales > Anoxybacillaceae > Anoxybacillus > Anoxybacillus flavithermus. Next base: position 1,386,923 of record CP020815.1, read on the forward strand.
GGGGTGGGAGATTTTTATTTGCATAAAAACTAAAGGAGGGAAACATATGTCATTTCAAATTCCGCGCGGAACGCAAGATATCTTGCCCGAACAAGCAGCAAAATGGCAATATATTGAACACATTGCGCGCGAACTTTGCCGTCGTTACAATTATCAAGAAATTCGCACGCCCATTTTTGAACATACGGAACTATTTTTACGCGGTGTTGGTGATACAACCGATATTGTTCAAAAAGAAATGTACACATTTGAAGATCGTGGCGGTCGGAGTTTGACGCTTCGTCCAGAAGGAACAGCAGCGGTTGTTCGCTCATTTGTTGAAAATAAAATGTATGGCGATCCGAATCAGCCAGTGAAATTGTATTACATGGGGCCGATGTTCCGTTACGAACGTCCGCAAGCAGGTCGTTTTCGTCAGTTCGTCCAATTTGGTGTCGAAGCGCTCGGAAGTAACGATCCTGCGATTGATGCTGAAGTCATCGCTTTAGCGATGGACATTTACCGCATGCTCGGATTGAAAAAGCTGAAACTTGTCATCAATAGTTTAGGTGATGTTGAAAGTAGAAAAGCGCACCGCCAAGCGCTCATCGATCATTTCCAACCTCGCATTCATGAGTTTTGTGATGATTGCCAAGCTCGGTTACATAAAAATCCAATGCGCATTTTAGACTGTAAAAAAGATCGCGACCACGAACTGATGCGTACTGCACCATCGATTCTTGATTACTTAAATGAACAGTCGCGCACATATTTTGAAAAAGTGCAAATGTATTTACAGAAGCTTGGCATCGCATTTGAAGTCGATTCGCGGCTTGTGCGCGGTTTAGACTATTACAATCATACGGCATTTGAAATTATGAGCGAGGCAGAAGGATTTGGCGCCATTACGACGCTATGTGGCGGTGGGCGTTATAACGGTCTCGTTCAAGAAATTGGCGGACCGGAAACGCCAGGGATCGGATTCGCTTTAAGCATTGAGCGCTTGCTTGCTGCATTAGAGGCCGAGGGCATTTCGTTACCGATTTCAGAAGGAATTGACTGTTATGTGGTAGCCTTAGGGGAACAAGCGAAAGAAGAAGCGGTTGCGCTCGTTGCGGCGCTACGTAAAGAAGGCATTTCGGCAGAAAAAGATTATCAAGATCGAAAAGTGAAAGCACAGCTTAAAGCCGCCGACCGTTTACATGCGACGTATGTTGCAATTTTAGGTGAAGACGAGCTACAAAAAGGTGTCATTAACGTAAAACATATGGCAACGGGAGAACAGCAAGAAGTGTCGCTTCATACATTTATTTCACATATGAAACACGTATTGCAATAGGAGGGGAAAATATGTTCGGAAGGACGCATTATTGTGGAGAAGTAACAGATATGGCGATCGGTCAAACGGTGCGCTTAAAAGGATGGGTGCAAAAACGTCGCGATCTCGGAGGGCTTATTTTTATCGACTTGCGCGACCGTACAGGTATTGTGCAAATTGTATTTAGCCCAGATGTGTCAAAAGAGGCGTTGCAAGTAGCAGAAACAATTCGTAGCGAATACGTGTTAGACGTAGAAGGAACGGTCGTTCAACGCGAAGAAGGACAAGTGAATCCGAATTTACCGACTGGAACAATTGAAGTGCATGCGATGCACGTGACGATTTTAAGTGAAGCAAAAACGCCGCCGTTTCTGATTTCAGATAAAACAGATGTATCCGAAGACGTTCGCTTAAAATATCGCTACTTAGATTTGCGTCGCCCGGTGATGTTCCAGACGTTTAAAATGCGCCATCAAGTAACGAAAGCGATTCGCGACTTTTTAGACGAAGAAGGCTTTTTAGAAGTAGAAACGCCAATTTTAACGAAAAGTACGCCAGAAGGGGCGCGCGATTACTTAGTGCCAAGCCGTGTCCATCCAGGCGAGTTTTATGCGTTGCCACAATCGCCACAAATTTTCAAGCAATTGTTAATGGTCGCTGGCTTTGAACGATATTATCAAATCGCTCGTTGTTTCCGCGATGAAGATTTACGTGCTGATCGTCAACCAGAATTTACACAAGTCGATATTGAAACATCGTTTATGAGTCAAGACGATATTTTAGCAATGATCGAGCGAATGATGGCGCGCGTCATGAAAGTCGCAAAAGGAGTCGACATCTCGATTCCGTTCCCGCGCATGTCATACGATGAAGCGATTGCGCGTTACGGTTCGGACAAGCCGGATACGCGTTTTGGGCTTGAGCTTGTTGATTTATCCGAGCAAGTGAAAGATTGCGGGTTTAAAGTGTTTGCAAGCGCGGTGCAGAACGGCGGACAAGTGAAGGCGATCAACGTTAAAGGGGCAGCGGATAAATATTCGCGTAAAGATATTGATGCGCTAACGGAATATGTCGCTCGTTATGGAGCAAAAGGATTAGCTTGGTTGAAAGTTGAAGCAGACGGCTTAAAAGGACCAATTGCTAAGTTTTTCACTGAAGATGAACAAAAACAAATGATGCAGACACTTGAAGCAGAAACGGGTGACTTATTGTTATTTGTCGCTGATAAAAAATCGGTTGTTGCCGATGCGCTTGGTGCATTGCGTTTAAAGTTAGGAAAAGATTTACAGTTGATTGACGAATCAGCGTTTCATTTCTTATGGATTACAGATTGGCCACTATTTGAATACGACGAAGAAGAAGGTCGTTATTATGCGGCGCATCATCCGTTTACCATGCCTGTTCGTGAAGATGTGCCAAAATTTGAAACAGACCCAGCGAGCGTTCGAGCGCAAGCATACGATCTTGTGTTAAACGGATATGAGCTAGGTGGAGGCTCACTCCGTATTTTCGAGCGTGATATACAAGAAAAAATGTTTAAAACGCTCGGCTTTACTGAAGAACAAGCGCGTGAACAGTTTGGCTTTTTGCTAGAAGCGTTTGAATACGGTACGCCTCCACATGGGGGAATTGCGCTTGGATTAGACCGGCTTGTCATGTTGCTTGCGGGGCGTTCGAATTTACGTGATACAATCGCCTTCCCGAAAACAGCGAGCGCGAGTTGCTTGTTAACGGAAGCGCCAAGTGCAGTTAGCGAAGAGCAATTAGAAGAATTACATTTGCGAATCAAAGACGTTCAAAAAGTAGACTAAATTTGTAACGTTGCAAATACGTTCGAAGTGTGCTAACATACAAGTAACAACAAGTCCTGATGTGTTTGTCGTATCACCTATTGTTTTGACCGAACAATGTGTGATACGGGAGCCCGGGTTTTCAGGTGGCGTACATGCCTCATTTACATAGAGAGGACGTACATAAGCTTGAAACAGGGCACCCACCTGTGAGAGAGCGGGTTCAAAACAAAGGCCATCAGCGACGGCACGATTGGGACTTAGGAAACAAAAACGAATAAAGCCTTGACGTAAAGAACATGCTTTACGTTGAGGCTTTTTTTGTGCCATAATGCATGTATATCCGATTGAAATACTTACATATGGGAGGCAAAACATGTTACATCAATTTTCTCGTAACGAACTTGCGATCGGAAAAGAAGGATTAAAGCGACTAAGTGAAAGTACTGTTGCGATTCTCGGTATCGGTGGCGTCGGTTCGTTCGCCGTCGAGGCACTTGCTCGCTCGGGTGTGGGGCGTCTTATTTTAATCGATAAAGATGATATTGACATTACAAACGTCAATCGCCAAATTCATGCGCTGTTATCGACGGTTGGGCGTCCGAAAGTAGAAGTGATGAAAGAGCGCATCGCAGACATTAATCCAGCATGCGAAGTCATTGCGTTAAAAATGTTTTATACAGAAGAGACGTATGAACAAATTTTTTCGTACGATATTGACTACGTCATTGATGCATCCGATACGATTTCGTATAAAATTCATTTAATGAAACAATGTTTAGAACGAAACATCCCAATTATTTCAAGTATGGGAGCGGCAAATAAAATGGATCCGACCCGTTTTCGCATTGCTGATATTTCAAAAACGCATACGGATCCGATTGCAAAAGTTATTCGCACAAGATTGCGGAAAGAAGGAATTAAAAAAGGCATTACCGTTGTTTTCTCGGATGAAAGCCCAATTGTCATTCGCGAAGACGTGCGAAAAGAAGTAGGAAATGATGAGGCAACCATTCGTAAGGCAAAAATGCCGCCATCATCGAATGCGTTTGTTCCATCGGTTGCTGGCCTCATCATGGCTGCACATGTCGTACAACAATTATTAAAAGATATTCCGATCCAACGTGTCGATCAACAATGAGCGCAAAGGGAACTCCTTTGCGCTTTTTTACAGCACATTATTAGTTGCAAAGGAGAAGAAATTGAATTATAGTGAAATTGTGACTGTATGGTCGTAAAAAAACGACTAATTGGTCATATTTCAAGAAAGAAAGGAAGAGCGAAATGAACTTTTTAACGAGGTTTAGTTTAAAAAACTCCGTCGCTGTATTTATCATCTCATTTCTACTCATATTAGGCGGACTATATTCATTTTCTTCTTTAAAAGTTGACTTGTTGCCAAATATTGAGTTTCCACAATTGTCTGTGGAAGTCATTTATCCGGGCGCTTCACCAGAAGATATGAATGAGCAAGTGACGACAAAGTTAGAAGAAAAGTTCAAAGGAGTGGAAGGGGTAAAGAAGCTCCAGAGCACATCGTTTGAAAGTATTTCTATTATTAACTTAGAGTTTCCGTTCAACACGGATATGGAAGAAGTGGAACGGCAAGTTGAATCATTAATGAAAGAGGCAAATTTACCTGAAAACGTGCAGACGAAAGTGAATCGTTTCTCGTTTGGTACGTTCCCGATTTATAATATTTCTTTATTTGCAAAAGGGGATACGAACGTACAACAGCTGTTGGATGATACAATTATTCCAGAGTTGAAAAAAATTAATGGCATTAACTCCATTTCTGTCGGTGGGATGGAAGAAGACATTGTTCAAATTACAATTGATAAACAAAAAGCGTTGCAATACGGCTTAAGCTTAACGCAAATTAAAGAACAAATTAACGAAAAGTTTTTAGCGTTCCCTGCCGGAAACGTTCAAACAGAAACGGTACAAATTCCGATTCGCGTACAACAAAAAATTGAAACGATTAAACAACTTGAAGATTTACCGTTGTCTTCTCCGCTGATGAACGCATCACCGGGAGCACCAGCAAGCGGACAGCAAGCTCCAACAAAAATTACGTTGAAAGATGTAGCGACGATTGAAGCAGTGACAGACCAAGGAGAAATTACGCGCTACAACTTACAACCATCTTTATCGATGGCGATTACGAAAAAGCAAGATGCGAACACGGTTGAAGTGGCGGACAAAGTGATCAACGTACTTGACAAATATAAGGACAAAATAGACTATGCAATAGGATTTGATTCTGCTGAAGGAATTAAAAAGTCTGTCGAAACGCTCGTGCGTGAAGGATTGCTTGGGGCATTGTTTGCCTCCATTGCGGTGCTCGTCTTTTTACGAAACGTGCGTGCCACAATCATTGCCATTGTTTCCATTCCACTTTCGTTATTAGTCGCATCTATTTTCTTACAGCGGATGGATATTTCTTTAAACATTATGACGTTAGGTGGAATGGCAGTTGCAGTCGGGCGAGTAGTTGACGACAGCATCGTTGTCATTGAAAACATTTTCCGTCGCGTGCGTAAGTCAAAAACCGGGATGACAGATGAACTTGTCGAAGACTCGACGAAAGAAATTTTAAAGGCAATTACATCGTCAACCATTACAACTGTCGTTGTCTTTTTACCGCTCGGTCTCGTTGGTGGCGTGACAGGCGAGTTTTTCTTACCATTTGCGTTAACGATTGTGTTTTCGCTTTTAATGTCGCTCGTTGTGGCCATTACAATCGTTCCAATTTTAGCGAAGTTTTCGTTTAAAAAAGTGCCGCCAGAAGAAAAAGAAGGTGCGTTGCAACGAGCTTACGGTAAAGCGATTGAATGGGCGCTCGATCATAAGAAAATTGTCTTGTTTTTGTCTGTTTTATTGCTCGGTGGCTCATTCGCTATCGTACCGAAGTTAGGTTTCACATTTATTCCGAACGAAGAACAAAAATCATTAATTGCTGCAGTCGAACTTCCATCGTCTACGTCATTGGAAAAGACGAACGATGTATCGTTGAAAATTGAAAATATGTTTGCTTCGATGAAGGAGATTGAAGAAGTCACTGCAGGAATTGGTAGCCGTGATTTCCGTAGCGGATTAAAGCGGAAAAACCAAGCGAACTACTTTATTACGTTGAAAGAAGACACGAACGTGAGCACGTTCATTAAAAAGTTAGAAAAAGAAATGGAAACAATCGCTAATGAGGAAGTAAAAGGTGCAAAAGTCGGCGTTCAAGAATTGCAATCTGGTGGACCGCCGTCAAACAATAACGTGAATATTGACTTGTACTCGACCGACTTAAATGCATTACAACAAGCGGCGAAAGATGTAGAAGCGTACTTAAAAACGCGCGATGATTTGAAATATGTTACAAATAACTTTACAGATAAACAAAAACAAGTAGTCGTTAACATCGACACGAACAAAGCAATGGAATACGGTGTATCAGGCTTTCAAATTCTCGGTACAATCGCCGATCAAACTCGTCCGGTTCAAGTCGGCACGTTGACGTTAGACGATGAAGAACGGACAGTACAATTGTCATATGACAAACAAATGACATCGATCGAAGAGTTAGAAAACACACTTATTTTCACAAAGTTCGGACCAGTGCCAGTAAAACAATTGGCAGACGTGCAAGAAGTCGATACATTTACATCCATTCAAAAACTTGATGGAAAAGTGTTTGCACGTGTGTCTGCTCAAGTCGTTGGTGACAACATTCAAAAAGTGACACAAGATGTCATCAATGCCGTGAAAAAAGAAATTGATTTACCAAAAGACGTCTCACTCGAAGGCGGTGGCGGAAGCGATGAAACAGTAGAAACGTTCCAACAGCTCGGTTTAGCGATGATTGTAGCGATTGGGCTTGTGTATATTACAATGCTCATTACATTTGGAAAAGCACGCATTCCGTTCATTATTTTATCATCGCTTATATTCGTTCCAATCGGTTCGTTGCTCGGCTTGTTTATTGCGAATGAACCAATGTCCGTCAGCGTCATGATCGGTTTATTAATGCTCATTGGAATTGTGACAACGAATGCGATCGTTCTCGTTGACCGCATCGGACAAAATCGTGAGCAAAAAGGAATGACGATTCGTCAAGCGCTTATTGAAGCAGGTAAAACGCGGTTACGTCCGATTTTAATGACAGCATTTGCGACGGTGGCCGCACTCATTCCGCTTGCGTTGACGAAATCATCGGGAACGCTCATTTCTAAAGGGTTAGCGATTACGGTCATTGGTGGATTGACGTCATCAACGTTATTGACGTTAATTCTCGTTCCTGTTGTATACGAACTATTTTTCTTCCGACAAGCGAAAAAAGAACGACAAGCATAATTGGAGACAGGCTGGCTGAAATTCGGTCAGCCTGTTGTGTTATAATAAAACGAGAAACGAACAGTAAGGATGGGGCCTCATGAGCAGAAAAGAGCAAATTATTGAAGTCGCAATGAAACTATTTGCTGAAAAAGGATATCATGCGACAACGATGCAAGAAATTGCTGAACATAGTCAGTTAGCCAAAGGATCATTATACAACTACTTTAAGTCAAAAGAGGAAATTGTGCTGTCCATTTTTCAATACCATTACGATCAGCTGTTTCAACAATTTGCACGTATCGCTTCTGATCGATCGTTGACAGCACGTGAAAAATTTTTAAGACAACTTTCTTTGCAAATTGAAGCGTTTGAACAGCATAAAGAAATTGTACAAATGCATATGGGCGATCATGCACAAAAAGTTAGCGAAGACGTTCACGCGCTTGTTTTGCGCATTCGTTCCCATTTATTTGACTGGTACGTTCAATCACTTATCGATGTATACGGGGAACGTATTCGTCCGTATGTGCTTGATTGTGCCATCATGTTAAATGGCGTGTTAAAAGAATATTTATTTTTTGCTCTGTTTGAACAAAAGTCGTTTCCTTTTCAACGATTAGCCCCTTTTTTAATCGACCGGCTTGATGCGCTTGTCGATAGTTTACAGCACGACATGCCATTGCTAAGCCACGATGCCCAAGCAGAAAAAACACGTGCCCTTGCGCTTATTGAGGAGATGATTGAAGAAGCAGGCGATCATCATATCGTGGAGCTACTCAAACAGTTAAAAACAGAAATACAACGGGATGACCCGAGAAAAGCGATTGTTGATGCGTTTCTTTTATATTTACAACAAAGCCATATGCGCCAATTTGTTCCTGCCTTACGTGCAGCGTTAGCATTGTGAGGTGAGAAAACGATGTTGTTTGCTCAAGAGCCGCTTGCTTATCGTATGCGCCCGCGTACGATTGATGAAGTCATCGGACAAGACGATGTTATCGGTTCACATACAGCGCTATATCGAATGATTAAAAATGGTTATGTGCCATCGTTATTGCTTTACGGACCGCCTGGCGTCGGGAAAACATCGCTTGCTTATGCGATCGCTGGAACGGTACAACGTCCGTTTTATATGCTCAATGCGACGACGGCAGGAAAAAAAGAAATGGAAGAAATAGTGGCGGATGCTCGCTTTGAAGGCAACGTCATTTTATTTATTGATGAAATTCATCGTTTCACAAAAGCGCAACAAGATTATTTATTACCACATGTTGAAAGCGGTTTGATTACCCTCATTGGTGCGACGACAGAAAATCCATTTCATTCGATTAATCCGGCTGTTCGCAGTCGCTTAGGACAAATAAAACAGTTGCAGCCATTAACAAAAGAGAAGACGCTCGCATTATTGCATCGCGCTTTAGCCGATCGTGAACGAGGATTAGGCGATTGGCATATTGACATTAGCGATGAGGCGCTTTCGATCATTGCTGAAGGAGCAAACGGAGATGGGCGTGCAGCATTGACGATTTTGGAGGAAGTCGTATATGCAACGAAACAAAGGGATCAATATGCTGTTGTGGATGTGCAAACTGTTTTGTTTTGTGTAGAAAACAAGGCGCTAACGTATGATAAACAAGGAGATACGTATTATTCTTTACTTTCCGCTTTTCAAAAAAGTATTCGCGGCAGTGACGTAGATGCTTCGCTTCACTATTTAGCAAGGCTTCTTGAAGGTGGCGATCTTACCGCTGTTTGCCGTCGCCTTGCAGTCATTGCTTATGAAGATATTGGATTAGCCAATCCACTAATCGGTGTGAAGGTGATGAGCGCGATCGAAGCCGCAGAGCGTCTCGGTATGCCGGAAGCACGCATTCCGCTTTCAGTCGTGACGATTGACATGTGTTTATCACCGAAATCAAATAGTGCATATAAAGCGATCGACCAAGCGCTTATAGATGTGCGAAACGGAAAAGGACAATCGATTCCGCTTCATTTGCAAGATGCTCACTATGCGGGGGCGAAACATCTTGGACGCGGAATAGGGTATAAATATCCACACGATTATCCATACGGTTGGGTGGCACAACAA